>DATFJG010000110.1:0-18966 GCA_035269305.1 Clostridia bacterium
CTTTGCTTCTGAGCTTGAATGTTTTGGTCCCAGAGTTGTTGTTTTTCTTTTCGATCCATTTGGTCATCACCTCTACTTTTAGGGTGATTCTATCATGAACTGTTTGATTAGGGTATGTGTGTTACGATTGACGCTTACATCTATAATCATTCATTGAAGAGAATTTCTGTAACTGGGAGCTCTTTTTTTTGTTGATATTTTTTTAATATTTAGCAAATTTTACCATTTCAATGGTTCGGATTTAATTTTTGAAGTGGACAGCCTTTTTCGCTAATTTTAGCCGTTTATTCGACTTGCATCATGCCAACGTAAAAATCGAGAGTTAATTATCAAGGAAGTTCACACTAACAGCAAACCCTTTATTAGCATGAGCTGTATCTGTCAAAATCCTCTCACTCATCGCCTTGGTTTCACCATATGGATTAGTAGTTTTCTTCAGTTCCATATCTTCTCTCAGCGGCGATGGCTGATCACCATATACTGTTGCAGAAGAACTGAAAACAAACTTATTTACTCCATACTTTACACAGATTTTGCTAAGTACCATTGTAGAAACAAGATTATTATAATAATACTCAAGTGGCTTGGTGACAGACTCTCCTACCGCTTTAAGTCCTGCGAAGTGAATCACACCATCGATGTTATGATTAACGAAAATTTCCTCTAGCTTTGCTTCATCAGTTACATCGATTTGATAGAAAGTTGGTCTGATGCCCGTTATGGTAGATAACTTGTCCAGCACCTCTAGTTTTGAGTTGATAAGATTATCTGCAATTATTACAGTATGGTTATTTTTAATTAGTTCTATAGTTGTATGGCTGCCGATAAAGCCTAGGCCTCCGGTTACTAATATGTTCATTGGTTGTGGTCACCTCACATTGTAATTCGTATTAATCCCTACTAAATAAATCTCTTGTGTAGACCTTATCCACTACATCTTTGATTTCGTCGGATAGTCTGTTTGCCACGATAACATCAGAAATCTTCTTAAATTCATCAAAGTCCTTAATCACTCTTGAATTATAAAACTCATCTTCATGAAGAGCAGGTTCAAATACTACTACCTCAATGCCTTTAGCTTTAATACGCTTCATGACACCCTGAATTGCAGACTGACGGAAATTGTCAGAATCCATCTTCATAGTAAGTCTATAAATACCTACTATTTTAGGCTGTCTCTTAATAATCATGTCGGCTATATGATCTTTTCTTGTGCGGTTAGCATCTACTATCGCCCCCATTATATTTTGAGGCACTTTTTCATAGTTAGCTAATAATTGCTTTGTATCTTTAGGCAAGCAGTACCCGCCATAGCCAAATGAAGGATTATTATAATGACTACCGATTCTTGGGTCGAGCCCAACCCCTTCAATAATCTGCTTAGTATTTAAGCCTCTCACTTCAGCATAGGAATCTAATTCGTTAAAATAAGCTACTCTCATAGCAAGATATGTATTTGCAAACAACTTAATGGCCTCGGCTTCTGTTGAGCCTGTAAACAGCATGTCAATATCTTCTTTGATAGCACCTTCAGCTAAAAGATTACCAAATACTTTAGCTCTTTCAGATTCCTCCCCAACTACAATCCTTGATGGATAGAGGTTATCATAAAGTGCTTTTCCTTCCCTTAAAAATTCAGGTGAAAAGATGATGTTTTCAGTATCAAACATTTCTCTTACTTTTTCAGTATATCCAACTGGTACTGTTGATTTAATAATCATTACAGCATCAGGATTAATGGCAAGTACATTAGCAATAACAGCTTCTACTGTTCTTGTATTAAAATAGTTCTTCTCTGGATCATAGTTTGTTGGTGTAGAAATAATTACATACTCTGCATCCTTAAAAGCTACAAAATTATCTGTTGTCGCTTTAAGATTTAATTCTTTATTAGCAAGATAGTCTTCTATTTCAGCATCAATAATTGGTGACTTGCGATTGTTAATCAAATCCACTTTCTCCTGGATAATATCCAAGGCTGTGACTTCATTATGTTGTGCTAATAGTATGGCATTGGACAGGCCAACGTAACCTGTTCCGGCTATTGTAATTTTCATTTCTTGGTTGCCCTCCTCTAACTTACTCTTTATTTCTCTACTTATAATAATCTTTATACCATTCAGCAAATTTATCTAGACCTTCCTCAAGGCTTGTACTTGGTTTGAATCCGAAGTCTTTTTCTAATTCACTAACATCAGCATAAGTCTGATACACATCACCCGGCTGCATAGGTAATAATTCTTTTTCTGCTTCATGGTCAATAATTCCGTATTTTATTAATTTCTGTTCTAATATATTTACAAAGTCCATTAAACTTTCAGGACTGTTATTCCCGATATTATAAACTTTATATTTCACACCATCTTTATTAGGTTCAGGTGCTTTATTCATGACATTAATCACACCTGTTACAATATCATCAATATATGTAAAATCACGATACATGTCTCCGTAATTATAAATCTGAATCATTTCACCTTTGACTAGCTTATTAGTGAATTTAAAATATGCCATATCCGGTCTTCCAGCAGGTCCATAAACCGTAAAGAAACGAAGGCCTGTTGCAGGAATATCATATAACTTAGAATATGCATGAGCCATTAACTCATTAGACTTCTTTGTCGCTGCATAAAGTGACACAGGATTGTCCACCTTATCTTCTGTAGAATATGGCACTTTTTTGTTAGAGCCATAAACAGATGATGAAGATGCATAAACTAAATGCTCTACTGGATGATTACGACATGCCTCTAAAATATTGAAAAATCCAGTTAAGTTAGAATCAATATAAGCTTGAGGATTATCGATTGAATATCTAACACCAGCTTGAGCAGCTAGGTTAACAACTATATCAGGCTTGTACTGCTCAAATATAGAATCAACAGCTTGTTTATCTGCTAAATCACCTTTTATAAATGTAAAGTTAGGATGGGAGTTTAGCTGAGATAAACGATACTTCTTTAAATTCACATCATAATAGTCATTAACATTGTCAAATCCTATTATTTTATTATCTGAAATTAGAGCTTTGGCTAAGTTAGAACCTATGAAGCCTGCTGCTCCTGTTATTAAGATTGTTTTCATATTTGGTTACCTCTTTTCCATTTAAAAATTAAGCGCATTATAATTATAATAATTTATAAGCACTGATGTAAAAAATTCATATATTCCGCTTCTTTTTCTAAATTGATATCTTTGAAGTTTACTTGTATATTTATAGTCTTACCTATAATTTTAAAGAATTCTTCTTCAGAAGGTTTATCCAAAAAATTTACATAACTTTCTTGTATTCCATATTCACTAAATAAGTTTTTGATTTTTGATGAATTATTCAACGAAACTCTATCTGGATCCATATCAATCCCAACTACAGGTGTATTATTTCTAATACTAAAAACGGAACCGTGAAATCTGTCGGTTACAACCAAATCCACATAATATGGAATTCCTGCCCACTCTTCAGGATTAACAAATAAACAATAATCTGCATATTTTGTATAGTTAAAAGTGATAATATTCCAATTTCTGTTTTTAAAATATTCAATAGTCTTATCCAAGTATTCAAAATTACCAGGTAAATTAATAATCACTGTTTTCTTCCTAAAATCATATTTCTCTTTTAACAAAGCTTTCCGAGCTTTCTCTAAATCTATTTTATAAGAAAATGTTGGATCTGGAATTATTTCAAGTTTGTTCTTATTAAACTTTAATTCTGAAAACAATTCTAAAGTATTATTGTCTCTTACCCCTAATTTCGAAAAATCATTTAAACATCTCTGAGCCATTTTTTTCATTTTAATTGGAAATTCATTTATTGAAGTTGAACCACAAGAGCCTGAAAGAACTACTTTCTTTGCGTTTATTTCATTTAAATAGTATACTGGTAAATCTTCATTTTCAATATTCCAGTCATATATTTTGAAAATTGTATCGCTGCCTACAAAAATCACATCATAGTTTTGTTCTTTAATATAATCAAGAGCTTTCTTAGAGTCTTTACCTACATAACCACCAGTAGAAAGATTCATTTTTTTTATTGACTTCCTATAATTATGAAATCTACAATATGCTTTTATAAATGTTTTAGGAGATAACAAATATGACTTTGCAACAACAAAGCGCTCTTTTCTCAACTTTACATTTATCATTTCAACGTTATCATTAGGAAAGGTTTTTTTTACTGCTTTGTAAGTGCTAAATGCTTGCAAAAAAGTACCTGGGTTTTCTGCCCAAAAATAAGTTAATATTCCGATTTTCATTTCCCGCCTCCTATAATAACAGTATTTAAAGATTGTCGTGCTGGTGCGTTTGGAATAACTTCGTAGTTTCCTGCAACTACCATGCTTATTGGAACTAGTTCTTTTTCTAATCTAAAATAATTATAAAACTCATCATATTCATTTGTTTCGCAGAAAATTTCATTCTTTATATTCCATTTTTTAAATCCTAGCCAACAAGATCCTAGACCTGCTTCATGAAGGAGTAATAGCATATTTTGTATAAAAGCACCACCGTCTAAATATGGAAATAGCTCATCAGTTTTTGAATATGCACTACTATTACACATTATCAATACCTGCACAGGAGCATCATGCCAAAAAGTCCCGGAAAAATATTTTTTAATGAATTTTTTTTGCTCTTCATCTAATATAATTACTCTTACCGGTTGACGATTACACGAAGATGGTGCCCAAAGACTAGTCTTTATTATTTCTTTAATTAATTCCACTTTCACTTTATTTTCATTCCACTTTCTAACACTTCTTCTTTCTTTAATGATTTTTGAAATTTCAGATTCATAACTATTTTTATCTGTTTCCTTTTTCTTAAACATATATGAATTCACTGCATCTAATTGTGCCATTTTGTGCAAACTAAGCGCCCACAATAAAGAATCATCAAATTTTAAATTTCTATCAATTGCAATCTCTAGTAAATACTCCATTTCGTAAATATCTTCTTTATTTACTAGCATAGAATTTAAAAATTTATGATCATATCGATGAGCTATCTGCTTTATCTTTGAAAACAATAAATCATCACTAATATCATTACTATATTGCTTTTTAAAGTAATGCTTTGCGGTAACTTTATTTGAAAGAACAATGTTTTTTATTATTGTTTTTATTTTTCTCATTTTTTTCACCTTCTCTTTTTAATAACATTTTAAAAACCAAATTAATACTATTAGTGTGATTAAAATAACTAATCAACTATTACTTTTATTATCTCTATTTGATTCTTGCAGCTTTAAAATAATTAATTTTATATATTCATTTATTAGGCTCTTATTTTTGATGTATATGTACAAAATATATATTATTAAAACTAATATCTTGTAACCCAGATTATACCAACTGAATACTAATAGAAATTTAGTGTAACTAAAATATAAACCCACAACCATAAAAACGAAACTTGACAAAATTATCTTAATCATATCAAATAATTTATATCCAATGTTATCATATCCTATGCTCATTTTTACAACAATAACTACAACAATAATTTTAGCCAGTAAAAATGATATTGCTGATCCATACATGCCTAAAATTGGGACAAGAATGAAAGCAAGAAAAATATCAGCGAAGCTACCTATAAGAGTAGCTATAAAGATTTTTTTTGAAGCTTTTTTATAATAAAAAAGAACAGATACATAAAAATAATAAATTGATTTTACGGAAAATGCCATAACTAGAATAGGTATAGCAGTCCACGCCATTATGTATTTGCTTGTAGTCATAAATATGATTATTTCTTGAGAAAATAGCCCAATAATTACATACATCAATGAATAGAGAGTTATTAGTATGTATGAAAACTCCTTAATTTCATTAATATTCTTTTCATTTCTAACATTCATTAAATTATAAAACCAAGGAGTAAATGCTCTATGAACAGAAGACTGGACTATATCAATCAGTCCTCCAAATTGCCAAGCCACACTATATAATCCAACAGTTGCTAAAGTTGTGCTTTTGTTTATGAAAACTCTCGATGCAAATGTTGCAATACTTGTTGATAAATGATGTGGCATTAAAGGGATAGAATAACTTAAAGATTCCTTCAAAAGCTCCAAATCAACACAAAATACAATTAAATCTCTCCTTTTCAAGTCAATCATCATATATATGACATATCCTAGATTAACAACAAATGAACCTAAAAGTATACCTAAGGCACCCAATTCTAATACAACTATCAAGTATATATTTATACTGACCTGCAGGCCAAAAACTATTAAATTTATTATTGTTAGTTTTTTACCCTGCTGCATACTTTCAATTATTCTTCCATGTATTGTATGCAGAGTATAAAATGTCAAAGTTACTATTGTTAATAATATGTATGGGAAAAAAGGTATTCCATCAAAAAAAAGATCTACGATAAAATTTTTAAAAAGCATACTAACAATGAAAAAAACTAATCCAGAAATACTAATAAAAGTAATGATTGTTCCATAGAATCTTTTAAGACGCATTTTATCTTCTTTAAGTTCAGCATAAAAGCGTATTATTGCTACATGCAAAGACATAGCAATAATAAACGTTGCAACTTGAGTAAAGCTAGCAGCTAAATTTGTAATACCATAATCTTCTGGTGTCAAGTACATCGTATATATTGGTAAAAGCAAAAAACTTATTCCTTTTACCAATAATTTACTAAAGGTATATAAAAAAGAATTTTCAAAAACTTTTTTTTTGCTATTCATTCACTATTTCCCTCTCATCGACAATATCTATTATTGTGAAGCGAAAACTTCATGTAATAATAAGTATTATGTTTAATTAATTTCAATCCAACTACCTAATAAAGCATTTAATTCTTCATTTTTAAAATCCATATATCCACTTACTAGAAATAAAGTTATCTCTCCAAATAAGAGTTTATTCCTTACATCATATAAATCAATTCTAACAAAGGGTATATATATATGCTATAGGTGCTTCTTTATCTGTGAGAGGTACTTCTAAATTAAAAATCCTCATATCAACAGAATTTCAAATTGCATGTAGTTCATCCCCAAGCAAAGACTTTATATCAGCTTTGTTGAATAGATCTGTATTTGATTGTTTTGGTACTAGATCACCTGCTATTATTATTTTTATTCAATCACCCTATTATTTTATTATAATTATATTTTTGTTAGATTTAAAACTACCTGACTGATGGATATATTTATTCTTACAACTTGGTCTTTGGAAGTTCTAACCATTCTCCAAATATCTCATCATATTCCTCTGGTTCAAATCTTTCAAATCCACTAAAGTGAAAAAATGTAATTTCCCCAAAATATATCTTCCCATCAATATCATAAAAATCAATTCTTACATGAGGCATATTTCTAGAGATCACCCTAGCTAATTTTATCATTCTGTAAAAGCTTTCTGGCTTTTTAAGATTTTTAGATGAATTTTCATAATGTTGCATAAACGGAAGCTTGTTGAAATTTAAATCAAAGAAGTCAAATTTTGTGTTATCAGGTCTATCTGTTGCAATAAACATAGCTTTAGGCTCACCATTAAAACAAAGAAACTTATAATCTTTCAACTCAGTTCCTGATTCATCAACCATATACTGTTCACAAATTATCTTAGGCTTTATATTCTTATAAGGCCATTCTCTACCATGGTAATAAAAATTCTTCTTTAAATTTTTATTGATTTTATCCCGAGCAGATTCAATATCAAATTTACTCTTATCTTTACAAATTACAAGTCCACCTGAATCGTGTGTGCATTTCAGTACGAATTGATTTGGCAATTCAGAAAATTTAATATCTTCAAACTTATCCCACACACCTATCAATGGAATAAGATATTGCTTTCCAATAATTTTCGATATGTATTTTCTAACTTCATACTTATCCACTAGTTGTGTATATATGGGATTCCGATCATATAATTTTAACCACTGTAATTTTTCATTATATGTTGTAATCTTATTAAAGTTTAATTTTTTTCCCATCCGTATATAGTAATTAATAATAATATCAAATTTAGAAGGTATAAAAGTCCTGATAAATTTTATTCTAATTATCTTCTGAATTATTTTATAACAAAGCAATTTCTTATCTTTATTAAAATAATATCTTATCTTTTTAATCATTTATCATTTTCCTTCCCTTCACTAAGACTGCACTGATCGCAGCAAGTAATATTTGATAATATCTTGAATAATAATTAACCAAGCCCATTTCAATTATTATGAACGTAACTAAAATAAATCCAATGATAATGACTAATTTCTCTTCATTTTTTGATAATCTGTATGCTTTATAGATTGAAATTAAATATACTGAATAGTAAATCAAAAATCCGATAATTCCTGTATTCATTAGTATTTCAACATAGTTGTTATGAGAATAAGTCCCAAATACTACTTTTGAATGTGCTATCCCATTCCCCAAGAAAGGAGCATTGCCAAATTGTTCTATAGAAGTATTAATCATATTGATTCTTGATAAATCTGTAGTGCTTACTCCTTGACCTTGAAAAGTTAAAAGCATTTCATTTACTCGTTGTCCGATATACCAGAAAGCAGAAACATTATTTAATAACCAGTACACTAGAAATAGAAATACTATAGAAATTGATATCCCCTTTAGCTTACTAAATATTATTTTTTTATCTGTTTTATATGTCATAAAAATGTATAATATCCCAAACAAAAGTACAAATAAAGCTTTCTTTGAACCTGATAAGAACAACACTGGACCTATTATACAAATAGATGCAATGTATAACACTTTTTTTATAAGACTGTTTTTGAAATCAACCAAGAAGTACAAAGCAAAACATACCGAAAAAGCTAGGCTCAATCCTATTGCATTAGAATTTCCTATCTCTCCACCTAATCGCAAACCATATTTGCTATTTGCTGCAGCATTAAAAATATCCAAACCATAAACATTATATAGCAACAATGATAACACTACCCCAGCAATTATATATGTGTTTATAATGGTATAAAATTTCTCTTTACTATCAACATAATTCGCTACAAAAAAAGTTAATATAACACAGGTCATATACCAGTAGAGTGTTGTAAAACCATAATTAGAATCTTTTGCCCAAAATAAGGATAATGCCAGCAATGCTCCGTATATTAACATAATAATCGAATAGTATGTTAATTTAATTCTGCCTTTCAATAATACCCATATGAAAGCTACAAACAAAAACAGATATAAAGAATAACTAGCGATCCATGTTGTAGGTGCATAGTTTTCAAATGCTGTTAAAGCTATTATGTATATTATTAGTACAAAAGTAGTGGCTTTATCAATAATTTTATATAAACCTATTTTCATGTCTGATTGCTCCTAATTATTTTTGTAATATAATCTAGCCACAGGCCCCCTATAATATCTATCGAAAAGTCATTTCTAACTAAGGTAGCCTCATTAGATAATTTTTTACTAATCTGAGCATTCTGTAAAACAAATGCTATCTCTTTTGATAAAGCCACTTCACCATCATTTTTTATTAAAATACCGTTAACTCTATTTGTTATTAATGTTTTAGGTCCCCCACCTGAACAATTAGTAGCTATGCATGGTAGTCCTAGTGCCATTGCTTCCATTAAAGCATTGGGCATACCTTCATAATGAGAGGATAATACATATAATGATGCATCTTTAATACGTTCATGGACATCATTGTTTCTACCCATTAATAATACTCTATTGTTTAAATTTAATTCACTTATTAGTTTTTCTAGTTTGTTACGTTCTTGACCTTCACCATAAATCTCAACTTTATAATCTTTAAAATCATCGGCTATAAGCTTAAATGCTTTTATTAATAATGAATGATTCTTTTGTTCTTCTAATTTTCCAACAGCAACAATCTTCTTAGCTCTAACCCCGTTATATACATCTGGCAAATTAGGTTTAATTGGATTAGCTATAACAACTCCTTTATTTTTTATCTTGCTTGAAAAATAATTTCTTGCTTCATCCGTCTGAAAAACATAACCGTCTGAGAGATAATATACTATATTCCTGACTAATCTTTTTATTTTTTGAGCGGGTGATCTTTTCGGGTCATTTCTTTCGCTAACAATTAATTTCTTCTTGGAAAATCCAATAGCTAAGCAGGAATAAATATTTATTGCGGATAAAAACGAAATCGTAATATCAGGTTGAATTAGCTTAACATATTTCCTAATAAGATTTATCCTTGAAAAAAAATCACTTATTCTATTTTTCCCATCTATTTGATTAGAGCCATATATGATTTTTACGTTTAGATCTATATCATAACTAATATTATTGTTAGATATGAGTAATATGCTAACCTTAATATCCTCTTTGCTAAAATAGTTGGCTAGTTCGCTAACTACCCTTTCAGCTCCACCAAACCCTAGTGAAGAAATTATAAATAATATAGTTTTTACTGATTCTTGGTCTCTTACCATATTTCACCTCTATCTATGTTTACCAGGCAACTCTAAGTACTCTCCCATTTTATAGTCAAATTCAATCGGCTCAAATGGTTCGCTACCTGAAAAATGGAAGAAAGTACATTCCCCAAAAATTATCTTTCCTTGTTCATTTGAAATATAATTGCAGCAGCAAAATTATATGTTGTATTTATTAAGAATGAATTGAACTTTGACTCTAGTCGCCTATACAGATAATTTATTTCACTAATAAAGAAAGTGATTTCAGAAACTTCTAATCAATAGATGCATAGAAATTTGTAATAACTAATAATGAAATAACTATATTTGAACTAAATTGTTTTACCTGTCCTGAGTTTTTTATTATTATTCAGCATTAATTTTTATTACAATCTAATCTTTTCAATATACTTTTCCCACTCTTCAAATACCACACTAGGATAAAATAATTTTGCTGTTTTAGCAGCATTATATCCCATTTTTTTGGCTAGCTCTTTATCAAGTAACACTCTTTTCATATTCAGAGCTAATACATCAGCATTACCTACTGGTGTTAATAAACCATTTTCGCCATTTTGTATTAGCATTTTGGGTCCCCCACATGGGCAATCAGTGGATATACAGGGTATTCCTAATGCCATAGCTTCCATCAAAGAATTTGGTAATCCCTCATAATTAGAAGACATTACAAATAATTTTGCACTTTTAATTGCTGAAGGAACATCATTAACAGCCCCTGGAAGCAATATTCTACTTTGTAAATTATAAGACGTTATTAGTTGCTCATAATCTTCTCTCAAGTCTCCATCTCCAAATATTATCAGGTTATCCTCAATACTATCTGCAATTTTTGCAAATGCTTTTATCAACATTTTATGATTCTTTTGTAATGCAAATCTACCAGTTGTAACAATATCTTTTCTAGTTTCTTCATACTCTACATTATAGAAACTTTTATCTACCTGATTAAGAATAATCCGAGATTTTTTTTGAATACTTTCAGGAAACCAATGTTTTGCATCTTCTGTTTGAAATACAATACCGTCTGCAAATCTATATAATAATTTTGATATCAAGCCTTTTAAACCTCTCCCACATTCATAATTAGGATCATTTCTGACTGATATAACCACCCTAGTCTTTAAACCTAATGTCGCGACAATCGCTCTACAATTATTTTCATTCATAAATGTGATAAGAACATTAGGCTGTTCATGTCGAACAAGTTTTCGCAGTAGATATACTCTTTTTAAATTTTTTATTAGAAAATTTTTTTTGCTTTCAATTTTTTCAAAACTAAATCTAAGTATATTTTTATTTATTGGGTATCCTTTGTCAGAATAAAAATTTTCAGCAAATAAAACCTCATAATTTTTAATTTTCGAAAATTCGTTCGCAAGATTTGTTAATACTCGTTCAGCTCCTCCAGTACTTGTAATCGTACCAATATAGAATAAAATTTTCATATTTTACCAACTTTCATAATCATAAGTACTTTTGTTCATATTAATTTATTTGATTGTACTTAATACACCTCTAATAACTTGTTGTATTATTTATTTTTTAATTTTAATTAATATATGAACCCAATATCTTTTCCTTATACTGTTCTAAATTATTTAACACCGAAAACTTTTCCACAGTATTTTCAGATAACCTATCATGCATATCTTTATTTTCAACAATCTCAACGATTTTTTCAGCAAGCCTAGAATTATCTTCTGACAAATAGCCTTCTACATTGTCATCGATTAAATCAATAAGTCCATCAGTTGGTGTAGTAACAATTGGTACTCCTAATGCCATAGCCTCTAATGCACACATAGGCGTCCCTTCAAATCTAGAAGTCATAACCATAACCTTTGAGTCATTCAGTATTTTTAACGGGTTACTTTGAAAACCTAGGAATGATATATTGTTTTCTGTTCCTAATTCTTTTGATATTTTTTTAACTTCATCTAATAGATCTCCAGTTCCTACAATTGCTATTTTAATTTTAGGGTTTAACTCTATTGCTAATTTCAAAACAGTCATTAATCTTTGTGGATTCTTTTGATATGATAGTCTTCCAATATATACAACATCATATTCATATATGTTACTATCCTGATTTGCTCTATTAATTATCGAATCCCTGTTCATTACGTTATAAAGAACAGAGCTTTTAGCACAAATTCGATTTTTAAATCTATAGCCATCAAAAGAAGATTTGGAAACCCAAAAGATATGTTTGAATTTACTTGAGCAAAATAAATATAGTATTGTTTTAATATTAATTTTGCTCATACTTTCATGATTAACATGCATATGTGAAATTACTCTGTATTTTGAGCCAAAGTATGATGCAATTACACTAGCTGATACATCGTGTGCATGAATAATATCTGGTTTGTAATCACTAACTACTCTCTTCACTTCTTTTATAGTCAATTCCTTGATTGGACAAAACTTAATATTTGCTTTTTCTAAAGCTTCCCTTATTTGACCATCCCGACTACAATAAACCATTTCAAAATTGTCATCTGTAAACATATTTATTATCTGGAAAACAACATTCTCCGCACCTGAGAAATGATTACTTCTCAATAAGTGTAATACTTTTGTTTTTTTCATATCACAACACCTAATATATCTTCATATATTTTTTTAATCTCATTATTCAAATTCTTTACATCATAATTTTTTATCGCTTTAAGATTATTTGAACTCATTCTCATTCTTAAATCTTCATCATTAGCAAAACTATCAATTGCTTCTGAAAGCCAATCTACATCATCTGGATTTATCATATAACCACCTTTTTCATTTTCAATCAAGTCTCGGTTACCTCTAATATCAGAACAAATAACGGGCAATCCACTAGCCATAGCTTCCATCAAAGATACTGGTAGTCCCTCTCTATGTGAAGGAAAAGCAAAAATATCACTAATTTTGCATATCTCTGGAATATCTTCTCTGTATCCTAATAAATGTACATTCTTTCTAATACCTAATTCAGTTGATAATTTTTCAAGATAAGGTTCAAGCGGTCCTCTTCCACATATTACATAATGAATATTAGGATTATTTAGTTTTGCAATTGCTCTAATGACAACCTCATGATTCTTATTTTTATTAAGTTCTCCTACAGATAAAATAATAAATTCATCTTCTGGCAAACTTAATTCTTGACGTTTACCCACTTTATCAACCGCTACATTTTTAAATTTATCAATATCAAGTCCAACACCTGGTATATATTCAACTCTCTTAGCCTTAAATTTACTCTTAGCTCTCTCATAATCTTCCTGATTAATAGTAATTAATGTATCTGTATATTTAGCTAACCACTTCTCTAATGGGTAATAAATTAACCAATTTTTAAAAGGAGCACCTTCATAGAAATGGAACCCATGAGCAGTATAAAAGACTTTAGTTTCTTTAATGTTTTTACATGCTAACCTAGTAATAGCTGAAGCTACTGGTGTATGAGTGTGCACTAGATCATACTTTTGTTCAACTATCAGCTTCTTTAAATCTTGATAGGCTTTTACATTTGATTTTTTTAGAGGTAATCTACTAAAACTTATATCGAAAATTTTACATCCTTGCTCTATCATTGTTTTATTAATTTCTTTTTGAATGCTACATGCAATATCAACACTATGTCCCTGATCAATTAGCATTTGTATATGAGGTATCATGAAGGCATTAATAGTATTTGAAATTGTAGAGACATATAATATTTTCATACAACCACCTATTTCCTAGTAATCTTCACTTCATTAAACTTCATCATATAAACATCTTCATCATATTGCCCAGTCACATCTTGATTGTCTTTACCTTCAAGATTATTAATAATCATCCCTGGTATATTTACTCCACACTCATAAGCATGAGGATATCCCCCACCAAAACGTGGGTTTACTTCAGAGATATAATACTCGCCATTCACTTTAAAAATATCTATATCAATAATTCCTTTAAACCCGGCTACCTTAACAAACCTCTTGATCAAGTCAAACAACTCTTCATCTTTAACTGATACTGATTTATCCGTTTCACCAGCTCTCATCTTAATCTTCTCTTTTGTAAAAATAGCTACCGGCTCACTTGATATCATATCGATATAGGTATCTGCACCGTATTCAATGCCATCCATAAACTCTTGAATCATTAAATTATCGTATCTGCTGAAAAGTAGTTCTATTTCTTCTTTGGTTGTGACTTTACTGATATTGATGCTTGCACTGCCTCTTACAGGCTTAACAAACACAGGATATTCAATAAGTCCGGCATCAATATCTTTATAGAATAGCTCTTTATTTACATAGCTCCGAATAGTTTTAAATCCATTTTCAATTAAGAATTCATAGAATTGATATTTGTCAAAGCACATCTCAACTAAATCATAATCAGAAATAATAGGCGTTGTTCCCATCTCAAGAAAAGCATCCGTATTTTCTGCTAATAAACTCAGTTCAGGATCGATAAGTGATAATACTCCTTTGATGTTATTCTCTTTGCAAATATTCAATATAATATCTAGATAACCGTTATCATTCATACGTGGAACGATGAAGTGCTTCTCTGCATCATAAAGTGCAGGTGCAAGTTCACTACAATCTGTAGCCATAACTTGTCCTCTATCGCCTAATTCCTTTTTGAAGTATTGAACTATTTTATTTCTAGTTCCACAACTTAATATCAATATATTCAATGGATCAGTCATTCACTAATACCTCCAAATCATCAAAGAACAGTGGTGTTCCGCCCGTATGAATAAACAAGATATTCTTTCCTGCAATTTGATTTTCTTTAATATATTCCTTCATTCCCCAGAACCCTTTGCCTGTATATGTGGTGTCCAGTGGAATGCCATCTTTAATTAAAACTTCTCTAATTACTTCTAATACCTCATTGTTGTATGCACCGTACCCATCAAGCACATAATCATCAATGAAGTCGATAGCTTCTGAGCCTACACTCTTTTCTCCAATGTATCCTAAATAGCTATTTACACTGTCGAGGACTACTTGTCCACCATACGGATTTTTTCTGGCGTTACTAATTCCAATAATCTGTCTATCATCTCTATTAATCAACTTCCCACATACAAGTCCAGCTTGTGTTGTTCCTGTTCCTGACGTATGAAATATATAATCAAACTTGATATCATTTTCTAATTCAAACGTTCTGATTTCTTCATAAGCCTCGATGTAAGCTTTCGTTCCAAGGTTTCCATGGCCGCCGCCTTCAATAAAATAAGGTTTATAACCTTCCTTAGTAAGCCTACTAAGTTCTCCGTCAATAGTGTCTTTCACCTCAGATACCTTACAGCTTATAATTTCTGCACCAAAGAGCTCCATCATCTGACTGTTAAATGTTGTCTTACTCGTCTCAACTGGTGAAATAATAATACATTTTAGTCCTTTTGACGCTGCAAGATTAGCAACTATTCTACAATGGTTTGAACTACTACTCCCATATGTAACAACACAATCACTCTTTTGGCTTTCTAAGTCTTCAAAGAATAGCTTCGCTTTACGCGCTTTATTACCGCCAAAAGAAAATGGAATTAGATCATCCCTTTTTATGAATATAGAATTATCGTTCAATCTCATATTTAGCTTTTGTATTGGTGTCGTATCAATAGTTATTGGCATTGCTTTGTTTCCCCTTAGATAGGTATCCTTCAATGAATAATCCATATATAAATCTATCTATTTTTCTTCCTTCTTGAATTAAATCTTCTTTAAGCAAACCTTCCTTTATAAAGCCAATTCGCTCAAATAGTCTTTGTGCCGACTTATTCTCTACCTCTGTATAGAGATAGATTTTATTTAGTTTATAATTGTGATAACTTTCCTCAATCAACAATTCAGATGCTATAGTAGCAATCCCTTTACCTTTAAACTCAGAACCGCCAAGTGTAATGTAATATTCAGCTTTTCTATTTTTGTTATCTATATTAAGTAAACCTATAAGACCTGCTGGTTCTCCGTTATAGGTTATTGTAAAATCAGCTCTGTCAGTTCTATCTTTAATTGAGTTAAACCACAAAAGAGTCTTATCTTCTCGAAGTGGTAAATCGTAATGGAGAAACTGATTATTCTCATCGTCATTTATCCACTTCACTTTGTATGGGATATCCTCATGTTGGAACTTCCTTATTTTAATCTCCATATTACAACCTCAATTCATTTAGGTAGATTTTGATTTGCTTTTCTCAGAGTGCGTGTATATACTTTCTCTAACAAATATCTTCTGTATCGTTTTAAAGAGAATCTTGATGTCTAACCATACGTTAAATTTTTCTACGTACTCAACATCAACTGGTATTCTATCATCCCATGGTACAGAATTTCTTACTGTTACTTGGGTTAAGCCGGTAATTCCAGGTTTCATTTCAAACCTTTTTCTTTGGATGTCAGTATATTCTTCATACTTATGTGGATGGTGTGGTACTGGTGGTCTTGGACCAACCAAGCTCATATCTCCAACAATTACATTCCAAAGTTGAGGAAGCTCATCTAAGCTCGTTGCTCTTAATAACTTCCCAATTTTAGTGATGCGATTGTCTTGCTCTGTCTTAACAAATAACCCATCACCAATTTTCTCAGCATTCACAACCATTGTTCTAAACTTTAAAATCTTAAAGGTCTTCCCATCTTTCCCTAAACGCTCTTGTTTGAAGAAAATAGGACCTTTTGAAGTAATTTTAATTAATAGTGCAATAATGATAAGAACTGGGGATATAATTATTGATCCAATAAAACTCCCAAAGAAGTCTATTATTCTTTTTATAAATAAATTTAGGTCTCTCATTAAACATACATCCCATCTATTTCCATAATGATTTTATAGTCCCACAAATTCTCTCAAGATCCTCTTCAGTCACCTTAGTATCAGATGGCAGGCACACACCATTCTCAAATAACTTCTCACTCACATCTCCACCGACATAATCATACTCAGCAAAAAACGGCTGCATATGCATCGGCTTCCAAACAGGTCTTGATTCGATGTTTTCTTTCTCTAAAGCTTCCATAATATCAAGAGGTCTAACTTTTCCAGTTAAAGTAATGCTAGATAACCAGTAATTAGGGCTGTCCCATTCATTAACCGGCATCATCTCAAAACCTTCTAAATTTCCTAATTCTCTTTTATAATAGTCATAGATATATTTTTTCTTCTCAACTCTCTGGTCCAATACCTTAAGCTGTCCTCTACCAATACCCGCAACTATATTACTCATTCGGTAGTTAAAGCCTAACTCTGAATGTTGATAATGCCTTGCTTTATCTCTGGCTTGGGTAGCCCAAAATCTAGCTTTATCTATTTTTTCTTTATCATTACTGACTAACATACCACCACCTGAAGTAGTGATGATTTTATTGCCATTAAAACTGTATATACCGTAATCACCAAAAGTACCGGTGTGTTTTCCTTTATAATAAGTTCCTAATGACTCAGCAGCGTCCTCAATAACAGGAACATTGTATCTATTACATATTTCCATGATTCGATCCATATCAGCCGATAAACCATATAGATGTACGACTAAAACAGCCTTAACATTTGGATACTTCTTAAAAGCTTCTTCCAAAGCATCAGGATCCATATTCCATGTTTTATAATCACTATCTATAAATACAGGTTTTGCACTCTGATACATGATAGGATTAGCAGTTGCTGAAAATGTAAGTGTTGGACAAAATACAATATCATCTCTTTCAACGCCAGCCAATTTAAGTGCTAAATGAATAGCAGCACTTCCTGATACCAAGGCAGCTGCATGGTCTATACCAACCTTGGCAGCAAGCTCTTGCTCAAACCCATTGACATTAGGCCCTAGCGGCGCTATCCAATTTGTATCAAAAGCTTCTTTTACGTATTCTTGTTCATAACCTTCATCACTCATATGAGGAGAAGCCAACCAAATCTTATCTGCCATGTTTCGTCACCCTTTCATTATTTAATCTATGTATTGTATAAGTGCTGTTAAAGCACTTGAATTTCCTAGTTTATGTGTTGCTTGTACCTGTTATAACTGCGATTGCTGATGAAGAATGTAAGGCAATATTCTCAAACCCTTGATATCACTGTCTTACAACCTCTTTATCCTTTCACCATACTCACGTCGCCTCGAATCTAAAAGGATAAAAAGGAAATCCAATACACAGAAGAATGTCAAGAAATACTCTGTTTTGAACAGTAATTCTCGGATTTCGAAGTCTATAACGCAAAAAAAGCCCTCCACATTGTGATGAGCTGTAAACTTGATCTATATATACGCTCTCAGAGCGATTTATACTTATCTGAATGAATCCTGGTTCATCTGAATTATGCTGAGTCGAATATACGACGTCTCATTATGTAATGCAAAACCATGAAAAGTCCACGCCTGAACTATACTACACTTCACTCGCAGATCGTTGCTTTTCAATTCTAATGAAACGAGTTTCTTCTATTATATATGTATTTATTTACGCAGCTCTCATCCTGAACGAGAATCTTCCCAAAATCACGAATTTTTGAAGGGTCACTAAAAAAAATGACGCTTCAGTTTGCCCT
>DATFJG010000111.1:0-20860 GCA_035269305.1 Clostridia bacterium
TTTTTATTGATAATATATTGACTTTTAGCTAATATATAATAAAATAAATATGTGCGAAAAAGATTTTGTATACAGTATTCAAAATTAAGAAAGGGTGAATAGATTGGGACTTTTAACTTTTAAAGGTGGAACACATCCACCACACGGCAAAAAGTATAGTGAGAACAAAGCTATCGAGAAAGCCACAGCTCCAAAAGTTGTAAAAATACCTTTGAGTCAGCATATTGGCGCACCATGTAAGGCAATTGTTGAAAAGGGAGATTATGTTAAGGTTGGTCAAAAAATTGGAGAGCCATTAGCTTTTGTTTCTGCCCCTGTACATAGTAGTGTTTCAGGAATAGTTAAATCTATAGGATCAGAAAAAGTTGCTGGCGGATCTGGCGATTGTATCGTTATTGAATCCGATGGAAAATTCGAAGTGAGTGAAAACGTTATTACAAAAGGTGAATTAGACAACCTCAGCGGGAAAGAAATACTAGAAATCATTAAAGAAGCAGGAATTGTTGGTATGGGTGGCGCAGGCTTCCCAACACATGTAAAATTATCACCACCTCCTGAAAAAGATATTGATTTACTAATTTTAAATGGGGCAGAATGTGAACCCTATCTAACAGCTGATCATCGATTAATGATTGAAAGAGCTGATGATATTATTTATGGACTAAAAGCTTTGATGAAAGTTTTAGAAGTAAATAAAGGCTATATAGGTATAGAAAATAATAAACCTGATGCTATTAGAATTATGCAAGAAGCAGCCAAAGGTGAAAACATTGTTATTCAAGGTCTTAAAACTAAGTATCCTCAAGGAGCAGAAAAGCAATTGATTGATGCCATTTCTGGACGTGAAGTACCTTCAGGTGGTTTACCTATGGATGCTGGCGCAGTTGTAAATAATGTAGCTACGGCATATGCTGTTGCTCAAGCAATCAAAACAGGCATGCCTTTGATTGAACGTATATGTACGATTACAGGAAATGCTATTTCAGAACCAAAGAATTTAGAGATTAGAGTTGGTACAGATCTTTCTGAAATTATTGAACAATGTGGTGGTTTTTCTGAAACGCCAGGTAAAATTATTTTAGGTGGACCAATGATGGGAAGAGCAACATCATCAATAGATGTACCATCGACTAAAACAACATCAGGTATACTAGTGTTTAATAAAGAAAAAGCAATTATTGAAGAACCAGCGTATTGTATTAAATGTGGTAAATGTGTTGATGTTTGCCCTATTAATTTATTGCCTGTTTATTTAAGTAGTCATGCGGAACATGGTAATTTAAGCAAGATAAAAGAGCTTAACGTTATGGATTGTATTGAATGTGGCTCTTGTTCGTATATATGTCCTTCGAAGAGAAGATTATTAGAAGGCATACGTTTAGGAAAAAATAGAATTAGAAGCATGAAGCAAAAGTAGTCAGGAGGATGAAATGGAATCAAAATTAATCGTATCATCGTCACCTCATATTCGATCCAAAGATACTGTTAGTTCAATTATGAGGGATGTTGTGATTGCATTATTACCAGCAACATTATATAGTGTATACTTATTTAGGTTTAATGCTGTAAAAGTTATATTATTAGCTATACTAGCAGCCGTTGCGACAGAAGCAATTATACAAAAAATAAGAAATAAAAAAATAACAATTAATGATTGGTCAGCTGTAATAACTGGTTTATTATTAGCATTTAATATGCCCGCTTCAGTACCTTGGTGGATACCAGTTATTGGTTCGATCTTTGCAATATCAGTTGTAAAACATGCCTTTGGAGGTTTAGGTCAAAACTTTATGAATCCTGCATTAGCAGCAAGAGCATTTTTAGTAGCTTCTTGGCCTGTTCAAATGGGGGCTTGGATTACACCTGGAGCAGACGCTGTATCAACTGCAACACCTTTAGCAACTGCAGGAACTGCAAATCAAGCTTCTCTAATGGATTTATTAATTGGAAATATAGGTGGTAGTTTAGGAGAAACATCTGCTATTTTATTAATTATTGGAGGATTATATTTACTTTATAGAGGTGTTATAAAAATTACTATTCCTGGGATATATATTGGAACATTTGGATTGTTATATTTTGTTTATAGTGGATTCGATTTTTACTCTACAACTTATCAATTATTAGCAGGTGGATTAATGTTAGGGGCTATTTATATGGCAACTGATTATGTTTCGTCTCCGGTGAATAGAAAAGGACAAATTATTTTTGCTTTCGGTGCAGGTTTAATTACTTTTATTATTAGAGCATACGGAGGAATGGCAGAAGGTGTTTCCTTCTCAATTCTACTTATGAATGTTGCGACACCAATAATTGAACGTTACACAGCTCCAAAAGTTTTCGGAGGTGCAAAATAATGAAAGAGATTATGAATTTAGGATTTAAGTTATTATTAATTAGTTTAATAGCAGCTTTATCATTAGGTTATGTGAATGGTATTACTGCTGATAAAATTGCAGAGCAAAGAGCTTTAGCAAATGAAAGGGCTCGTAAAGCCGTAAGCCCTGAAGCTGATTCATTTAATGAAATTGATGTAAGTGAATTAAATCAAGACCTTGTTGTAGAAGGATTCGAAGCTATATCAGATGATCTTGTATCAGGTTATGTTTTTAAAACAATACCAAAAGGTTATGGTGGCGCATTAGAAGTTATTGTAGGTATTGATAACGATGGAACAATATCAGGTGTGAGAATTGGTAGTCATACTGAAACGCCTGGACTTGGCGCAAAAGCTACAGA
The DNA here is from genome assembly GCA_035269305.1 of Clostridia bacterium. Classification (GTDB taxonomy): domain Bacteria; phylum Bacillota; class Clostridia; order Peptostreptococcales; family Acidaminobacteraceae; genus DATFJG01. The sequence continues at coordinate 2,740 of DATFJG010000111.1, forward strand.
TGAATCTTTCTATAGTCAATATAAAAATATGAGTGCAAATCAAGAGATTGCTGTCTCTAAAACTGAAAAAAGTGATACTGAAATTCAAGCCATTTCTGGGGCGACAATCACATCAGTAGCCGTTACAAAAGGTGTAAATTCGGCGATTAAAGCATTTGAAGCTTACGTACAATAGTGGAGGTGAAAATTATGAGTAATAAAGTAAAAATATTTACAAACGGTTTATATAAAGAAAACGCAATTTTTTATCAATTACTTGGTATGTGTCCTACACTAGCTGTTACAACAAGTGCTATTAATGGTTTAGGTATGGGGCTTGCTACGACAGCGGTATTGGTTTTGTCTAATGTTGTTATTTCATTATTGAGGAATTTTATACCTAATAAAATAAGAATTCCTTCGTTTATTGTTGTTATAGCAACATTTGTAACAATAATAGGTATGGTAATGGAAGGGTTTCTTCCGGTTCTGTACGCTAACTTAGGTATATTTATACCACTAATTGTAGTTAACTGTTTAATACTTGGTAGAGCAGAATCTTTTGCTTATGGCAACGGTGTATTTGAATCTTTATTAGATGGATTAGGTATGGGTTTTGGATTTGCAATAGCTTTAACTATTTTAGGTTCTGTTAGAGAAATACTTGGTGCTGGAAGTATCTTTGGTGTTAGTTTATTCAGTGCAAATTTTCAACCAGTATTAATGATGATATTGCCTCCAGGAGCTTTCTTAGCTTTAGGTATACTTATGGCAATTAACAATAAATATAAAAGTAGTAGGGTATAGGGAGGGAAACTATGGAAACCACAAGTATTTTCGTACTTCTTGTTAGTTCAATTTTTGTTAATAACTTTGTTTTATCAAGATTTTTAGGTATATGTCCCTTCTTAGGTGTATCAAAACAAGTAGATACTGCAATAGGGATGGGTATGGCAGTTACATTTGTTATGACACTTGCTGGTGTTATAACTTATTTAGTTCAGAAATTTATTTTAGTTCAATTTAGTATAGAATATTTACAGATTGTTGCATTTATTCTCGTAATTGCATCATTGGTTCAATTTGTTGAGATAGTTCTTCAAAAAATATCTCCGACGCTATACCAAGCTTTAGGTGTGTTTTTACCACTAATTACAACAAACTGTGCTGTTTTAGGTTTAGCGTTACTAAATATTGATGATAACCTAAACTTAATTCAGACAATCTTTAGATCAATGGGCGCAGCAATCGGTTTTGCTTTAGCTATTGTTTTATTTGCAGGTATAAGAGAAAAAATAGAATTATCAGATGTACCTAAGCCTTTTAAAGGATTTCCAATTGCATTAGTTACAGCAAGTTTAATGTCAATTGCATTTCTAGGCTTCCAAGGGTTAGTGTAAATTTAAGAAAGGAGTTTTTATATGGATGTAAAAAATATATTTTCTGCTGGATTAAGTTTAGCTGGCATGGGGCTTGTATTTGGGACAGGTTTAGCGTATGCATCTCAAAAATTCGCAGTTAAAAGAGATCCTAAAGTTGAAGCAGTTTATGAGGCATTACCACTTGCTAACTGTGGTGGATGTGGATACCCAGGATGTATGCAATTTGCTCAAGCCGTTGTAAATGGTGATGCACCAGCTACTGGTTGTCCTGTTGGTGGTGAAGAAACAGTTGAAAAGATTGGTGAAGCTTTAGGTTTAGAAATCGAAGCTGGCGAAAGATATATCGCTAGAGTAAAATGTAAAGGTGATAAAGAAAAATGTACAACAAAGTATGAGTATTCAGGTTTAGACAGTTGTATTGCTGCTAATATGTTAGAAAGTGGTCCAAAGGCTTGTGCCTTCGGATGTTTGGGTAATGGGGATTGTGTTGATGTTTGTCAATTTGATGCAATTCATGTAAATGATCTAGGCATTGCAGTTGTTGATTCAGAAAAATGTACAGCTTGTGGTGCTTGTATTGATATTTGTCCTAAGGATCTTATCAGTTTAGTACCTATTACGCAGCATGTTATTGTTGATTGTATTAACGAAGAACGTGGTGGTCATGTAAAGAAAAATTGTGATGTTGCTTGTATTGCATGTGGCATCTGTGAAAGATCATGTCCATTTGATGCAATTCATGTAGAAAATAACATTGCGAGCATAGATTATGAAAAGTGTACACAGTGTATGGTATGTTATGAAAAATGTCCGACGGATGCAATAAGTGCTGATGAATCTAGAAAGCAAAAGGCATTCATTATTGAAGAAAACTGTATTGGGTGTTCTTTATGTAAGAAAAGATGTCCTGTAGATGCAATATCCGGTGAGATTAAAGAAAACCATACAGTTGATCCAGAGTTATGTATTGGATGTAACGAATGCGTTGAAGCATGTCCAGTGGATACTATTGTTATGCAAGATATTTAGAATTATAAAGCTTTCATTCTAAAAGAATGAAGGCTTTTTTTTATTTAAATAAATTTTGAGTAACAGAAATTAATTAAAAGCTTTTATATCTTAAGAATTAATGATAAAATGAATAATGATGAAAATTTATTATAAGAGGTGTTTATGAAGAAAAACAATATATTTATATTATTATTATTTTTATTAATTGGACTGATTTTTGGTGGTATTATTGGAGATTATTTAGGTCAGTATGTTGAACTTTTAAATTACTCAAAAGCCATTGGAATTAATAGTTTTAATTTAGACTTATCAGTAATACAATTCTCTTTTAGTTTTACAATGAAGATTTCATTTGCAAGCGTTATTGGTTTAATACTTGCAATTATGCTACATAGGAGGTTATAATAATGGAATTTATACTTGCATCACAGTCTCCTAGAAGAAAAGAAATATTGGATATGTTATCACTTGAGTATAAACAAGAATCAAGTGATTTAGAAGAAAGGATTGATCCGTTAATTGCACCAGAGATTAATGCCATGAGTATTGCATTTCAAAAAGCGTACTCTATTAGTAAAAACAATGTGAATAAAACAGTTATTGCAGCAGATACAATTGTTGTAATTAATAATAAAATTTTGGGAAAACCTGAAAATGATGATGATGCAATGGAGATGTTGGCTTTGCTTAATAATAAAACACATCATGTTTATACAGGTATTGCATTAATAAACTTAGCACTTGATATAAAAGTAGTAGACTTTGATCGAACTGAAGTAGTGTTTAAAAATAATTCAATTAAGAAATTAGAAAAATATATAGAATCAAAAGAACCTTTTGGAAAAGCAGGCGCTTATGCTATTCAAGGCAAAGGAGGGTTACTTGTAGATCATTTTATAGGGAGTTTTTTTAATGTCATAGGTCTACCTATTGATACACTAAATAATAATCTTATAAAATACTTCAATTATTATATTTTATAGGAGGAATAATGGCAAACAACTATTTTATGATTAAAGAAATGCCAACTTTAGAAAGACCAAGAGAGAAGATGATTAATTATGGTTCTAATGCTTTATCAAATGCAGAATTAATAGCAATATTAATTGGATCAGGTAATGCTAGGCAAAACGCTATAGAACTAAGTAGTGACATTATTAATAGATTTGGTGGTCTAGTTGCACTTACAGATATTACTCATGAAGAATTAACAACTGTTCGAGGCATTGGAGATGCAAAAGCGTGTAATATTCTAGCAGCCTTAGAATTAAATAAACGGGTTTCAACTTATGCATTGAGAAAAAGACTAAAGATAACTTCTCCCAATGATGTTTGTAATATTTTCATGGATGAGTTAAGGTATGATAAAAAAGAAAAATTTATAATTGTTCTATTGAATACAAAAAGTGAAATTATTAGTAAAGAATTAATTTCTATTGGCAACTTGAATTCTTCTATTGTACATCCAAGAGAAGTATATAAGTATGCAATAAAAAAATCTGCAGCATCAGTATTATTTATTCATAACCATCCAAGCGGCAATCCAGATCCAAGTAAAAATGATAAGAATATAACAAAAAGATTAACTGAAGTAGGAGAAATTATTGGTATTAATGTTATAGATCACATTATTATTGGAAATAATCGATATTTTAGTTTCAAGGAAAATAACTTAATTTAGAGGTGAAAAAGTGACTTTATTTACAAGAGATATAGGAATAGATTTAGGAACAGCAAATACTTTGGTAGCTGTAAAAGGTAAAGGGATAATTATTTCTGAACCGTCAGTAGTGGCTATTGATACTTATTCTAATAAAATTTTAGCAGTAGGGAAAGATGCAAAAGATATGATTGGAAAGACCCCAAGTAACATAAAAGCTATCAGGCCATTGCGAGAAGGAGTAATAGCTGATTTTAATATTACTCAAAAAATGTTAGAGTATTTTATAAAAAAGGCAACTAAAAAGACAGGCTTTGCTTTTAGAACGCGTGTTGTTGTTGGCGTTCCATCAGAAGTTACAGAAGTTGAAAAGCGTGCGGTTATTGAAGCGGCATTATCAGCTGGCGCAAAGAAAGCATTATTGCTAGAAGAACCAATGGCAGCAGCAATTGGAGCGGGCTTAGATGTTTCTTTACCTTCAGGAAACATGGTTGTGGATATTGGTGGTGGCACGAGTGAAATAGCTGTTATTTCCTTAGGTGGTATCGTAACAAGTAGATCGGTAAGAATTGGTGGCGATGATTTAGATATTGCTATTGAACAATACATTAAGAAAAAATATTCTCTATCTATTGGGAGTAGAACAAGTGAACGAATAAAAATCAACATTGGTTCTTCCTTTGAGACAGATAATGAAACCATGGAAATCACAGGAAGAAATTTAATTAACGGCTTACCTCGAACGCTGAATATTAATTCAGATGAAATAAGAGAAGCATTAGAGTTACCTGTAAAATCTATAATTGATGGGATTAAGTTAACCCTTGAAAAAACACCACCTGAGTTAGCTTCTGATATTATGCAAAAAGGTATTATGTTAGCTGGTGGAGGCGCGTTATTGCGAGGTTTAGATAAATTAATTGGTAGAGAAACAGGGATGCCTGTTTTTATTGGTGAAAATCCACTAGATTGTGTTGTAAAAGGAACTGAAATTGCCATTGAAGATTATGAATTATTGCAAAGTGTATTTATTTCGCCAAAAGACTTAAGAAAGTAGGATGTCAATGGAAAGTAGATTCAGAAATTTAATAATTATAGTGTCTGTATTAGCGTTATTACTTTCTATAGGGTACTCCAATGGTGGTAGGACAAGTGTAACAATTGTCGAAAATTTATTTTCTTATATTATTGTTCCAACTCAAGATGTACTTACTAGTATATCAAATGATGTTACTGAACGCGTAAACGATATTACTAAGGTTTTTGAATACAGAGAAAAATTGAAAGCTTTGGAAGAAGAAAATAAAGTTTTAAAGGAAGAAAACATAGCATTAACTTTAGATCAAGTACAGATTAAACAGTTGGAGAAATTAAAAACTAATTTAAATTTTATAAAGCAAAATAAATTTGAAGACTATGTTACTGCAAAAGTAGTTTCAAAGGATAGTGGTAACTGGTTTAATATGTTCACGATCAACGCTGGACTTAAACAAGGTGTAAAGAAATATAGTGTTGTTGTAGCTAATAATGCTTTAGTTGGAAGAGTTTATGAAGTTGGAGATAATTACTCAAAAGTTATTACTATTGTTGATAATAAAAGTAAAATTTCTTTTGAAGTACTATCTTTAGATAAGCAATACCAGGGATATATTGAATCAACTCAAGACGGCCTTCTAACAGGGAGGATTTTTGAACCTAATGCTGAACTGAGTAATGGAATGAAAATTATCACTACTGGTCAGGGAATCTATCCAGAAGGTGTTTTAGTTGGAGAAGTAATATCTATCAATAATGATGAAGATGAATTTTTACAACGCGTAACAATTGAACCTGAGGTTGATTTCAGATACTTGAAATATGTAACGGTGATTACAATTGATCAAGAACAAAGTGAGTGGATTAATGAAAGCAATTAGAATTTTTCTGTTGAGTCTATTAGTTTTTTTACTTCAAAGTACTATTGTTCAAAAAATAAGTGTATACGAAATCATACCAAATTTAAATATTATTATTTTAGTTTTATTAGCGATTTATTATGATGATAAAACTATTATTAGCTATGCATTAATGTCTGGGCTTATACAGGATTTTTATTCAAGTCCATATATTGGTAGTAATATTATGCTATATTCAGTAATTTCTTTACTATTAATAAGATTTGAAAGTGTATTTAATAAAACAAATATTATCTCACCTGTCTTTTTAATTGCTTTAGGAACTAGTTTATATAATATTATTTTTTTTACTATCTTAAAAGTACTTAACTTAAATTTTAGTATTTATCGTTTATTTGATATTTTAATTATTGAACTATCATTAAATGTTATTTTTGGTATTGTTTTATTCAAACTGACTCAAAACTATTTATTAGATAGGTGATTAAATGTTTAAGAATCTAAAAAAAAGAGAAATTTTCATTTTAGTATTATTTAGTATGATATCTATGGTTTATGTTTTGAGGTTATATAACATAACAATTATACATGGCGCTGAATATACTGAACAATCATTAAATAATAGAATTACTAGAATTGAAACCTTTGCAACTCGAGGTGAAATAAGGGATCGAAATAATAAACTGATAGCTGGTAATGAAACAAGTTTTAATATTAAATTTTTAAATAAAAATATTATCAACTTAGATGTAAATTCGCTAGCGATTAAAATCATTACGATTTTAGAAGAAAATGGAGAGCAACATTTAGAATTTCCTATTCGAATCAATGAAAATGGTTTTGAATATATATCAAACATTGAAAAGTTTAATTGGTTAGATCGCAATAATTTTAGTAAAAACGCATCTGCATTAGAGGTTTTAAGTACCCTTAGAGAAGAATATTTAATTTCTGATGAACTTTCTAATCAAGAAGCATATAATTTATTAAGTCTACAAGGTGTTTATTTACCTATACGGTCAAGTTCAATGGAATTTAGTTATGAAAGAAATAGAGAACAATTTTTAGATATGTATTCTATTGATTATGATACATCAGCTAAAGAAGCATTTGAGATCATCAGAAACAAATCATATTTTGATATTGATCAAGCTTATAATGATGATGACGCTTACAAAATCCTAGCTTTAAAACATGCACTTGCAGAAAAAGGTTATCAAAAATATGATCCTGTAATAATTGCAGAAAATGTTAGTCAAAAAACAGCCTCAATAATTACAGAACTTAACATGGACTTGCCGGGCATCTCAGTTGAAATAAAACCAATAAGAAATTATCCTAATAATGATGTTGCTTCTCATATTTTAGGATATATGGGAAATATTTCTTCTCAATATGAAATTAATAAATATGTTAAAGAAGAAAACTATAATAAAAATCAACTGATAGGAAAAACTGGTATTGAAGGTGAATATGAATTAGAGTTAACTGGTGAAAATGGTTATAAATATATTGAAGTAAATGCACTTGGCCATTATGTAAAAGATGTTGAAGATGATTATGATAGTATTGAAAATAAGAAGAGTGAATCTGGTAAAGATTTACAATTATCTATAGATATTGATTTGCAAGAAAAGTTAGAAAACCATTTGCGTACTGCTTTTAAAGGTATTACTACTGGTACTGCCTTTGAATCTAAGTGGGGAGATTATCCATACACTGATCAATATGAAGGTGCTGAACTTGGCGGTGCTGTAGTTGTTGATGTTAACACTGGAGAGGTTTTAGCTTTAGCTAGTGTTCCAACATACGACTTAAATCTCTTTGCTAATGGTATTTCGACAAAGGACTGGAACAGTTTAAGTCCAGTAAATAAGAATAATCCCTTAGCACCTAGACCTTTATATAACAATGCTACAATGACTTCGGTTCAGCCAGGTTCTATTTATAAAATGATAACAGCATATGCAGCACTAGAAGCGGGCCTAGATCCAGAGAAAAAACTTTATGCCGATGGTTATATCACGGTTGGAGGAAATAATTATGGTTGCTGGTATTGGAATAGTTATCATGCTAAGCATGGTTTAACAGATCTTTATAAAGCGATAGAAGTTTCTTGTAATTATTATTTTTTTAATGTAGCGAATGGGTACGATTATTACCGTGAATCAGATTTAAGTTTTGAGATGGATTCAAATCAGTTAATTGATGTATCAAGAAAGTTTGGTTTAAATGAATCTAGCGGTGTAGAAATATCTGAAGTTGTCGCTGGTGTTCCAGATCCCGATAAAAAGAAGAAACTAGTAAAATATTATCTAAGAGAAGAATTAAATGTTATATTTGGAAATTATTTTCCTGAAGATACTACTACAAATAATTCCATAAAAGAAGACATTATTGATACTATTGTGGGCTGGTCTGAGGATAATCCTTCTCGTAATATAATTATTGAAGATTTATTAGCATTAGGAATAGATGGAGATTATTATAAAGCAGCAGAATTAGCTGATATTGTAAAATATGATTATTTTAATCTAATGCGATGGTACGAAGGTGATACATTGAATTTTGCTATAGGGCAGGGTGACCATCAATACACCCCAGTTCAGATTGTTAAATACATTGCTTCAATTGCAAATGGTGGAACAGTAAGAGATTTAACACTAATTAAAGACAATATCAAAAAACCATCCTATCAATTAGATCCTGATCTTATTCAGCATTTAAGACAAGGGATGTATCAAGCAATTAATGGGACAAGTGGTACTGCAAGAAGAGTTTTTAGTAATTTCCCTATAACTGTTGCTGGAAAAACAGGTACTGCTGAGAAGCAAGGAATGGAACCGCCGTTAGATGAAATTAAATACTTGAAAGATAATTTAAATAAAATAGAACCGAACTTAGATATTAATTCTGTTGAAGAAGAAACTACTAAAATTTTAAGAGAGAGAAATGAGTATTTGGCTACATTAGAAAAGGAAAAGAATAAATTAATATTGGAAGATGAAGAGGCTAATGCTAAAGAAATCAATAGAATAAATGAAGAAGTGCGAGAATTGATTAGAACTGGTTATTTAAATAGAGGATATGCAATGAGAACAGCCATCAAAAATCTGTCAGATAAAGATTTAACTAATGAAATGATTAATCAGTATAGAAAAAAATATTCTGATTATGGATGGTTTGTATCCTTTGCACCCTATGAAAATCCAGAAATCGCAGTTGCAGTATTAATAGGCCAAGGGGGACATGGTAGTTATGCTGCCCCTGTGGCACGTGAAATAATTGGTGATTACTTTAATTTAGAACCTGAAGTATTAGATTAGTTGAATAAAAGTGAGGTGGCTTTTGAATAATTTATTAAACTTTAAAGGAGTAAAAAATGGATTAATTCTTCAAATTAATGAAAAGGCAAGTTTTGAAGATATTAAACTTGCTATTAAAGTAAAAGCAGAGAAGGGTTCCGGCTTAATAAAAAACTCAGATTTAATAGGTGTCTTAGGTACAAAGCTATCTTACAAAGAAAAAGCTATCCTTGAAGAGTTGTTAAGTAAATTATTGAAAATAAATGTTTTAAGTTTGGAGATTTTTTCATATAATGATAATAAGAACAATATAGAAACTGAAACAGAGAAAACAGTAAAAGATAATAACAATGATAAATGTAAACCAAATGGGATAAAATTTATTGAAACAACCTTACGATCAGGCAATGAAATTATTAGTGATGGTCATATTGTTGTTCTTGGAGATGTAAATCCTGGAGCTATACTAAAGGCTAAAGGAAACATTTTAGTTATGGGGAAATTACGCGGGATTGCTCATGCTGGAATTGATGGTAATGATGAAGCTTTTATTGCAGCTAACTCTTTAATGCCTAACCAGATCAGAATTAGTGATATTATTTCAAGAGCACCAGATAATGCTGATACTGTTGATCGAATTACGCCTGAGAAAGCATTAATTAGTGATGGAAGAATCATAATTGAGAGATTATAGGATGGAGGAAAAAATGAGTGATGTTATTGTAATTACTTCCGGTAAAGGTGGTGTAGGCAAAACTACTTCAACTGCTAATATCGGTAGTGCTTTAGCAAAATTAGGAAAAAAAGTAGTAGTAATTGATTCGGATATTGGTTTAAGGAACTTAGATGTTGTCCTTGGCTTAGAAAATAGAATAGTTTTTGATATTGTTGATGTAACAACAGGTAATTGTGAAGTTAAAAAAGCTTTAATTAAGGATAGAAGATTAGAAAATCTTTATTTATTACCAGCAGCACAAACAAAGGATAAAGAATCAGTTTCACCTGATGATATGATTCAACTGGTTAAAGACTTAGGTAATGAGTTTGATTTCATCTTAATTGACTGTCCAGCAGGTATAGAGCATGGTTTTAAAAATGCTATTGCAGCAGCTAATAGAGCGATTGTTATCACAACTCCTGAAGTTTCTGCAGTAAGAGATGCTGATCGAATCATTGGTTTATTGGAAGCAAATGAAATTGATGATATTAAATTAGTTGTTAACATGATAAAAATGAACATGGTTCAAAGAGGTGACATGCTATCAATTGATGATATTACAGATATTTTAGCCGTAAGTTTAATTGGTGCTGTACCTGATGATGAAGCGGTAGTTATAAGTACAAATAGGGGAGAGCCTGTTGTTAAAAATGAAGATTCATTATCAGCAAAAGCATTTATAAATATTGCTAGACGACTCACTGGTGAAGATGTTCCTCTATTAGATATTAGTATAAAAGAGAATATCGTTGAAAGAGTACTTAAAATTTTTAAATTAAGTAAATAAGGAGGAAATATGTTTAAGAAACTAAAAGAAATGTTTTCTAGTCAAGATAGCAGTAAAAATATTGCTAAAGAAAGATTACAATTAGTTCTAGTGCATGATCGCTCTGATTGTTCTCCTGAATTAATTAATAGAATAAAGCAAGATATAATGAAGACTTTATCTGAATATGTTGAAATTAATGAAAGTGAATTTGATATTGAAATTACTAGAGATCGAAAAAAAGGATCAGAAAAGTCAACATTAGTTGCGAATATACCAATTAATAAACTAGAGCGAATTAGATAGGTTTCTCCCTTTGGGAGAAATTTTATTTTGAGAGGATAGTTATGTTTATTCAATATATAAAAAATATTAATTTTAAATTTCTATTAGTTATTTTTATTTTATTTGCTTTTAGTCTTTTAATGATTCTAAGTGCAACTGATGCAGATATAAACAATATTAATCGGTTTGTTAAAGTACAGAGCTTGTCTTTTATACTGGGCTTAGTTATTATGTTTATTATGATTATGATTGATTATAGGATGTTAGGTAATTTTTCATGGTTAATATATGTAATTTCTATACTGTTATTATTGGCAGTATATATACCAGGGTTAGGTGTTGTTGCAAATAACTCTAGACGATGGATTGACTTAGGAATCATTAACTTACAGACTTCGGAATTAAGCAAAATTGGTTTTATTATTGTTATGGCTAAATACTTATCCCATGAAGATAAGAAACTAGACTCAGTAAAAGATCTCATAGTACCTATTCTACTGATGTTACCATTTATCGTTTTGCTATTAGAGCAACCGGACTTAGGGACTTCTCTTGTATTTGTCGTAGTAACTGTTGGTATGATGTTTATGTCAGATCTAAATCTAAAAATAATTTTTTTTGGCATTACTAGTTTTTTAGTATCATTACCAATTGTCTATAGCTATTTAAGACCACATCAAAAAGTAAGAATTGATGCCTTTCTTAATCCAAATGATTCTTCTTTACCGGGGAATTACCATGTTATGCAGTCTAAAATAACCATTGGTTCTGGTCAAGTCTTTGGAAAAGGTATTTTTGATGGCATTTATCATAAGTATAATTATTTGCCAGTAAGAGAATCTGACTTTATTTATGCAGTTATTGGTGAAGAAACTGGTTTTGTTGGGACGACTATTGTAATTTTAATGTATATAATTTTGCTAACACAAATGTTATCAATGGGATCAAAAGCTAAAGATAAATTTGGTGGATTAATAATTTATGGTGTTATGTTTATGTTCGCGTTTCAAGTTTTTGAGAATATCGGTATGACAATTGGATTAATGCCAGTAACAGGTATAACTTTGCCATTTTTGAGTTATGGTGGTAGTTCTATCGTTACGAATTTTATTGCCATTGGACTTATTCTCAGTGTTTATGTTAGACGCATGCGTTTTTCAGAAATGAATTAAAGGAGAAATATGAAAAAAATAGATAAATGTTTAAAAAACGTTCAAAACCCTTCAAGATATATAGGCGGTGAAGTGAACAGTTATAACAAAAAAGTCACAGATGAAATGGTGAGATTTGCTCTAGCATTTCCAGATATTTATGAAATAGGTATGTCTTATCTAGGATTCCAAATTTTATATAATTTAAAAAATGAAAGAGATGATATTTTTTGTGAAAGAGTCTTTTCCCCATGGACGGATATGGAAGAGGAAATGCGGAAGAATGATTTAGAACTGTTTACCTTAGAATCTAAAACACCTTTAAGAGCAATGGATTTTGTAGCTTTTACACTGCAATATGAGTTATCTTATACTAATATTCTTAACATGCTCAATCTTTCAAATTTAGCTTTAAGAGCAAAAGATCGAGGGGATAATGACCCGATTATCTTAGCCGGTGGGCCAAATGCCTACAACCCAGAACCACTCGCTGAGATTGTAGATTTATTTGTTATAGGTGAAGGTGAAGAAGTAAATTTAGAAATAATTGATTTATACAAAGAAATCAAAAAAAATGGCTATTCAAAAGACAAATTTTTAGAAAAAGTTGCTAAAATTGAGGGGGTTTATGTACCTTCACTTTATAGTGTTACTTATCATGAAGATGGAACTATCAAAGCATTTAGACCAAAGAAAGATTTTGTAAAAGAAAAAATTAAAAAAAGAATTATTAAGAATTTTGATAAGTCGTATTTTCCAGAGAAAGTGATTGTACCTTTTCAAGATGTTGTTCATGACCGAGGTATGATAGAAATATTTAGAGGTTGTACAAAGGGCTGTCGCTTCTGCCAAGCGGGTATGTTGTACCGTCCTATTAGAGAGCGTTCAAAGGAAGATATACTTGAAAAAATAGAAACTATTTTGAACAATACTGGCTTTGAAGAATTTGCTTTGTCTTCTTTGAGTACATTAGATCATAGTGAGATTAAATCAGTTGTTCACGAATTTATTGAAAAATATGAAGATAGAAAAATTGGACTGTCGCTACCATCCCTACGATTAGATTCATTCGCCGTTGATTTATTAAAAGAAATTCAGAAGGTTAGAAAAACTGGGCTCACATTTGCCCCTGAAGCGGGTACACAAAGATTACGAGATGTTATTAATAAAGGCGTTACAGAAGAAAATCTTTTTTCTACATTAGAAGAGGTTTTTAGTAATGGATGGAATCGTGTAAAATTATATTTTATGTTAGGATTGCCAACGGAGACTTATGAAGATATCAAAGGTATTGCTGAATTAGGGGAAGAAGCTGTAGAGACATATTATAACGTTGACAGCAAAAAAAGAAAGGGTAGACCGCAAATTACTCTTTCGACTGCTAATTTTGTTCCGAAACCTTTTACCCCCTTCCAATGGTTTGGACAGAACACAGTAGAAGAGTTTAATGAAAAGCACGAATATTTAAAATCTGAAATAAAAAACAGTAAAATCACCTATAATTATCATGGATCATGGGAAAGTACGATTGAGGGTATTATCGCAAGAGGCGACAGACGTTTAAATGAATTATTAATTAAAGCATATGAATTAGGTTGTAAATTTGATGGTTGGCGCGAACACTTTGATTATGATTTATGGTTACAAGCCTTTGAAGAGTTGAATATAGATTCAAACTTTTATAATACAAGAACTAGAGACTATGAAGAAATACTGCCATGGGATCATTTAGATTGTGGTGTATCAAAGGAGTATTTAATCAAGGAAAATGAACAGGCAAAGCAAGGCAATTATACTGATGATTGTCGTGACCATTGTACTAATTGTGGCGTTAATATACAAATCATTGGTGGTGATTGTTATGCTAAAAGTAATAGTTAAATATGAAAAAATGGGATATTCAAAATACTTGGGTCATTTGGAAATGGTCACTCAAATCGAAAGAATTCTTAGGAGATTAGACTTGCCTTTAGAATATTCAAAAGGCTATAATCCAAGACCACAGATATCTTTTGCAGCTCCATTAGCTGTAGGTGTTTCTTCTGTAGGCGAGTATTTCGAAGTGAAAGTTACTGAAGAATTTGATTTAGATCGAATAACAAAAATTGACGAATCATTTCTACCTAAGGGAATAGAATTTGTAGATGCTGAGTTTTCCACTAATAGCAAATCAATTATGGCTCTTGTAAAAAGTTCAACTTACATTATATATTCAAAAACAGAAAAAACATATGAAGAAGGTTACATTAGAGAAAAAGTTAAAGAGTTTCTAGACCAGCAGGAAGTCAATTGGGTAAAAATTCGAAAGAAGAAAAAACCTATTACTAAAAATATAATTGGTTTAATAAATAATGTTTTAGTAATGAATACAAGTAATGATGAAATAATTTTTAGAGTAGATGTAAAAACAGGTTCAGCAGGTAATTTGAAGCCTGAAATTGTTTTAGAAAAATTTTCTGAGTTTGCAGGTATTAATCTATTGAATGAAGTGGAAATACAAAGATTAGAGATTTTTAAGGAAAACGAAGATAAATTAGTTCCAATAATATAGGGGTATCTGATGAATTTATTAATTGATAAGAACATCATTTCTACTAAAATAATTTTAGAAAAAGATAATAGAGCATTTGATTTTAAGTATACGTTATTTGATGAAGAAAACTTAATTGGAAACATTTATTTAGGTAGGATTAGAAATATCACAACAAATATGAAAGCTATATTTGTTGATGTTGGGTTAGAGAAAAATGCTTATTTAGATTTTAATGATTTGCTTTACAGTGATAATTTTAAGAGTAAATATCATGTAGGTCAAGAAATTATTGTCCAAATTAAAAAGAATCCTGTTGATGAAAAAGGGGCGAAAGTTTCAGAAAAAATTTCTATTTCAAGTAAGAACCTAGTCTTATTGCCTTATGAAAAAAATGTATTTGTATCAAAAAAAATCAATGGTGCAAGGTATAGATATGAGTTAAAAGAAGCTTTTGAGAGCATAATTGATAACGTTGGGATGATTGTTAGAACTAATGCAATAGATAAATCTTTTGAAATGCTAGTAAGTGAATATGATAAACTTAATAAACGATGGGATGAAATAATTCGACAGAAAAAAATAAAGAGCAATAATCCTTTACTATATAAAGCTAGTAGTGATTATGATATTTTTATAACAGATTACATTTCAGAGTTAGATAGAATAGTAGTTAACTCAGAAGAAATATTCAATGAGTTATCCGATAAATATAATTCTCATCTACCAATTGATTTTAAAAAGGATTTGACTCTAAAAAACAAATTCATGAGCATTGTGAATCAGAATATCAGGTTAGACAATGGTATACATTTAAATATTGAACAAACAGAAGCATTAACAATAGTAGATGTAAATTCAGGTAAGTATATATCAGAAAAAGACCTAAATGGTATTTATACTGTTAATTCTATTGCTTTGAAGGAAATTGTAAGACAATTAAATTTAAAAAGCATTAGTGGAATAGTATTAATTGATCTAATAAATTTTTCTAACAGTGCAATGGAGAAGAAATTAGAGAATGAGCTTAAGAATTGGTTAAGTGATTATAAACATAAGTTTAATGTTCTAGGATTCACTAAAACTGGTTTATTAGAATTAACTAAACAATATACTCACAAGGATTTATTATCAATGCTAACAAGTAGATCATCCAATATTATTAATAATATTGTTTTAAACCATAAGTACTATGCAGATCTTTTGATTTCTGACATTAGGCAAATATTAATAAATAGCAATTCTAGAAAAATCGGGATATATTGTAATGAAGAGGCAATTCAATTTATTAAGAAAGAAAAATTTATCCAAGATTATTTTATTAGAAGTAATCTTGAAGTTGAGTACCATATATCTGATGAAATAAAAATAAAACATTTACCATTTAAAAAGGAGTCTAGATTTCAAATCTAAACTCCTTTTTTTTTATAGTTTGATAACATTCTCAATTTCATATTCAATATTATCAATTGTCAAATTGTTTTCTTTCAATAAATCTATAGGTCTTTTTTGAATTTTACCATTTACTAGAGTTATTAAATCTATTTTTGGCCTTAAAGGGTAACCTTTATTCTGTTGATCAACTATTGCAAAACGGTCATCATTTAACTTAATAATGGTACCATTAGGATAGGGAACGATAATTTCTGTGAATTTTTTAATGATATCAGTCGTAGCTATCACACCTGTTTTAGAAGTAATGTAATCTAAAGCATATTTTGGCAATAAGGCTTTTCTATAGGGCCGATCTGATGTTAATGCATCAAATGTATCAGCAATAGCAACTATCTGTGCTAAGTCTAATATTTTATCACCTTCAAGCCCTCGTGGATAACCAGAACCATCTAATCTTTCATGGTGTTGCAATACAACAGCTCTTGTCATTGGACTAATTAAATGGTTTTCTTTTAAGAATTTATAGCCCCAGACAGGATGTTTCATCACTTCAGATTTATCTTTTTTGGAAAGTTTATCCTTTTTTAAGGTGATCCTTCCATTGACATTATTCATACCGATATCGCTTAACAAAGCACCAATGCCTAAAATTTGAATTTTATCCTTTGGTAGGTTCATTTTAAATCCTAATAAGATAGAATAGATTGCTACATTTAAAGAGTGTTTGAGCAAATAATCATCTCTTCTTTTAAGATCCATAAATTGTATTTGTATTTGGTGTTTGTCACTTAGATATAGTATTAAATCATCGGCTAAATCTTTAATTTTATTTAAGTATAAATACTCAGCGTTTTCCACTTTACCTGAATGAGTATTATCTTCCTTTAACTTAACATAGTAGTTATATGCTTTGAAAGCTTCCTCAATTTTATTTAGAGATTCAAATCTAAGCGTTGGGTCCATATAATCATCCATAATTTCAGTACTAATTGGATCAGTTATATAAATTGATTGATAGCCAAGATTTCGGATATGTTTAATTGTTTTTTCGCTAAGCTGCGTACCAGCTTTTAATAGGATTTGACCTTGAGTATTATATAAATTAAGTGCTAACTTGTAGTGGTCACTCATATGTTTCATATTTACTAATCTCATAAAAATCCTTTCCTTTATTTTATCAAAATACTTTTTGACTTTACTTTATTATTATTATATAATATTTTAGGTAACCGCACAACACGGGTTTTGAAAACTTATAAAGTTACCTAGCTGTTGGCGAGTCTTAAATAAGGAGGTGCATTATGTACGCAGTAATTGAAACTGGTGGAAAACAATATAGAGTTCAAGAAGGCGATCAAGTTTTCATTGAAAAATTAGAAGTTGAAGCAGGCGATACTATTGATTTTGATGAAGTATTAATTGTTTCTAAAGATGGGGAATTAGCTATTGGAAATCCTTATGTTGAATCAGCAAAGGTTAAAGCTTCTGTTATTGAAAATGGAAAAGGACCTAAAGTAATTGTTTTTAAGTATAAAAACAAAGAGGGTTACAGAAAGAAGCAAGGTCATAGACAACCTTATACTAAGGTTCAAATTGAATCAATCAACCTGTAACAATGAATAGCAGTTTAAAGGTTATCATTTATAGGTCTAAAGATTTAATGATAGGTTTTGATATTTCTGGTCATGCCAATTTCGATGACTATGGAAAAGATATTGTTTGTGCCGCAGTATCAGTATTAGCTCAAACAACTATAAGTTCGATTCATGAATTGACGGATTTAAAAGAATTTGAGTATAAAATTGATAGTGGTCATACATTTATAAAAATTAAGCCTAAGAATATTAATGGAAGTGCCCATTTGCTCTTAAAGTCTTTTGAGATTGGTGTGAAGGGTATTAAACAATCGTATAATAATTATATTAATATAATTCAACAGGAGGTGAATTTGAATGATAAAAGGATTTAATCTTCAATTATTTGCCAGTAAAAAAGGTGTAGGTAGTTCTAGAAACGGTAGAGATAGTGAATCGAAACGATTAGG
>DATFJG010000112.1:0-21857 GCA_035269305.1 Clostridia bacterium
CCAATACTTAATCCTAATTGATCGCAAACTTTCCTAGCCAACCGGATATTTGAATTCCCAGCAAAAACTTTAATACCTTGACCTCTCGTATGCATACATCCTCCTAATATTATTTCTTTAAAAGACCTTTTGATTCTACCCAATTTAATTTATTAATTTGTCTTTTTCTTGCAATAGACAAAGCGCCTTTTGGGACTTCTTCTGTAATTGTAGAGCCAGCAGCAATATAAGCATTTTCCTCAACTGTTACTGGTGCTATTAGATTAGAATTACACCCAACAAAGGCATTATCTTTAACAGTTGTTTTGTTTTTATCTCTGCCATTATAATTGACAAATACAACACCACAACCAATATTAACATTTTTACCAATCTCACCATCACCAATATATGATAAATGAGATACTTTACTACCATCACCAACGATTGTATTCTTCACTTCAACAAAATCACCAATTTTAACATTGGATCCAATATTTGATTTTGGTCTTAAATAGGCATAAGGCCCAATCTTTGAATCCTGCCCAACAGAACTTTCAAGTATTGTTGAATCTTTAACTTCTACCGCATCTTCTATTGTTGAATCATATATCCTGGCACTTGGTCCAATAATACAATCTTCTCCGATGATTGTATTTCCTGCAATATAAGAACCTGGCATAATAATAGTATCCATCCCAATTTCTACATCTTTCTCTATTGTAATGCTTTGGTCAATAATAGTTACACCATTTGCCATGTGTTTTTCAAAAATGCGTTTCTTAAAGATCCCTTCTACTTCAAATAATTGATGTCGTGAATTGACCCCAATGATTTCTTCATTGTCTTCTATTATAAAGGAAGCAATTTTTTCTTGTTTATTCTTTAGGATTTCTACTATATCCGTTAAATAATACTCATTTTGGTTATTATCATTACTTAATAGTTGAATGCTTTCTTTTAAAGCTTTTGCCTTAACACAATAAATACCCGAGTTAATTTCTATAACCTTCTTTTCCTCTTCTGAGGCATCTTTTTCTTCAACTATTTTCAATAAGTCACCTTGCTTATCTTTAATAATGCGACCATAACCATAAGGGTTTTCAAAATTAGCAGTCATAACACTCATTGTGTTTTTTGATTCTTTATGAAAATCAACAAATGCTTTTAATGTTTCAGGCCTTAATAGAGGCGTATCCCCATATAGTATAATTACATCGCCTGTTTCAGGAATATAATCATCACAAACCATTACTGCGTGACCTGTACCCAATTGTTCTTCTTGCACTACAAAATTAACATCTCTATTAATGCGTTCTTTAACAATTGCTCTACCATGACCAATAACAATTGAAGGTTTTTTACAATTTAAAGCCTCCGTTGCATCAATAACATGGTTCAGCATTTCTTTTCCAACCACTTTATGTACCACTTTTGGATACTTAGATTTCATTCGTGTACCTTTTCCCGCTGCTAGAATTATTCCTGTTAACATCATCTGCCCCTTCCGAAAGAAATTATATCACTCTTTAATTAATTATTCAAAACTTATTCTTTATTAATCCAAAAAAAATATCTCTGTTTAAAAGAGATATTTTGCCTAGTAAATATTTGTATACTTGTTAGCCTATACACTTGCTTCGTTAATGTTTTCATTACTTTCAACATAGCTATTAAATGCGTCAAAAACAGCTAACTCAATTTCTTGTCTCATTTCTGAGTTAATTGGATGTGCAATATCCCGATACCTACCTTCACTGATTCTTCTACTTGGCATTGCAACAAAGCTACCTTGTTCTCCAGCAATCACCTTAATATCATGAATTACAAAGCAATTTTCAAATGTTACAGATACAATTGCTTTAATTTTTTCTTCCACATCTACATGTCTTAATTTAACATCTGTAATTTCCATTTTACGCCTCCTGATTAGAATATTATATTTTTTATATTATTATAACATTCTTAACAAAAGTTTGAAAGGTTTATTTGTTTTCTAATTGACGAAAGACATCTGGGTTAACACTAGCAATAGATTTTCCATTCTTATCCTTAGTAATTTTTATTAATGAATCATAGTTAGAAATCATCTTTTCTTTACCTGTGTCTATTTCTGTTAAGAAACACATACCTATTACTTTAGATTTAAGTTCAACAACTAAATCCCACATACCCTTAGCTGTTCCACCACCTCTCAAAAAATCATCCACAATTAATATATTAGAATGATCTTTTATAGATTTTTTAGAAACATACATTGTTCTTAAGCGACCAGTTGAACCTGATGCATAGTTAATACCTATTGTAGCGCCTTCTGTGACTTTATTTTCATCTCTAGCAATGGCCAAAGGCACATTCAAAGCTTCTGCCGTCATTGTGGCTAATGGAATGCCCTTTGTTTCAACTGTCATGACATAATCAATATTTTCCTTTGCATAATACAAAGAAAAGATCTTTGCAATTTTCTTAAGATACTTTGGATCATACAGAATATCTAAAGCATAGAGCAAATCTCCTGGTATCACACGACTGGGTTCATTGAGTTTATTCACAATATCTTCTAATAACTCTTGAATATCATCAACGTGTAAATGTGGAATGTATTTTACACCACCAGACGCACCAACAATAGTAATAATTTCTCCCATCTTTAAGGAGTCAATAATACCCTTAACAATATCAATATCCTCAGAAATAGAGGATTTTGCTGAATCAAATAGTTCCGTAAAATAGTTTAACTTAAAAACCTTATTTGGATGGTCTGCTAATATTTTCGTAATTGCGCCTATTCTTTCTTTGCGTTTAAAATTCATAAATTTTAGAATAAGGAAACACCTATCCCTTTAGGGTAGGCGAGGAATTGTCTGCCTTATACGCTCCTTTCTATATTTTGTATTATAAAGCTTCCTCTAGCTTTAATTAATTGTAAATCTTTTGATTTAGCACTATTATGCACTTTTGTATAATCTATTGTTTTTAAGACAAAATAACCTGTTGCTCTTCTACCCGTGATAAAACATTTTTGTCCTTTATACTTAACTTTGTCAAACAATCGAAAACCTTTAACTAAATAAGGTGCTTGATTGCGTTTTCTTTTACCACCTTTTTGAATTTTAGCTTTGTGTATTTGTCTGTTGTGATGCCTTATTTTCTTTTGAATTATTATATTATTTGATAATTTCGCTTCTAAATTTCCAGTAATACAATAAGCATCTATGCAATGTTCTTTTGGTAAGTTATTTTTTATTCTTTTATTTTTAGTTAAATAGCCATAGGTGTTTTTTCTTTTATGCCTAATGGTAAATAAATTTCTTTTAATTGATTGTAAAATGACCAACGCATGATTCCCATGAATGTAGCATCTCTATAAGATTTACCACGTTTTATTTTTAAATCAATCTTTCCTTTATGATAATCATCGTGACAAGTATTACAAAGGGTCACTAAATTACTAGGACTATCGCCACCTGTTTGTCTTGATTCTATATGATGAGCATTTAAGATTTTGTCTTTTGATTTACCTTTACAGTGTTGACATTTGTGCCCATCTCTAAATAATATATATTCTCTAACATTCCAGAAACCTAATTGGTTACCTTGTTGATAATCGTAACCTTCAACTTTATCATCTTTCAACTTTTGCGTATCAAATGAAGCTGTTTCAACTATAATTTTGTCTATTGGTAATATTTCACAGGTTTTGGATATTACTGTTAAATGTGTATCAATCTTATGCTGAATACTTGGTGCTAACCATCCTTTCTTTTTAGATTTGGTTCTGTTGTTAAATCTTGGTTTTCTAAATCTTAATCTATTTCTTTTAGTTCTTCTATTTTGTCTTTTTGTAGCTAGAAGTTTTACTATATCGTTTCTTAAGATTAATTCTGATGCAAAAAGTTCTTTTTCTTTTGTTGTTGCAGATAAACCGACTACTTTGCTACCAGAATCAACACCAAGTGTTACTTTTTGTTTGAAGGCTGTTGATTTATAAAGTAATTTAATGGTAAATGGATTTCGTTTAACAACTTTAGCTTTATTATCTTTTAATAAATGTCTTACTTTCCCATGCCTATTCGTAGGCATTAGTGGATTATTATCTTTGTCTAAAACATAAACCATTGTGTGCCTCCTATTTCTTTTAATACAATTTAATGTATAAATCTAATCCGAAGATTAGTAATGATACCTTCGACAATGTTATCATGAGGTTTGGTGTTAACAACACTATCTCTTCCCAATCAAGATTGTTTAATCATTAACCTTAGAGCTACGAACTAGGTATTACATTCGCAGGTAACTATACATTCTCACGTAACGTAGTTAATTAACTTAGTCTAATCAATAAAGGCTCTTTCGAGCCTCGACCCTTTAGGGTCGTGGGTTATTGACTTCATCTCCAATCCGTACTTTATTTGCGATATACCATAATAATATTCGTTTTTTTGGAAATAATCAAGTCTTGAGTTTAATTTTTATGAAAAATAAAAATACCAAAGTATATATTCACTTTAGTATTTTTTTAAATATAGCTTTATAGTATTTTTTTCTACTCATTCGTAAATTTTTTACAAGATTATTTTATCAATAACTTTGTTAAAAGAATCGCTTATAGTTATTTATAATCTTTGCAATATTTAATAAAGTTATTCTTATCTAAAGCTTTGGAGTAATAATAACCTTGAATTTCATCACAGTCTAAGTTTTTTAAGATTTCTAGTTGTTCTAAATCCTCAACACCTTCAGCTACTACGTTCATCTCAAGAGCATGTGCCATATCAATCATAGCTTTAACTAGTAATTTTGAACGTTTTTCTTTAACTAAGCTATCAATGAACTTTTTATCTATTTTTAAAGTATTTATTTGTAACTCTTGTAAGTATTCAAAATTGGAAAACCCAGTACCAAAATCATCTAAGGCTAATTTTATCCCCATATCTTTCAACTTTTTAATGGTATTTAGATACTCTTCGTTCATTTCAAATACGACATCTTCAGTTATTTCAAGTTCAAAATACTTGAAATAACCCGCGCTTATATTATTCATGACTAACGCTAAAATGTTATTAGATCTGAAAACAGATGAGGAGATGTTTATTGCCAACCTTAGTCTAATATCTATATTTTTTTCAAATCTTTTTATAAATTCCTGACTTTCTTTTATAATATGACGTGTGAAATCGACCATTAATTTTTTTTCTTCTATAATTGGTATAAACTCATAAGGACTAATATAACCTAATTCAGGATGATGCCATCTTGACAAAACTTCTCCACTATAAAAATTGGAATCTTTAAGAGCTATTTTCGGTTGAATATAAATCTCAAAGTCACCTTTTCTTAAGGCTTCTTTGATGTCACTTTCAATGGTTATTTGGCGTCTATTCCTTTTAAAAGTCTCCTCATCATACCAAAAAATCTTATGAGGCGATATCTCATAACCTCTATATTCACTACTATATCTAACCTGATATATATAGTTAATAAGGTCTTTAGGCTCTTTATGCTTATCGACTACGCTGGTACCAATCAATTGATAATCAAAACTTATAGAGCCATCTTTCACTAAATACCTTTTTCTCAAAATTGTTTCTAACTTAGATAACAGTTTATCTATATCTTTTAGATCTTTGAATATGAACCCTATGAGTGTTGAATCAATTCTATATAATTCTAAATCATACTTATCTTTTATTGTTAATAATAGCCCTTTGAAAGTATTAATAATCGTTAAGTAATCATACCTTCTATTTAAAGCTTCTATGTTTAAAAAATCAATTGCTAGTAAATAGAAATCTTCTTGCTTTTCCTCTGATATTTCTAGATCATGAATTAATTGTAACCGGTTTAACAAGCTTGTTTCTATATCATGATACATTAAACGATAAATATAATTCATTATCTGATAATAACGACTCTTGATTAGTCGAGTAACGCCATATATTATAATCAATAAAAATGTCATTATGAATCGAATATCTTCTATTACCAACTCATTATTGGGTTTTAAAAAAAGAAAATCATATGTATATAAAAAACCTATACATACTGCAAAAAAATAAAACGAGTATCTTCTTAACTTATAAAGGAAGGTTAACAGTAATAGAATCAATACTAATGATGCTATAAGTGTAAAATAGCCAACATAGAAGTTTTCAGCAGGAAAAATGAATTGGTTTAATAATGATAGCAAAAAAGCTAAAATGAGTAAACTATATCGTTTACTCTTCTTATCAATTACACGCTTCATGCCTATAGCTAAAAGCAACAATATTATTACTTGTATAATCTCTTTACCTAAATTTAAAGTTTCTGGATAAATCCATCTAATAATCATACCCATAGTATTAATAAGTAAAAAGAAGCCCATAGCTATAATGGCCATAATATCGTCATTTTCTTCTATAAAATCATCAATATGCATATATCCTGAACTTCTATATTTTTCTAAAATCCTTTTAATCATCATTTCACCTTGCTCCCTAAAAGATTGATTACCTACTCAATATAACTACCCAGATTTTTTTATAGAAATCAAGAAATATGATTTGCCTTCTTTTTCAGTTAATAAACTAAAGAGAATACTCGTTTCTATTTATATTTTTTTAACACACCAAAGCTTTGTATCAATTGACCAAAGCCGCACTAAGGTTTCATATATGCCTTTAAATAGTCTTCAAACACATCCTCCGGCATCAGACGACCACCTGTCGCCCAAACAATATGTGTTCCCCCTTCTTTATTATACTTTAATCCTTCAAAACCAGCTGTAGCAGAGGGTTCTAATTTCTCACCTAGGAAGTGATAGCTTCGCCCTAAATATCTATACAATTTTTCATCTGATACAGTTATACAGCCCGTTAAAATGTTCTTCATTGTTTTGCAAGCTAGAGCAGAGGCTCGTCCAACAGCCAAACCATCGGCAATAGTTTTATTATCAATACCTACATCCCCAACGGAAATTTCACTGCCTAGTCCTGTCGCCATACTAAGGGTTACACATGGGGCATGGGTTGGTTCAATAAAATATACATTAAGATAATCTTTAAACATATGCTTCAGCCCGTAGGCTATGCCGCTAGGGGCGCCACCAACACCGCAAGGAATATATACATTTAATGGTTTGCTCTTAGAGACTTCTATTTTTTGATCGATCAGTTGTCTTTTTAATCGCAACCCAGCAACTGCATAGCCTAAAAATAAATCTAGTGACTTCTCATCATCAATAAAATAATTGTTTGCCTCACTTTCTGCTGCTTTTCGACCTTCAAATACAGCTTCCGAATAATCTGACTGGTGCTCAATAACTTGTACGCCTTTACTTCTTAACAAACTTTTTTTCCAACCTTGAGCTTCTTTTGACATATGAACCACACAGTTAAAGCCTAATGCTTTACTCATCATACCAATACTTAGGCCTAAATTGCCAGTTGAACCAACTGTAATGGTATAATTAGAAAAAAAAGCTTTGTACTGCTCTTCTAATAAAACACTATAATCCGCTTCAATTTTTAATAAGTCGTGGGCTATCAATAAATCTTCTGCATGTTTTAATACTTCATAAACGCCCCCCCTTGCCTTTACAGAACCTGCAATGGAAAGTAAATGGTCACTTTTCAAGTACACATCACCTACTATTTTTTGATCTATGATTTTATCAATACAGTTTATTTTTTTTATTGGGGACTCAATAATACCGTCGAAGTTCTCTTCTTTAAAAGCAAGTTTCAAAAAAGACGAAAACCGCTTGAGTCTTCTTTCGCCTTCTAAAATTTTATCAAAGGATACATCAAAATCTAAATTCGAGAATTTCTTTATCTCTGTATTCTGCCAATAAACTTCTTTCAAGTCTTTCATTTCTGAAATTATTTGGGATTCACCAATACTTTTTTCTAAGGTCATAATTTCTCCTTTCGTTAAACTGTATTTAAAAAAATGAATAAAATTAAATTTGACTTAATTATATCATATAATTTTTTAGAATAAAATTGATTTTTTTTATGAAAAAACTTTCAAAACTAATGAATTATGGTATAATTTTAATGTTATACACTTGAAAGTTCTTTATTAAGGAGAGATTTATGATTAATTTTGAAGAAATAAACCATGTACATTTTATTGGTATCGGTGGTATTGGTAACAGTGCCATAGCAGAGATATTAATTGATAAAAACATAAAAGTTACTGGTTCTGATTTAAACACAAGTCATTTGACAGAAAACCTTGTTTCCCTTGGAGCAATTGTTCACCAAGGCCATCAAGCTTCTTTCATCGACTCACCAGACTTAGTTGTTTATTCATCGGCAATCAATGAAAATAATATAGAATACATTACAGCAAAAGAGAAAGCCATTAAACTAGTTAATCGGGCAGAAATCCTTGGTGCTTTAATTGACACTTATGATACGAGTATTGCGATTAGTGGTACCCATGGTAAAACAACAACAACCTCAATGATTACTTGCGTACTGAAAAATCTGGATTTTGAACCGACAGCACTAATCGGCGGGAATCTAGAAGCCATTAAAGGGAATGTCTTAAAAGGTAATGGCAATATAATTATTACTGAGGCTTGTGAGTACAAGGAAAATTTCCTAAACTTTAAGCCTACCTATGGGATTATCTTGAATATCGAAGAGGATCATTTAGACTATTTCAATGATCTAGATCATATTATTAATGCATTTATTGGCTTTTCTAAAAATATTAAGTCAAATGGTGCTTTAATCGTTAACAATGATGATTATAATACAAAACGAATCCACCAATATGTTGATGGCAAAATAATTACAATTGGTATTAACCAAAAAAGTGATTACCAGGCAAGAAATATTACTTTTGATGATTTTAGCAATTCTACCTTTGATATATTTTATAAGGATGAGTACCTAACCGAGTGTACTTTAAGTGTTCCCGGAATGCATAATATTTATAATGCTTTGTCAGCTATCGCATTAACGAATCTTTTTGAAGAAGATATTGAAAAAATCACAGAAGAAATCCATAATTTTAAGGGCGTCCATAGACGCTTTGAATACATGGGAGAATGCAACGGGGCTATTATAGTTGATGATTATGCCCATCACCCCACAGAAATTAAAGCAACACTTTCTACAACAAAAAAATTAGCCAATGAACGCACCATCTGTGTCTTCCAGCCACATACTTATTCAAGAACTAAGGAATTATTATTGGAGTTCGCTTCTGCTTTTACAGATGCTGACGAAGTAATTGTTACAGACATTTATGCTGCCAGAGAAGAGAATATTTATAATATAACTGCTGAAGATTTAGTAAAAGCTATGCAAAAAGAAAAAAAGAACATTAAATATATTGGCGATTTAGAAGCCTGTGAAACTTATTTGAAAGAAACCATCGGCCCAAAGGAACTGGTAGTAATGCTTGGGGCTGGTAATATTAGAAATTTAAGTGAAAATTTAGTTAAATAATTAAAAAAGTCTAATTCAATTAACGAATTAGACTTTTTTAATATAGAAAACCCATTTTACTTTTTTTAACTATATAGTAAGCTATAAATGAAACAATACTTAAAGGTATTAACAAGGTAATATTATAACCAGACAAACTAAATCCTAGGATTATTCCTGTTAGCGGTCCACCTGAAAAGCCAGCAAAAACTCCAGCAATGGCTAGAATCATACTTGTAGAAGCATTTGCATAACCGCTCATTAAAAAAAATATTTTTCCTAAAACTGCCCCAATAATTATTCCCGGTAAAAATACCCCACCATAGCCACCAAAATTATATGAAATTCCAGTAATCAATAGCTTGATCAGTATAAATAATAGTAAAACGGACAGTTGTTCTTCTAAGTATAGAAACTCTAAACTATCAAAATGCATTGAATAAATCCACTTTGTATGAATACCAGTAATGGTGATAAGAATACTAGCAACTATCGGCGTCAAAAAAGGTTTTTTATTCAAAAATGTTTTTGTTATTTTTTTAATACTCGTACTGTAGAGTAAAGCAATAGCTCCTGAAGAGATCCCAAGAATAACAATATAGTGTAAGCTTAGATCCATTAGTATGATACTTCTTTTAAATAAAGTAATAAAAGTATCAACTTCTAAAACATAATAGGTGAATAAAAAAGTAACGATTGCACTAACACTAATGTAAAAGGTTCTTTTCAGCTGTCTTTCTTTTATAATAACCTCATTAACTAAAACAATCCCTAACAAGGGCATACCAAAAATACCCGAAATCATACCAGATACACCACAACCAATCATCGTTTTAATGTCATCAGTCGACTGGTTTCGTTGGTATCCGAAATATGAGCCAATTGATCCGCCTAGATAAACGATTGTCCCTTGTTTCCCAAGGGAAAAGCCAAATGCTAAGGAAATAATAGAAGCAAAAGTTTTTAATAGAACACTTTTGACTTCTAAGAGGTGTTCTTCGATATGTTCTATCTCTTCTTCAATAGCAACAACTTCAAAGGCTCTATTCTCAGTAATTAAGTACTTATTCATTAATCCTAACAGTATCCCCCCCAAAATTGGGAAATAGAACGCATTAAAAAAATAATTGTTGACATCTAAAATAACAACTATCAACTGACCTAAAACAGTATTAAAAACAAAGGATACAATTGCTGTAATCAAACCAATGAGTATTGCATAAATCATTTAGTTCACCAATCCTTTAGATTCTATTAAGAAAAAAAGTAAGTGTTCCCACACTTACTCATTACTTCGCATATATATTTCTTCAAACATTTTTTCCATGGCTTCTGGATCATGAATATATAATCCTCTACCATCTGTACTTGCTCTACCTGGAATTCTATAAGTCTTTAAGTTACTCATCTTGAAATTTGAAGCTTGAGCTGCCGTATTAAGCATATCACTTGCAGGCATATCTGTTCCAACATAATTTAAACTTGTCTTAATTACGCGAGGTAATTTCAAACCAATGGCTTTATCAATGGCACGTTTTAAGAAATCTTGTTGTCTTGAAATTCGATTTAAATCTCCAGTACCTTCTTCTCCATTATTTTTCCGCCATCTTAAGTATTCCACAGATTTTTTACCGTTAAGGGTTTGTACACCTTTTGGAATATCAATGTGTAATGGTGGATCTGACCATGGATCATCATATTTCATATCAAAAGGGACATTTGTTTCTACACCACCAATGACGTCAACAATTGCAGCCACCCCATTATAATTTACTCTTACATAATGATCAATCGGTACACCTAAAAATTCATCTAAAAAATATTTCATACCTTTTGAGCCACCTACATCTTTAAAACCGTAAACCGCATTAATTTTATATTGGCCTTGGGCATCAAAACCTTCAACTTTATGATAAGTATCTCTTGGTACAGATACTATATCTGCTAAATCTTCATCTGGATCATAACTCACTAAAAATATTGTATCTGCTCGACCACCATCTGTTCCAAAAACTAAAATGTTTAATCGACTAGAATCTTCTATTAGTAAATCTAATTTTGATTTTTTATCAATTATTTCAACTTCTGCTTCTTCTGAATCCGATGTCTCTTCTATTTCATCTTCATCCATCGTTAAACCGATAACTCTTTCCTCTGTTAAATCTTCAGAGTTGTCTACATAATACTTATCAAAGGCATACATACCTGAGCCAAACATCAATGCAAAGCATAAAACTGCTATTAAAAAAATCTTAACATAAATATTCATAATACATCCTTTCTCTTATCTAAACAGTATTCTATCATATATTATGTTTTTTTTAAATTACATTTATATTACAAACTATGAAATATACCTTCAATTAATAATGCAATAGCAATCATTAACACGCCTACAAATGCTGGAGCCCATCCGCCATCACCTAAAGTCTTATCTTTTTTATCTGGATTTTGCTTGTTTTCAAGATTCATTTTTCCTGTAAAAAAATCTCGTCTTTCACTTGGCAAGCCAATAAAATTAATACTGGCATAAAAAATAATACCTAACCCTGGCACAAGAATACCCATATATACCCCTTTATAAAGAGGCCACTTGAATATAAATGATAATATAGCACCTATAAATCCAGCGATAATTGTATATGTAATTGTCTTAATTAACATTTTTTTTATCTTGTTGAACATTTTTTCTCCTTTTTCCTTTTATTTTCTCTAAACTTACCTTATACTATTCTATGTTATACAATAGAAAGGAGTCACATGAAAAAATCAAAAGGTATACTTTATATATCATTATCAGCTTTTTTCTTCTCACTCATGGCCGTTGCTGTCAAAGCAACACCAAATATTCCAGTTGTTGAGAAGATTTTTTTTAGAAATATGATTGGACTGGTACCAATATTAATTAACTCTTATCGAAGTCAAACTTCGCTAAAACCAAATAACACAAAGCTCATTATATTAAGATCCACTTTTGGCTTACTAGGTATATTTGCTTATTACACTGCTTTGTCATTATTAAGTTTATCAGATGCAGTGATTATGAACAAGTTATCACCATTTTTTGTATTAGTTTTTTCCGCTATTTTTTTAAAGGAAAAAATAAAAAACAAGCAAATCTACGCTTTAATCTTTGCCGTTACAGGCGCTTTATTTGTTATTAAGCCATCTTTTGACTTGTCAGTTATACCAGCACTTATTGGATTATCTTCAGCAATTTTTGCTGGTGCTGCCTATACAACGGTTAGAAAACTAAGTGAAAGTGATGCACCAATTGTTATTGTATTTTATTTTTCATTAATTACAACACTCATCACAATACCAGTAATGATTGTAACGAAAAATTTTGTTATCCCAACAGGTACAGAGGCTTTACTATTAATACTGATTGGATTAGCTGCAGTAACAGCACAAATATTTATGACATCAGCTTATCGTTATGCCCCGGCAGGTGAACTAGCAATTTATACTTATTCAAATATAGTTTTTTCAATAATATTCTCTATAGTGATCTGGTCAGATTTTCCAGACTTATACTCACTAATGGGCGCCTTTTTAATTGTAACTGGTGGGTATATCAATTATAAGGTTAAAAAGAAACGATTATAATTCAATTTTATTAAAAATCAATAAATAACCCAACACTATTGTTCCAATGACAACAAATGAATCCGCAACGTTGAAAATAGCAAAATTTATTAATGTAAAATCAAAATAATCAATAACATAATCTAAGCGTATACGGTCAATAAGATTGCCTATGCCACCGCCAAGGATAAATGCTAAGGAAACTTTAAATAGTATTTGTCCTTTTTCTTTTGTTAATTTATATAAATAACCAACTAAAAAGATCATAATTACAGTGGTAACACCTTTTAGTAAAAACTGATTGCCTGCAAGCATACTAAAAGCTGCCCCTGTATTTCTTGCATAGGTTAAATGAAAAACATCCTGTATTAAAGGAACTGATGGGCTCCCTTGAAGCAAGGTTTGTGCATAATATTTGCTTATTTGATCTATTACTACAATGCTAATTGTTAATAAAAAATATATCATATTGCCTCCATATTTATTGCAGTGGCGAAACGAGCCGACCAGCTGCTTCTAAGAATTTTTCTTTAATGCCTCGATCTAAGTGCTCTTCAAGGATGATTTCCTTGGAATGCTTAAGGTCTCTTAAGTAGTGTTTTTCTAATACCTTAACTATATTTTCATCATATATAAATGCATTCACTTCATAATTAATTTCTAAACTTCTATAATCTAAGTTTGCTGTGCCAACAGTACCAACGATTGAATCTACTAAAATAATTTTTGAATGGATAAAGCCTTTCTCATAAGTATAAATTTTCACACCAGCTCTCAATAATTCTTCAATATTATCTCTACTAGCCCAATAAACAAAATAATGGTCTGGTTTGTTAGGAATAATAATCCTTACATCTACACCACTTAAAGCCGCTGTTATGAGGCCTATACGTAAGGACTTTTCTGGCACGAGATAAGGCGTATTAATCCAAACTCTTTTTTGAGCCTTTGCAATCATCATAAAATAAGCTTTCATAATGCATTGCCATTCTGAATCTGGCCCACTGGAAACAATTTGTATTAATGAATCCCCTACAATTTCTTTAAATCTATGAAAATATTTTGGATGACTAATATACTCCTTTGAGACCATTTCCCAGTCTTTGATAAAAATTTCTTGTAAGCTGTTGACACTTTCACCAACGATTCTTAAATGCGTATCTCTCCAAAAGCCAAGGAAGTCATTTTTACCTAAGTACTCATCACCTATGTTAAGACCGCCAGTAAAACCAATCTTACCATCAATGACAATAATTTTTCTATGGTTTCTATAATTTAAATCCCTTGATAACAATGGAAATAATACTGGAGCAAAGGCATAAACCTGTACACCCGATTTTTTCAAATCATTAATATAATCTTTTCCTAGTTTCCAGCACCCTACACTATCATAAATCACTCGTACTTCTATACCGTCTTTTGCTTTATTCATTAGAGCTTTTTTAAACTCCTGTCCAATGTTGTCGTCTTTAATAATAAAGAACTCAAAGTGAATACTTTCTTCAGCTTCTTTAATGTCTTTCAACATCCTAAAGTATGTATTACTACCATTGGCTAGTGCTTCTACTTTATTATTGATACTAAAAGGAGCATTTGAGTTGC
This sequence comes from Clostridia bacterium, assembly GCA_035269305.1. Lineage (GTDB taxonomy): Bacteria > Bacillota > Clostridia > Peptostreptococcales > Acidaminobacteraceae > DATFJG01. The sequence continues at coordinate 14,595 of DATFJG010000112.1, forward strand.
TCAGTAATAAGTTCATCAGATATTTTGAAATATATTCACTTTTCTTACCACGAACAGGTGGTAAATACTCTACTAATTGTTTTTGAATTTCTGCCCGTTTTTCTTTTTTTGTTCCTTTACTAATGTCTCGAACTTTTCTAAATGTCTTAGTAATATTTCTACCAAACATTATATATAAAACAAAACCAACAACAGGTAAAAAAACTATGACTAGCAACCAAGCAACAGTAGTTGAAGGGTCATCACTTTCAAAAAATACAACAGTCCCAATGAATATTAGGTAAAGAACAAAAAAACCATTAATAAATTTTCGAAAGACTAAGAAAAATGCCGTCTCCCATATTTTAGAGTTATAGACTATCGAGAAGAAATTGACAATTAAAAACATGACCGCTGCTACAGCTATAAAAATTGAAATGCTTTTAATTGTTTTTTCATTCTTTTTAATGAATTTTAAGAATTTCATATAAATCAACCCTATACTATTAATTTCAAGTTCATATACAATATTATTATACCATTTTATTTAAAAAATGCTAATGAATCAAAGTATCTAATTTAAAATGCTACCCTAAAGGTAGCATTAACATTTTTTTATAAATCAGTAAAGATTCTTGGATTTTTACTCCATTTTTGAAGTAACTTTTCATCTTTTTCACTTAAGTAATCTTCTTCTACTGCCACTTGTAACATTAGTTCATAATCAATTAGGGTTTCAAAAGTCATCTCTGCTGCTTCAAATTTTTCTTTCATTGAGTCAAAATTATAATTGAAAATCCCATATACTTTTTCAACAACTAATCCACTTTCTACTAAAGCTTCTACTGCCTCTAAGGAACTTTTTCCCGTTGAAATTAAATCCTCAATCAATACGACACTTTTACCTTTTTCATAGTGTCCCTCTATTTTATTTTTTCGACCATGTTTCTTATTCGAACCCCTTACATAAATCAGTGGTTTTTCTAATAAATCGGCAATCCAAGCCCCATGTGGTATACCTGCAGTTGCCGTTGCGGCTATGATATCTACCTCAGGATATTCTTCTTTAATTTTTTCAGTAATTGCTTCTGCAATCATCTTTCGGATTTTAGGATAACTAATCGTCAACCGATTGTCACAATAAATAGGTGATCGAATACCAGAAACCCATGTAAATAAGTCATCTGTTCCTCTTAATTTTACTGCTTCAATATCTAATAGTGCCTTTGCTAATGCTCTTTTCATTCAAATCATCTCCTTAATATTTTTAAAAAAAGACAGGGATTCCCCCTGTCTCATAATTGCCTTGAACGTTTCTCTGAACGTCATTAAAGGGGTTTCTAATATTAATTTTGAGCTGGTTTAATTGCTTCCCATGTATAATTATTACCTGGCGCCCATAATATAAACTCTTCTATACCTAAATCTTCTAAGGCTTGAATCTGAGCTCTTACTTCAGTGGGTCCATAATTGATATAACCTTTTACCCATCTAGCTGTGAAGTCTTGAATCCAAGGTCTTATAATTGCTGGATTTTTTACATTTTTATTTCGTTCAATGCCATCCTTTGCCGATTGATAAACTGTTCGATAAGGGTGTGCATCTGGTACTGCTAAGCCGTAAATTCCCGGTCCATAATGGCTTGGATAAATCATCGGACAAGTATAATCTACAACAGAAGTTAAAGCCTCCCAGTGTTGACCAATACCTTCGTCAGAAATAGATGAGGTTGCCCAGCCAAAAATATCCGCTGCCACATAAACTTTTTCTTTTGAAAGCTCTTCTCTAGCTTTCTTTAAAAAATTATGAATGGCTTGGGTTCTATTCTCATCACGAGTATTTTTCATATCTAACTTTGCTCTAGCTGACTTTGTTAATGCAGGAAATCGTACATAATCAAATTGAATTTCATTAAATCCTAACCTGGCTGCTTCCTTTGAAATCTCAATGTTATAATCCCATAATTCTCGGTCATAAGCAGATGCCCAGGCCACACCATTTCTATTCTTATAAACTGTATTGGTCCCTTTATAAGTAATGGCTCGTTCTGGATTCTCAAGGGCGTATTGGGGTGATTTAAATGCTACAACCCTTGCAATAGTATATATATCATTTTCTTTTAATTTATTCATTATTTCAGAAATATCTTTCTTAGCATAACTAGCTTTTGGATTATACTTTTTCGCCGCTTCTGATTGAAACAATAAGTTATCAGAATCATTTTTTACATCAATTACAAAAGCATTAATTTCTGTTTCATTTGCTTTCTTAATCAATGCATCTAACTTTTTAGGATCTATTGTTGTATTTATCGTTAAATAAATACCTTTTGCTTTGACACGAGGATTGTTTTCATATTCAACAAAGGGTATTTCATGTGTATAGTCTACACCATCATACTTTCTTGAAATAAAGTCCAGTTTGCTATCATGATAGGTATTTGCTCTCATGTAACCTCTAGTTGTGGAATAATAATCGTCTTTTACTGTAGCAATGCCTGTTGCTGAATCAACTTTTTCAGCAAAAAAACTTTCCCTAGCTTCTAGAGTTTTTAATGGCTCCGTTAACTCTTTATTAGCATAAATAACAGTATTGTCTTTTTTAGCATATTTAGTCTTCTCATCAATAGTCTTGAGTAAATCTTTTTCGTAATGCTCTTTTTTCAAAGCATTTAAAAACTTAATCTCTTTTTCTAAATCAATTCGATACACATCTTCTTTTTCATCTGTTGTTTCCGATGACTCCATTTCAACTACAACAGATTCATCTGATGGGGTCGCTTCATTAGATTCAACGTTAGTACAACTTGACAGTAAAAACATAGCAATTACTAAAATTGCTATGTTTAATCTTTTCTTTTTCATTATTCACCTCAAAATTAATACGTAAAATATCCTGGTACAAAAGAACTTTCAGGGAATTTATATTGTTCTAAGTTTAGATTATCTACTTCATACCATCTTGTTTTAATGCCGTTATTCATTAAAGCTTCACCTAAATAAAATCTAAGAATTCCTGCTTCAATTTTTGCAATCTTATCATCGGATACGAAAACAATAAATAATTTTTCCTCGTGAATCAATATTCTCCACAATTGTCGATTAGTAATTGTTGGTGCTAAATGTAGACTCTGAAAAACTCTTTGTAAACCAGTTCTTTCTAATTTGTTGTCATTAAACATATGGCCAAACTCATCATTGTATACAAATTCGTGAATACTCAACTTATAAATAATATCACTATCTGTTTTCATATCCATTGTATCTGAATAACCCATGCTTGTTAAGTTTTTTATACTATTTTTATATTTATTTTTCAATAATTTGGCAATATTGCTTTCTTTAATACCATAACCAATAGCTATGAAATTTACTAGATAGGAACCTTCTTCAAAATTAAAAGTTTTAAATAACTTCTCATCATGGTCATTAATTTCTAGCCATTTAGCATCAATACCATTCTCTATTAACTTGGATATAATCCATTCTCCAATAAATCCAGTTTTTTCGTAGCCTTTTAAGACATCAGTTGTCGTAAAAGCAATGTATCTTGGCGCTTTAACCATTTTACCATATTTGTATTCATAGTCCAATAGGTTTTTATAGACAAAATCACCCTCTAAATTTTCGATTTTTATGCCTTCACCATATTTATCAGAGGCTTCTAAGATTATTTCGTTAATCATTTCAAGATCGTCATCAGAAATACTTTTACTTCTAAATTCGGATACATAACCACGTTTTTTTAATAATTCAATAGATTTCATAATATCTTCCCTTCTAAACTTATACTTGAAAAACGTCTAACTTTTTCTCTAGTGCATGAATTAAATTATTCAATTCATCAATTGTCACACCAACGCCTTGCGTCGCTGCCGTCTGTTCTTCCGCCGTTGCAGAAACTTCTTCAGCATTTGAAACAAACCCTTCTGTTATACTTAAAACCCTTTCTAAAGACATGACAACATTACTCTTAATATTATCAATTTCACTGATATTTGTACCTAAATCAGAAACATTTCCAATCACTTCTTCTATACTATTATTAATCGCATCAAATGAAAGATTTGCTTCACTTATTGAGTGATTAATGGAATCAATAGCATCTGTAGAAGCATTGACATCGTCATTAGCTGATCTTATAATATCTTGAATTTCTTCAATAATATCTTTTATTTTAACTGTTGACTGACCACTTTCTTCTGCAAGTTTTCTGACTTCATCAGCAACTACAGCAAAACCTTTTCCAGCTTCACCAGCTCTTGCTGCTTCAATCGCTGCATTTAATGCCAATAAATTTGTCTGTTCTGATATGCCTTCAATAGTTTCCAATATGGTACCAATCTCTAGAGATTTATTGGTTAAGATGGAAACCTTTGATGCAATATTTTTACTTTTCTCAGTTGTTTCACTGATGCCTTCATCTAGTTTCTCTAAAGAGGTAGCGCCTGCTGTTGATTTCACTTGCATATCCTTCGTCTTTTCTAAAGTTTGATCAGATTTTTCAACAATAACACTAAGATTTTCTGCTAATACGTTTGTCTCTTCAACGGAGTTGTTCATCTCAAAGGCTTGATCCGTTGCACCACTAGCAATATCTTCTATTGCTCTAGAAACTTCTTCTGAGGATTTACCTAACTCATCAGTTGTCATTTTCACCGAAGTTGAAATACTATTGACTTCTTTTACAACATCTTTTACACCATCCACTAGATTACTCATGTTTTTCATCATAACATTAAAACTTTCACCTAATTGATTAATCTCTTTAATGCCTTGACTTTCAACAGTTAAGTTTAAATACCCGTCTTTCGCCTTTGTCATTTTTTCAACAACACTATTTAGTTGTTTTACAATGCCATTTGTTACAAACAATGAGAACAATAAACCAATCACAGCAAAAATTACAATAGCTATGGATGTGTTGTTAAAAATATCTTTCGCTGGCGCCATAAACTGATCTTCAGGAACAACCGTTGCTAAAGACCAATTATTAATGCCTTCATAAAGAATAATATTTCTACGTTCATCCTTTGAAAAATAACCTCTGCCTTTCTCGCCATCTGTCATTTTTAACCCTATTTCATACAATGCTTCATTTTCTTTATCAATGATTGTATCAATAAATCTAATGTTTTTATTAGGGTGTGCTAAATATATACCCATTTCATCCGTTAAAAAACTATAACTTTCATTTCCTAAGCTATTTTCAGTAACAATATCATTGATTACCTCAAAATCTAACATTAAAGCTAATACCGCTCTGTTATCTCCATCAACATTAATTGGAACGGCATGAATCAATACATTCCCGTTCATGTTTTGAACAGTTCTTACATCTGACCAAATAGCTTCTTCACTAGCAATAGCCTCTAAAAAGAACTTGTTTCCATAAAAATAATTATCCTTTAGTTTTCCTTCAAGGCTATCAGTTATAACAGTACCATCTTTGTTAATTAATACAATTCCTTTGCTCACTTCACTAATACTTTCATAAAAACTATCCACAATTCTTGTTATTTCTCTTTCATATTGATCAGTTGATGAATCGAAACCTCTAACATAATCTATTAACTCAACATTGGTACGAAAAACACCACCAATTGTTTTAAAAGCATTCATACGATCATTTACTTCATCAACAATACTAGTATTCATCATTTCTAATTTATCAACGATTTGATCTTCTAAAATTTCTTCACTTTTTCTATAGGAATAAAGTCCAACGGCACTTGCTGGAACAATAATTAAAATTAAAAAATATATTGTCAATTTTACTCTTAAACTCATTGCAGTTCTCTTTTTTGCCATAAGGGGGTTCTCCTTTATCTACTCTATAATTTAAACTGATTCATTGATTCTTCTAGTGTATTAACTAATTGATTGAGTTCATCAATAGTAATACTTACACCTTGTATTGCAGCACTTTGCTCTTCCGCAGTAGCTGAAACCTCTTCAGCATTCGCGACAAATCCATGGGTTATTTCAAGTACTTTTTCAAGAGATGTTACAACAGAATCTTTGATTTTATCAATTTCATTAATATTTGACCCAAGTGTAGTAACATTTGAAATAACACGATCAATACTTTCATTTATATCCTTAAAAGATAGATTTGCTTCATCTAATGAAGTATTGATCGATTTAATTGCCTGTCCAGAATCATCAACATCCGCATTTGTTGATTTAATGATTCCCTGGATATCTTCAATAATATCTTTAATCTTTATTGTTGACTTACCACTTTCTTCAGCAAGTTTTCTGACTTCATCTGCAACTACAGCAAAACCTTTTCCTGCTTCTCCAGCTCTTGCGGCTTCAATGGCTGCATTTAGCGCAAGTAAATTCGTCTGTTCTGATATACCTTCAATCGTTTCTAGAATACTACCAATTTCTTCAGACTTTTCTGTCAATATTGTGATTTTCTTTGTAATGTTTTGACTCTTTTCAGTTGTCTCACCAATGCCTTGACTTAATTTTTCTAAAGACTTTGCACCTTTAGTAGACCTCTTTTGCATATCCTTCGTTTTCTCTAAGGTTTGGTCAGATTTTTCAACAATTGTACTTAGATTTTTAGCTAAAACATTTGTCTCTTCCACAGAAGCATCCATTTCTTCCGCTTGGTCTGTTGCACCACTGGCCACATCCTCAATGGCCTTCGATACTTCCTCAGAAGATTTCCCCAACTCATCTGCTGTCATTTGAACGGCGGTGGATATACCATTTACTTCCAAAACAACTTTCTTAACATCATCCACTAAATGCGTTATATTTTGCATCATGACATTAAAACTTCTACCTAGCTCATCAATTTCTTTGATTTTTTGTTTTCCAACAGTTAAGTTTAAAGCACCATCCTTCGCCTTTCTCATCTGGCGAACAACTCTATTTAACTGTTTTGAAATAGAATTTGTTGCCAAAGTAGCAATAATAATTGCAATAATAGAAAAAATAATAATAGCAATAATCGTCCGATTAAGTGTATCTTTGGCTCCTGACATATACTGGCTTTCTGGCACTTTAGTAATCAAAGTCCAATCATTTACTTGATTAAATATATAACTAAAAGTTTCTCCTGCTAACTTAATTTCGCCTCGTCCGGCATCCTCTGACGCTAGAATTTCTTCTCCTTGAGTAGCACTAACCTCCACATCATCCGTCACAATATTCTTTTTAAAAACATACTCATTGTTCCGATGGGAAATAATATTTCCTTTTTCATCAACTAAGAAACTATAACCGTGTTCACCTATTGAAGCTTCTGTTACACGCTTCTGAATAGATT
>DATFJG010000113.1:0-14697 GCA_035269305.1 Clostridia bacterium
ATCATATTAGTAGAGAGCTCCTTTCTCTAATGGGTTTTTGTTTCTACTATTATGGTATCAAAAAGGAGCTCTCTTTTCTATATTCAAAAGAAGAAATTCTTCCGAAATTTAAAATTATTTCTGTTGGTATGACAGGTATTAGATTTGTTTTGTGTTTTTACTTTCCGAATTCAGGTTATAATATAATAGTTAAAAAATAACTTATACATGAAAGGATGATATTAATTGGATTTTGATGATAATGTTATAGATTTCAATAATTTCAAAAATGAAAAAGACATTTATGAAAGTATAGAAAAAGTGGCTGATGATTTTTTTGATTTTACTAAAGAATATATAATTAATGACGATGATCCCTGTATATGTGGGAGTGGGAAAAAGTATATAAACTGCTGTGCTAATAATAATCCAGATCAACCAGAAGAATACTACTATATGAAATTAAATAACTATCTTCAAGATGAAGAGACCTTTGAATCTTTAAAAAAATTAAAAACAACATTTGAAATTTTGAAAAATGCAATACAAGCCTATCCGACAAATCCTCTTTTTAATGAATTAGCGGGTATTACAGCAGCTGAACTAGGTAATATAAAACAAGCAAAAAATTATCTAATGAGAAGTTATAGAATATTAAAAAATGATTTAACTTTGGATAATACCTTGTTTTTAATAGATATTTTAGCAGAATTAGGTGAATTTGAAAAGATAGAAAAAATAGGAAAAGAACTAGAAGGTAATTTTGATAATCATTCCTTTTATCTCCTTTTAACAGAAGCTAAATTTATGTTAGGTAAAAGAAAAGAAGGATATAACTATGTACTTAAAGCTTATAAAAGTTCAAATAATAATATCAATGTCTTAAATACAGTGATTAAAATATTGATTGGAAATAATTTTTACATAAAAGCTTTAAAATTACTAAAAGATAATTATTCACGTTTACAAGAAATTGACCCCATGGAAATTGGAGATGAGAGTGTAATAAATATATTTGAAGATACTATAAATTCATTATTTAAATTTTCTCCTAACGAAAAATATCCTACAGAACCTTATCTAAAATATTTAGATACATTATTAAAAATATTTGATAATATAGATTATAATGAAAAAATAAAGAAAGATAAAATAAAGACTATTGAAAACATAATACCAGATAATGACACTTACCCTATATTTATGTTAAAGTTATTTTATAATTTTGAAAATTATCAATGGATATCTAATAATAGTGATATCTTATTTAAAAAAGCCACACCCCAGGAAAAAACCTTAATCACTGACTTAATAATAAATGCCGTTTTTTTATCAGGTAACTACGAAAAAGTAATAGAGTATAAAGACTATTTATATAGTAAACAATTCATACAGACTTCTGATAGTAAAGATATTGTATCAGCCTGGAAAAACTATTTTTTAAGTTTATATTACCTTCAGAAAGATAGGGAGATAATTGATTTCATTATGTTTATCGATAATAATGTTAATGATGAAACTCTCCTTATAATCCATGAACTGATTTCAAATGTGGATAATGTCGAATCAGTAAAAATATTAGATTATATTAAAAATTTAGATACCAGTTGGGGATTTAACATATTAGATATTGATGAAGTTATCGATATTCAATTAACTTATTTAGTTTATGACCTATATTTGCTTGATAACCCTATATTCAGTGAAGAAAAAAGAAAGTTATCCGAAAGATTATTAAAAGACTATGAAGAATATAATGAAGATACTTTTATTTATCATTATACCAAATGGTTATTACATAAAAGCAAAAATAAAGATTATAAACTATCAATAAAAGTCATTATAAACAAACCTATTAAGAAAAACTTTGCGATACCGTTAAAGTATTATGTTGCTTTAAAAATACTAGGACCCAAATATGTACTTGGCGATTTTTCAATAAGAAAGAAAATACCACAAGAAGTTTTAAAATATCTAGATACGATTGCCAAAATTAAAAAAGGTGAAATCAAAGACTTAGAACAAGTGTTTGATGAATTTTCAAAAAGTACTGAAGAAATATTTACAACTTTAGATGCTATACTTACAGAAAAAGAATTTGATCAATTAGTATCTAATTAAAAAAATATTAAAGTAAAAAAACGTCTTTTAGTTCTGACACATTATTAAGATTTAAGGTATGGTTTTAAATTATCTCTAAATGATTTCAACAATCTTTGTTAATTGTTTTTTATTTTTAAGGAATTTTTAATAAGATCTTTAACTATATTATTTGAGATGAATTTAGATGAAAAAGTATTTTCTATGATGAAAACTCAGGTAATCCAAGTAATTTATTTGAAAGAAATTATCCGAAAAAAGAAATCGGAATAAAAGAAAACTATCGTACTAAAACGATAAAAGAAAAATCTGGTTATAAGATAAAACGGAATGTCCTATGTCCCTGTGGAAGTGGGAAAAAATACAAAAAATGCTGTGCAAAAGTAGACCCTGATAAGCCAAAGGAATATTATATAAACAAAATATCTGAATATATGGAAACAAATTTTTATAATTTTAATGATCAGGATAAAAATAAATTTTATGGACTATTAAAAAAAGCAGATCAAGACTATCCAGTAGAACCGTTATTTTCGAATCTAGCTGGCTACATGGCCGCCAATCTAGAAAAACCAAGCGAAAGCCTTGATTATTTGCTGAAACACTATCGGATTGTAAAAGAGGACTTATCTCATGAAGTAGCCTTTTTAATATGTAATCTATTAATTGAACTACGAAGGTGTAAAAAAGCTGAAGAAATAACTGAAGAATTTTTGGCCCATTACAAATCACCAATTTTATATATGAAATTAGCAGAAGTAAAAATGGAACTTAATAAGAATCAAGAGGGAATTAAATATTTAGAAAAAGGCTATAAAAAAACTAATAATGATATATTTTATTTAAACGACATAATTGATATTTTAATTAAAAAAAGAAATTATAAAAAAGCATATCAACTTTTAGTAGATGATTTTTATCGATTTAATCATTTAGATGTTAACAACAATCAAAACCAAGCTGAATTAGCGAAATATATGGTCGACAAACTTCATTCGATTACAGAGAGAATCTCCACAAAAGAATATAAACAATATCTAGAAGATGTTATAAAAGTTTTTGAAATAATAGATTTCGATCAGAAATTAACTGAAGAAAAAATCAATCAAATAAAAGAAATTATCGGACAAGAAATTGATTTAGGCTATTATCTAGAAAGATTGTGTTTTTATAATAATGAATTTAGGTTTGTTTCAATTAATGATCAAGTAATATTTAATTTAACTGAAAAAAAAGACAAAATAAATCATTATATAATCAGAGCCAATTTTGACAATAAAGATTATCAAAAAGTAATTAAAAACTTCAAGAATATGTTCACAAATGATCTCCTTCAATCTAAAAATCAAGATGATTTAAAAAATATTTTTTCATTATACATCACCAGCATTTATGTATTAAAAGATAATAAAGAAATGAAAGAAGCAATTAATATAATAAATAAAACCATTGATGATGATATATTAGAATTTATAAAAGACTCTCTTACTACTTTAAACAAGGGAATAAAAGATGAAATTTTGCAATATATTAAAGAAATAAATGATGAAAAATATATAAGTAACCAAAATGTAATTGATAGTCAGTTATCTGTTTTATTGGATACTTTTGCAAGAGAAAGTAAAACTTTTTTAACTGATAAAAGACAAAAAACAATAAAAAATTTCCTAGAAGAATTTAAAATCTATGATACCAATACATTTATATATCATTATGCTATATGGTATTTAGCAAAGTCAAAAGAAGAAAAAACCGAAAAAAGTATAGAGGAAATAATTAAATATCCAGCTGGTAGCGCAGAATCACTATTACTTAAATATCTTGTGATAATAAAATTTGGGAATCCAAATATTATCTTTAATAATCCCCCACAAAGAAATAAGCTTAGTAAAAAAGATTATAATCATTTTGAAATGTTAGCAAAATTCAAAAAAGGTGAGCTTGATAATCTGAATCAAGCAATAGAAAAGTACTCTACCTCTTTTGAATTAATTATAAAAACTCTCATTTTAATCATTGACTAATCAAAAGTTAATGAATTAATTAAAAACTCAATAAACATTGATACAGTTTCCAAATATCACGATTATCAATAAAAATATATTTTCTAGAGTTGATTTTAAACAGCTCTTATAATATTTAATTTGATTAAACAAAGTCATATTAAAACTAAATATACTTATAAAGGTCAAAGGTAAATTAACTTGGTTCATAAATCAAAAATAAATTTAAAACAAGATTACATATATGAAATGATATTATATTGGAAAAGATACTAATAAAGAAAATAAATATATATATTGTCATATAAAATAAATACTGACCATTTAGTATCGTAGTTAAAAACAATGATAATATTAAGGCCTGAAAAAAATAATTATAAATTAATTTAATCTATATGAAGCAGTTAGAAGCTCCATCTAAATCTTATTTTTGATTTAGGTGGAGAGGTTCACTGTTTCTTTACATGAACTTGAAAAATCAATTACATTCTTGTTTAAGTAAAAAAGGAGGATTAGAAAAATGAGAACCTTTTGTCCAGAATGTAGAAAAGAAGTTGATTATAAAATTAAAAACTTAGTTGAGGAAAAAAAGGTCCGTGGCTTAGAATTTGAATATACTGCTGAAAGAGCATATTGTAATAAGTGCGGTAAAGAAATTTTCATTTCTGAACTTCATGATCGTAATTTAGAAAAAATAAATAATGCATATAGAGAAAAAGCAGATATTATTAAAATCTCTAAAATCAAAAAAATACTAGACAAATACAATACTGGTAAAAGACCATTATCTTTGCTTTTAGGCTGGGGAGAAAAGACTTTGACTCGTTATCTGGATGGTGATGTACCTTCAAAAAGTTATTCTGAAACTTTAAAAAAGATAAAAAATGATTATAATTATATGTGGAAACTTGCAGATAAAAATAAGAATAAAGTTACAGATAAAGCTTTTAATGATTTAATTAAAGCTATAAAAAGTTTAGAGCAAAATAAATTTAAAACGGAAAGCAAAATTGATAGTGTAATTAAATATCTACTTAAAGAATTAGAAGAGGTAACTCCTCTTGCATTGCAGAAAATGCTCTATTACAGTCAGGATTTTTATAAAATATTCTATGGCAAATATTTATTTGATAATGACTGTGAAGCCTGGGTGCACGGTCCAGTATATAAAGATATATATTTTAAATATCGAGATTATGGATATAACCCAATTGAAGATAAAAATTTGAAATTTAAAAACATCGAACTAACAGAGGGAGAAAAAGAACTTTTAGATAGTATTATTGATAACTTTGGTTGTTACAGTGCTAAAACTCTTGAAAGAATGACGCATTCTGAAAGACCGTGGAGGTATACTAGAAAAAACTTAAAACCAAAAGAAAAATGTGATCAAATAATAAAAAAAGAACTTATTACCGATTATTTTAACGATGTTTATAATAAATATGAAATGTTGAATGTAGAAGATATTAATGATTACAGTAAAGAACTGTTTATCAAAAATAATTAGAAAAACAATTATATAAAGTAATTATCTAATAAAATTAACAAAATATATATTATTTTCTGTTAAACGATATTGCTCTCACTGGAATTATTTGAATTCCAGTGAGATTTTTTACTGTAAAATAAGCAACTTATGTTAAATTCTAAAGGGGTTATCTGAAAAATTTGAGTTTTACACAAGTTCAAAACGTAATTATCGTGCATTAAACCTTGCAATTTAAAAAGATTTAAATGAATTTAATGCATATTGCATGCATTATATTTTTGTGATATAATGTGAACAGAAAGGAGGTAACTTTATGCATACTTTACAAGTGCGTAACTTACCTGAACAAATATATAACAAAATTGTTGAACTTGCAGAAGAAGACCGCAGAAGTATTACTCAAGAAACCATTATATTGTTAGAAAAAGCCCTAGAAATGGAAAAACAAAGTAAAAAGCAACGTAAAAAATTACTAAATCAAATAATCAATGAAACCAAATCTAACAGTTTTGATGAAATACCTGATCCTGTACCACTCATTAGAGAGGACCGATATAGATGATAATAACTTTAGATGTTAGTGCAGCTATTGAATTCATCATGGGAAGAAAAAATCAATTATTTATTAAATCTAAACTAGAAAAAGCCGACTGGGTTATTACCCCAAGTCTTTTCATTTATGAAGCCTCAAATGTAATGTGGAAATATCATTCAATAAAAAATTATCCTGAAGATAAATTAATGAAAAAGCTAAGACAATTATTTAAGTTAATTGACCAATTTGTTGAACCTGAAGATCTTTATGAAGAAGCCGTATCACTTTCATTTAAAATTAACCATCCTGTCTATGATGCAATGTATTTAATCACTTCTCGCAGAAAAAGTGCTAAATTATTAACTATGGATAATAGACTAATCAAAGCTGCAAATTTAGTTGATATACCAGTCTATAATGTCAAATAACTTTAAATTTTATCAATATGCCTAGCCTTTATTAATTTGCATTCATAAATAAGGTGTAATTATGATTTCTATTAAAAAAAATAAAAATGAATTTAATAAAAATGGTGGTGATTCTTTATTAAATTAATATGAAATTATTACCTATATCCCAGAAACATGAGTAGAAATATATAAAAACTACCCATGTTTTATTGTAATGGGAAGAGATTACGTATATAATATAACTAAAAGGAAATAGGAGATGCGTAATTATGAATAATGAATTAAAAGTTTTACCTCCGGAAGCAAATCTTGAAACGAGAGGAGTATTAAAACAACTAACAAGGTCTCATAAATCTTTAGCTGAACTAAAAGGTTTTGCTGATATGATACCAAATAAAAATATTTTAATTAATGCAGTAATAATAAATGAAGCAAAAGACAGTTCTGAAATAGAGGATATTATTACAACCCATGATGAACTTTTTAGAGTGATGAGTAGTGAAAGCTATAATAGTCATGCAGCAAAAGAAGTTGTTAATTATAGAACAGCTCTCTGGCATGGATATGAATTAGTTAAAGAGAAAAAAATTATAACCACTAATATAATAATTGAAATTCAAAACCTGATTGAGTCAAATCGAGCAGGTATCAGAAACTTGTCGGGGACGGTATTAAAAAATGAACTTACCGGAGAAACAATTTATACTCCACCAAGTGAAAAAAAAGAAATATTGTCTCTGTTATCTAATCTAGAACTATATATAAATGAGGATTATGATAATGTAGATCCTCTTGTAAAGTTAGCTGTAATCCATTATCAGTTTGTATCCATTCATCCTTTTTATGATGGTAATGGACGAACAGGAAGAATACTTAATATTTTGTATTTAGTATTAAAAGACCTTTTAAATAGTCCTATTTTGTATTTAAGTAAATTTATTATTCGTAATAAAACAGCTTATTATAAATTATTTCAGGAAGTGAGAAATAATCAAAATTGGGAAAGCTGGATTTTGTTTATACTACAGGGAATTGAAAAAACAGCTAATGAAACATTGATACTGGTAAAAGAAATAAATGATTTAATGGAAACAACTGCTGAAAAAATAAAAGAGAAACTCCCCAAAATATATTCAAAAGAATTAGTGGATTTAATATTTTTTGAATTTTATACTAAGATTTCATATATTAAGGATGGACTCGGTGTTTCAAGAAAGACAGCTTCTAATTATCTATCAACTCTCGAAAAAGAAGGCTTTTTACTATCTGAAAAGATAGGGAGAGAAAGAATATATTTAAATAAAGCTTTATTCAGGATAGTTAAAGAGGCAGGAATTAGAGATTAAAAAGATAGCTAAAGTTACTACTGATTATAAGTAGTTGTTGATAAATCTACAGTACCAGTAGGAACAGGTAGAAAAGTTCAGTAAGTAATACAATCAGAATTAGATAAAAGAGGTGTGGATTATAACTTTGATGTAGTAAGTAATCCTGAGTTTTTAAGAGAAGGTAAAGCAGTACATGATTTCACCCATTCTGATCGGATAATAATTGGTACAAAAAGTGAATATTAAGTGAAGTATATAGAGCTTTATATCTTAATGATGTACCTTTTGTTTTTACTAACTTAGAAACAGCAGAAATGATTAAATATGCTTCTAATGCCTTCCTTGCTACAAAGATATCTTTTATCAATGAAATGTCAGTTTTATGTGAAAAGGTAAATGCCAATGTTCAGAAAGTAGCAAAGAATGAATCTGCTATTATGTCAGAACTAACCTCAGTCTTTGGTACTCCGCCTACTACTATGACTGGTGTAATCAATAATCTAGTTGGTAAAGATTATGTCAAGCGGAGAAGACGTAGTGATGACCGTCGGGTTGTAGAGGTTCTTTTGAGCCAACATGGAAATAATTTTTATAAAAAAGATAAGAATATGGCAAAAGAAAATGCAAAAAATTTATTGAAAAAAATCGATGATAGACTAATTGAAACTATGTTAGAAATTTTTATGAAAATAAACGAAAAAAATAAAATATTAAATAGATGGGTGAGAAAATGGAAAAAATATTAAAAAAACCTAAGTTAATTATTGTTATTGTTTTAGTTTTAACTGTATTTTTTGTCTGGCAGATTCCAAATGTAAAATTTAATAATAATTTAGAAGTATTTTTACCAGAAAATAACCCAGTCAAAAAAGCAGATCAAAAGATTGAAGATGTTTTTGGCGGTTCAAGTATGATGGTTTTAGCTATCAAAAATAAAAAAGCCTCAATTCTTAATAATGATAGCATTAAACTAGTTAGAGATTTAACTCAAAAAATAAAAGATATAGAAAATATAGATAGTGTAGAATCGATTACAAATACTGATTTTATTGAAGGTATAGATGGGGGAATGGAGGTCAGCAAACTTGTCCCAGAAAATATTCAGACTGCAAATCTTACTTCAACTTTAAAAAGAAAGCTATTTTCCTGGCAGGATATGTATAGGAATAATTTTTATTCTAATGATTTAAAATCAACCCAGATATCTATTCAGTTAAAAGATGGTATTACTGTAGATAAACAGAGTGAGGTATATTTTGCTTTAGAAGATATTATAGATAATGTTAAAGAAGAAGGTTATCAGTTCTATCTGGCAGGTGATCCTTCCGTTTCGGTTCTTTTAGATAATAATATGAAAGGTGACCTGGCCCGGTTGATACCTTTTGTAATTCTGATGGTAATCTTTGCTTTATATATATCGTTCAAAAGGGCAGGAGGGATTATCCTACCGCTTTTGGTTGTTTTGATCTCTACTATCTGGACAGTTGGCCTTATGGTTCTCCTGGGAATAGAGCTGACTCTTTTGGCTGTTGTTATTCCAGTTTTATTGATCGGGGTTGGGAGTGCTTATGGAATCCATATTATAAGCCATTATTATGATCAACTGCTGGAAAAAAACAATGGTGATTTTGATCAAGAAAACCATCGTCAGCTTATTATCAGTACTGTTAAAAAGATAGCCAGACCAGTCTTCTGGACCGGAGTTACAACTATGGTAGGTTTTGGTTCGCTGACTGCTAGTAATATAGTTCCAATGAAAGAATTTGGTATCTTTACAGCTATAGGTGTGGCTTTTGCTGTTATTCTGGCAATTACTTTGATTCCCTCGATATTGTTATTGAGAGATAAAAAAATAACTTATACTGATAAAGAGGATGATGAAACTAATAGAATAAATAAGATTATTCTGGGAATATACCATTTCTTTACTAAAGATCAGATGCGGTTATTAGTCTTTTCTTTGATTATTGTTCTGATCTTTGGTTATGGGGCTACCAAGATAAATACGGGAACTAATTTTATTAACTTTTTTAAAGAAGATACTGAGATAAGAAAGGCAAACAGTTTTATAAATAACAATTTTGGAGGAAGTAACTTTCTAACTGTTATGGTCAGTGGTGAAAAAGCTAGTAGTCTTACTGAACCTGATATTTTAAAAGAAATAGATAATCTTGATAATTATCTGACCTCAAATTATAAAAATGTCGGAAAGGTGATCTCTTTTACTGATCTATTAAAAAGGATGAACCAGGTGATGCATTATCCTGATCAGAGTTCAGCTGCCAAAGATGTAATAGATCAGGATAATGAAGAGATAGAAGAGACCACTTCTGATTTTGGCGATGAAACTACTTCCAGTTTTGGTAAAGAGACCATATCAAGTTTCAGTGAAGAAAACACTTCCAGTTTTGGGGATGAAACTACTTCTAACTTTGGTGAAGAGACTACCTCGAGTTTTGGAGAAGAGAAAAATGATAATAATTTAGAGTCAGAGCAGGGTAGTCTTAAAGCTCCATCGACTGAAAAACTTTCTGAAAAAGAACTAATAGTTCTTTTAAATAAAGCCATTTTAAAAGCCGACAAATTGGATCTAAGTGGTAGTGAACTTATCGAGGCAGTAAGTAGAGAATTAAACTACAAAGGAGCTGCTTATGATGAAATTCCTTATGATCCAAAAAAATATAATCTGGAGAACAAAGCTAAACTACAGAGATTAATCTCACAATATCTGTTGCTTTATTCAGGTGGAATGAAGGGTTTGATCAATGATTCTTTAGAACCTTCCAAAGCCCAGATGACAGTACAGCTAAAAAATGGTAATTCTACCTTTACCAAAAAGATCAGAGATGAGGTTATAACTTATGCAGAAGATAATTTTCCAGAAGGATATGAGATCGAGATTGCTGGTGCGGCTGCTATGGGTTATAGTATTTCCGATCTTATATCTGAGGCTCAGTTTAAAAGTATAATTTTAGCTTTAATCCTTGTCTTTGTTATTGTAGCCTATGATTATAGATCAATTATAGCAGGTTTTTATGGAATAATTGTTTTAGCCTTTTCTCTTATAATCAACTTTGGGATTATGGGATATGCTGGTATCAAGATGAATGTTGCCACTGCTATGATCTCTTCAGTCTCAATCGGGATTGGGATTGATTATGTGATTCACTTTTTATCTGCCTATAATGATGAGAGGAAGAAAACTGATGATCTTGAGGTAGTCAATCGCAATGTTTTATTATCAACAGGAAAGGCAATAATCTTCAATGCATTTTCTGTTACACTTGGATTTTTAGTTATGATCTTTTCTAACTTTGTACCTTTACAGCAGTTTGGAGTCCTTGTCTCTGTCATTATGCTTACTTCAGCCGGTGCTTCACTTACTATCTTGCCGGCACTGTTGAATGTATTTAAACCAGAATTTATTAAAAAATAAAGGAGGAAAATTATATGAAAAAAATATTTAACATATTATTAGTCTTTGTCCTGATTTTTAGTTTTAGCGTTAGTGTATCAGCTATCACCGGTCGTGAGGTGATGGAAAAAGTTAATCAGGAAGAAGCGGTAGAATCTACTCATGGTCTGCTGGGAATGGATCTAATAGATGCTGAGGGAAATGTAAAATCACGAACTCTAGAGATATGGTCTATAACCCGGGGTGAAGCTGATCTGATGAATATGGTTATGGAGTTTAGAGCTCCAGCTTCTGTAGCTGGAACCAGATTTTTGATGATAGAAAATAAAGATAGAGATGATGACCAGCATATCTATCTACCATCACTGGGTAGAGTGAGGAGAATCTCTTCTTCACAGGAGGATAGTGCTTTTATGGGATCAGATTTTACTTATAGTGATATGAGCCAACTCCAGAGTAGTGATATCGATGATGATAGTCATAAACTTCTTAAAGAAGAAATTCTCGGTGATTATGAATGTTATGTGATAGAATCGACCCCCAAAAATCCAGAAGACTCCAATTATGGTCGGAGAATTCAGTGGATCTCAAAAAAACATCTGATGCCTGTAAAAGTAGAGATGTATAATAAGAAGACTGGGAAATTAGAGAAGATACTTACTGTTAAACAGAATATTGCCAAAATCGATGGCCATTGGACACCTTTCTGGGGCAAGATAGAAAATTTAGAGACAAGTCATTCTACAGTTCTATATGTCAAACGTAGTGATTCAGGTGCGGCTTTTATCGAATATAATAAAAAGATAAATCCTAATCGCTTTACACCTAATTTCTTAAAGACAGGTAAATTTTAGAGGAGGAATGATATTAAATGAAAAAATATCTGAAAATATTTTCAATTATAGCTCTGGTCTTTCTGGTGGCTACAACTCCAAGTTATGCAGCTGAAAGTGCTTTTGATAGTGAAGAAACGACTTCTGAGTTTTCTTCCAGTTTTACAGATGAAAAGCCGTTGGAGTTTGGAGGAAAGTTGAGTTATGATATTAGGTCATATCTGGATAAATATGATCAATATCTTAAGGCCAGTCCTGAGCTTGATCTTAATCTGTTCTATGAAAAAGACAGTTCTGAATTAAATGTTAAACTGGATTTTACTGAAGATAAAATTGAGATAGGAGAGGCTTATTTTAGATTATACTATGATAGTTTTAATTTTTTAATCGGAAAGAAAAAAGTTGTCTGGGGTAAAGGTGATAAGATGCATATTGTCGATAATCTAAATGCCTTTGATTATACTGATTTTGTTAATCCGGATTATCTCGATAGAAAGATTGCTGAAGAGATGATAAAATTAAATTATTATATGGATAGTGGAAGTCTGGAGGTTGTCTATACCCCTGATTTTACACCACATAGACTGGCTTTAGATCCAGCTAATCCCTGGATGAGGGCAGATCTCAAAAGACAGCAGGCTCTTATTGGAGAATTGCCAAAGGAACAGCAAGATAAACTCATGAATAGTCTGAAATATGGTGGAAATGAATATGGAGATGGCCAGTTAGCTCTAAGATATACTGATAGTTATCAGGGTTATGATTATGGTTTTTCCTTTTATCAGGGTCGGATGAGGGAACCCAGTGTAGATATAAAAAATATTGCTATCAACTATGATCGAGTCAGTATTATAGGAGCAGAACTAAGTACTGTGCTGGCTGATATTAATATGAAATCTGAACTGGCCTATTATAGAACAAAGGATACTGAAGGTAATGATCCTGCTCTTCGTAATAATCGTTTGGCAGTGATCATCGGTGGAGATAAAAATCTTCCCTATAATAACTTAAATATAAATATACAATTGCAGAGCAACTATATTATGGCTAATGATAAGATTAAAGATACTAAAATTCCAGGGACAGGAATGCCAATTGATGTAGATTATAGAAAAAATGGTGAGTATCTAACTAATACTCTCTCACTCGGGTTGACAGATAGTTATAAAAGAGAGACTATCTTACCTGAACTTTCTCTGGCTTATAACACAGGAGATGGAGATTATATGTTAGGTGCTAAAGTTGATTTTGTTCTTAAAGATGATACAACACTATCTCTTAATTATAAAAACTTTGGTGGAGATAATGATACCCAGTTTGGCCAATATGATGAAAATGATTATTTTGCTGCTGAAATAGAGTATATATTTTAAGCCAGTAATTATTTAGTAATAACCTGTCTCAAGAGTATTTCGTTTTTATAATTTAAGTGAAATATTCTTGAGGCTTTTTCTTTTCAAGTAAAACCAATCTACCTTTCTTTTTCCTGTTTTATTTTGTCCCACAAATTTAAACTTTACAAAATATACTACATACGATATATTATGAATTAGAATTCATAATAATTTTGGAGGTGTGTATTATGCCTAAAATTATTAAAAATGTAGAAGATAAAACTTTTGAAAATGTAATTAAATTAATGGGGGAACCCCAATATTGAGCTTAAACGTAAAGGTATCTCAAAAGTTGAACATGATAGACTACGCATAGAAAGACTGACAAAAGCGGCTAAAGAGCAGGTGGCCATGCTGACAGTTGAAGAGCTGGCTGCTATCATGAATCGTACTGCTTCGACAATATCTAAGCGTATCCAAGAATACCATAAAGAAAACGATGATGTCTTACCCTTAAAAGGATATGTCCTTGATATGGGTAGAGGAACTACCCATAAAAAGATCATCTTAGAATTATATGAACAAAAAGTTGCTCCACCAGACATTGCAAAAAAGACAGAACATTCCTTATAAGCAGTTGATAGGTATATAAAGGACTATGAACGCATTAAATTCCTTGTTAGACGTGGAATAGAAAAGCAACAAATCAAACATATGACTGGTAGAGGAATCACTGTAATCAACCAATATATCAAGATTATCAAGGAATATCATCCTGAAATATTTGAGGATGAAAACAAAAAATAATATTTATTTAAAATTTTTTGAAGGGTCAACCCTTCAAAAAGATATAAACCTAAGAACTAAAGATTATATGATAGGACAAATGTCCTATTGTGTTATTCATGGGGGCAGGATCCTCCCCATGAATAACACAATAGACGTTCAATGTAAAAATATAAATTCCATAATTAAAATACTTCCGGTTATTATTAATTATAAAATTACCTTTACATATATTTTCTTAAAAAAAGATCTTTCTATTATACAAATATTTTTTTTATTATATTAAAAACAATTCAGAAAGAGCCTTAAGTAAATAGTTAGGTGATTAAATTGCTGAAAAAAATAAAATCCATACTTAAAAAAAATGAAGTAATACTTACTATTTGGCGTTTATTACAACAATATTATTATAAGTATTTTTTTAATGATGAAGTATTAATAAGAAAACAATTTAAAAGAAAGATGGGTAGAGATATTAATTT
>DATFJG010000114.1:0-15091 GCA_035269305.1 Clostridia bacterium
AAAAATGATTACAAAAGATTTATTAAAAAAACTAACCTTACTAAAGAAGGAGAAAAAGCTGATAAGGAAATTTACACTATACATACAGAAACCATTTTAAAGGATGAAGTATATGATGGTTTTTATGGTGTTTGCACTAATCTTGATTCAAGTGTTAGTGAAATTATTGAGGTTAACAAAAACCGTTGGCAAATAGAAGAATGCTTTAGGATTATGAAAAGCGAGTTTAAATCTAGACCTGTTTATCTGTCTCGTGATGATAGGATTAAAGCTCATTTTACTACTTGCTTTATGTCCTTAATTATTTACAAATTGCTTGAAAAAAAACTTGAAAAAAAATATACCTGCAGTGAAATTATTGATAATTTAAAGGATATGGATTTTTACAAGGTTGATGGTGAAGGTTTTGTTCCTACTTACACCAGGAATGATTTCACCGATGACTTACATGAAGCTTTTAACTTTAGAACAGATTATCAAATCCTTAGTAAAAAACATCTTAAAAATATTTCGAAACTTACTAAAAAACAAAAATAGTACGCGATTTTTAAAATATATAAAAGTCCTATAACCTTTATTAAAGCTTAGGTTTAGGACTTTTGATATTCTACAACTGTCAAAGATGGGATTATAGCACAATATTTTTTAAAAATAAAGATATATTTATCTATATATAGCGTTAATTTTAGTATAACTGATCTATTAACAATATATTATTTGACTAGGATTAATCTCATAATTTTATTATTTAATTAATTGAAGTATCTTATCAGCAATAAAATCAGTCTCATCTAAGTGTACATAATGATGGGCATCTAGAATAAAGCTTTCATCTGAATAATCTGAAAGGATTGTTTGCCAGTCTTTTTCATTTTCTGAAGAAATAAAAGTATATATTGGTACCTTTGGCCGTTCATTGTTTAAAACCAATTGACTGTTTTCTTCAAGGCTACGATATTCTTCCCACATATTCTTTGTCATGACGCGCCGCATGAATAATGAACAAGCGACTTCAGTCTCTTGTTCATCTAAATGGCCTTTTTTGATGGCCAAGAAATTTTCTTCACAAACACCTGGCTGTTGGCGCATGAGTCCACTTCGTGACAAAAATGTAATAACAGGTGATAAAGGATTATTCATTTCTTCCTGTTGTTCATAATATCCTGGGACTAAAGGATCTAAACCGAAAATATTGTTAACTTCCTCAGGATACTCTTGCGCCCAGTAAATTGCTTCTAGACCTGCTAAAGAATGGGGTACTAAGTTATAGGGGCCTTCAATACCTGCCAGTTCAAGTGCTTGACGACTTTCTTCTAAAACTGTATCTAGGTCTCGATCAGCAGATGTGATATCACTCCAACCATACCCAGGTCGTTCAATGACTACAATTTTATGATCATCTGATAGTTTTTCAAATAGAACCTTAAAGTCATAATAGGGTGAACTGGTGCCTAAACCAGACAAAAAAACAAAAGTATTAGGTCCGTCTCCCTCACTATAAACATGAATCTGATGATCATTTACTTCTACTAATGCGCCTGGTGCAGGATACATTTCTTTTTCCTGTTCAACTAAAGCTCTGTGCTCTAGATAACTGCTGCCTATAATAAAGGCAATGAAAGCTATTATTAAAACTGGAATAATTATTAAAACTCTTTTCACTATTTTTTTCATTAAAATTGCTCCTTTTTTAAATTTTTCTTTTTCTCTTCTAAACTCTTATTTATATTTTTGTAGTATTGGTTTTCAAAATATGATATGACTAAAGCTAATACTTGTGTGATAAAAATAATTGAAACCACTGCATCCCATCCATAAGCTTTAGGGGTTTGGAGGATGACAATTAACAGAATCAGTACAGAAATACCATTACCTACCATAGAAGCAAGGTATGCTTTTAAAGTAGAGTAGCCCTTGTATCGAGCATAGCTATAACAAGTACTTGCAATTGTTGCAATTACAGCACTGAAAACGAAATAGATTATACTTGAATTGATTAGATTTTTAGTTGGATCTAAAAACACAAATTCAAATAAGGCAACTGCAAATCCAATCATCCCAGCTGATAATACATTTATAATAAAGCCTTTTAGTTTATCCATTATTACCTCCTTAAAGTCCTAAAAATCTTTTAAAATCACGAGCATAGCTTCGTGAAACTTCTACTTCTTTTTCTTTATTTAGCTTAAGTAATAATCTGCCATTAAACCAAGGGACAATCTCATTGATATGTAGGATATTGACGATATTAGATTTGTTAATTCGAATGAATCCATCAGATGCGAGCATTTTTTCTAGCTCATAAAGTTTCTCTTTTAAACGATAATCCTTTCCGTTGACTGTTCGTGCATAAATATCACCAGATTGTGTCTCTAAAAGAATAATATCTTGGTAGTTTATTAACTCATAATTTTCACCTATTTGTCCTAATAAATGATCTGGTAATGAATCTTCAGAAGCTAAGGGTTTTTCATTGTTAGAAAAAATGTTTTTAAGTAAGGAGATAAGTTGGTCCATCTCATTAGGATTAAAAACAATACTAATACCATTTTCTGGCAAAGTCATGCCTTTTTCAATCAGGAACAGTTGGGCATGATCTGAAATGATAAAACCTCTGAATTCTAAAATTTCTTTTAATAGAAGTTTAAACTTTTCTGAGCATATTAGTTTAATTTTCATTTCTTAAGTCCTCCAATCTTTATTATATTATTTTGTGAGTCAAACACTTGATTTAATATGTACATAGGATATCATCAAAAAATAAATTAACAATAAAATTTCTTTAAGACGTAGTATATTTAAGTTAAGACGTTAAATAATGGCATTAAAGTTTTCCAAGATAAGATTTATTGATTCCTTTTGAACTAATTTTATCATTTTAGAAGCCCTAAAAAAACTATTAAGTCTAATATATAGTATTAAATGGTTAATCAAAAATGTTAGTATAAAAGAGTTATCTATAATAAATTTCACGTGTTGCTATTAAAACTTTTGTTTTTATGTTAAAATTATGTAATAAAGTGGTGGTTTTATGAAACTTAAACAGATAATTTTCTTCTTTATAATTACATTAATAATTGTAGGGCCCTCATACGCATCGGAGGGTCAATTTAATGCTGAAGAAAAAAATTACATTCAAGAGAATATCGATAGAACTTACACCATAGGAATCTTTCCTATGTCTGGAAAGGATTGTTTTTCTTATGAAGAAAAAACCTATGGCTATATTATGGAAGTAGTAGATGTATTAAAAAATGAGACAGGAATGGAATTCGATTTAATAATTTATTCTTCATGGGATACTGTCTATAGTAGATTTATAAATGGGGAAATTGATATATTATTTGGTGCGAATAAAACAGAAAAGCGAGAAGAAATTATTTTATTTACAGAGCCCCTTGAGAAGATTCCCTACGCAATTTTTGTTCATAAAGATTCTGATCTATTAACCATTGGAGATTTTGAAAATCAAACCATAGGCTTTCAAAAATCAGATATGATTATTGGCGCTTTTAAAGAAGCTTTTAATAATCTAAGTTACAATGAGGAGATTTATCCATCAAAATTTTCTGGGTTTTATGCTTTAAGTACTCAAGGGATAGATGGATTAATTACGCCAGGTGGCAATATGGTATATGAGTTTATTTATGATTTTGAAAACATTAAACTCTTGACACAACTGGACAGTATCACTTCAGATATGACATTGGCAACTTTAAAAGAGAATAGAATACTAATGAATATAATAAAAAAAGTCTTAGATAAATCCACTTCAAAAAAAAGAATTGAAAAAGCTAAAGAAGCTGCGACTTTAACTTTTAATAAGAAACTTTTACGTTTAACGGAAGAAGAGAAAGTTTATTTAGATGGGAATGAAAAAATTAGAGTGGGTATTTTAAAAGATTATTTACCCTTTGAATTGTATAAGGACGGAGAATTATTAGGTGTTGCCGGTACAATTTTCAATTATATTTCTGTTTTGATTGATCTTGAAGCGGAAGTAATAGTAGATGATTTCAATGGTCTATATACTAAAGCATTAGCTAATGAAATCGATGTCTTAATACTAGCAAAGACTAATGAACGGGAGAAATATTTTGACTTTCCCAGACCTTTTTATAATGAACGTGATGTTATTTATGGAAAAGAAAGTTCTCAAAACATTCATTCAGTTTATGAACTAGAAGACCAAAGGGTGGCTGTGATTAATGGCTATTGGCATGAAGATTATTTGAGGAATAATTTAATTAATTCTAATATATTATTTACAAAAAATATTCAAGAATCCCTTGAACTATTGTCAAAGGGAGAAGTAGATTATATTATTGAAAACAGATTAGTTGCTGAGTACTATATTAATAGGTATGGTTATAGTGATGTACTTGAAAAGGGGGTAACAACAAGGTCTTCAGCATTGTATTTTGCTGTGACAAAGGCGAATAGTCCTTTAGCTTCAATTATTGATAAATCTTTAAAACTTATTGACCTTAACAAGTTAACAAATGAAGGCATTCAATCCGTTCCCCATACTGATTCAGTTCAAGTTCAGAAACAAAGAAGTCTAATTGTATTGTTAATTGTTGCTTTAGTAGCTTTAATCTATTTGCTCTTTAGAGTATTCAATAATTTAGTTGATCAGAAATCTGAGTCAAAAATATTGAAAGAGAAACAAAAATTACTGTATCGGGATTCTTTAACTGGTATTAAGAACAGACATTATTTTGATAAACGGCTCTCTGATTTAAAAAATAAAGAGAAATTGTGTTTTGTCATAATTGACTTAAATGATTTAAAAGCGATTAATGACAGCTATGGGCATCTTCTGGGTGATGAATTAATAAAATTAGCTTCTATAAAAATAAAGGAAATCTTCAAAGGCTTTGAACACATTAGGTTTGGTGGGGATGAGTTCCTACTAATTTCTGAAAACAAATCAGAAGAAACTTTAGAAAAACTAATCAATGAAAGTATAGCTGGGGCGAATGATGCAACTATAGTGTTTGAAGATATTAGATTAGAAGGATTTTCCTTTGGCATAGGTTATGCTATTAGAAAGAGTTTAGATGAATCTATTAATGATGTTTTTAAGAGAGCTGATGAAGCAATGTATAGCAACAAGGTTAATGGGAAAGATACTTAATTGAAAAAAATTTAATAAAATCTTTAAAATAGATTGTTTTGAAAAATCAAAAGAGTCTATTTTTATGTAAAAAACAAGTTCTATAGAATAGTTTGGGCGTGTGATTTTTATAGGAATCAAGCTCTACTCATAACAGACAATCTATATGTATGATTATCACTACACATTAATTGTAGTGTCTAATATTTAATACACATTCTTTAGATGTTTATAATACAGCATTTATAGGATAAAAATATTATTAACTTTAACAAAATGTATTAATATTAATACATCCATCAATCGTCAAAAAAAGATAAGTGTGTAAATAACTAGGTTTAACTATTGGAACAATAGTTGCAATACATATAATGTAGGGTAAAATATTAGCTAAAAAATCGGCTAATAATATTCCGTATTGTTTTAGTAAAAGAAGGGAAAAGTTAACTTCTCAATAGATTAATACAAGAGTATTTTGGGGATATAATTAGATTTTGTAGGGGGAATTATGAAACTAACAATTGGAAAGAAAGTGACTTTATTAGCTTTGGTATTATTATTAGTACCAATGAGTATCATTGGTTCGATTAGTTACTTTTCTGCTAGTGATTCACTTAACCAACAAGGAAGAACAATTTTGAAGAATAGTGTTAAGTCAACAGTTGATTTAATTGAAGAAGTCCAATATGGTGTAGAAAAAGGCCTATATACTGAGGCAGAAGCTAAGGAGCGGGTGAAAGAACAACTCTTAGGAAAAATGGATGCTGAAGGTAAGCGACCAATTAATTATACTTCTAATATTGGCGAAAATGGTTACATTGCTGTTTATGACTCAGAAGGATTAGAAGTCATGCATCCTAGTTTAGAAGGACAAAATGTATGGGAAGCAAAGGATAAGTCCCCTGAAGAAAAATATTTAGTACAAGATATTATTAGAATTGCTGAAAATGGTGGCGGATTCTATGAATACTCTTGGACATTGCCAAACTCAGAGCAAATTGGTGAAAAAATAACTTATAATGAAGTAGACCCTTATTGGGGTTGGATTATTAGTTCAGGGACCTATAAAATAGATTTTAATGCAGAAGCTAATAAAATTTTAAGAACGTCATTGATTACTGCGATTATAGCATTGATTATTGGTATTGCAGCTGTATGGTTTATTATTAGTCGAATTACTTCTAGTTTAAAAACAGTACAGGATTCAGTATTAGAAATATCAGATGGCAACTTATCGATTAATGATATAAGTGTTAAAACAAAAGATGAAAGTGCAATATTAGCTGAAAGTATGAATAAGATGAAAAATAATCTAAAAGCATTTATCCGAATTATTAATAGTGAATCAGAGAATATTTTAGAGTCATCAGAATTGCTTAAAACTGCTACAGATGAAAGTTTAAAAGCAACAAATGAAGTATCTCATGCTATGGAGGAAATTGCAAGTAATACCATGACTCAAGCGACAGAAACCCAAAACGGAACAGAAGTTATCGATTCTATAACATATTCTATTGAGTCGTTAATAGAGAAAAATGCAGAACTCAATGAAATAATTAATCATACAAAGGAAAGTAGTGAAGAAGGTATTCAGTCTATTAAGGCTTTGAATGAGAAGTCTAATGAGAGTCTTGAAAGTTCAAAGGCCATCAGACAAGTGGTATTATCTGTTGACCAACAGGTAAAAGAAATCAATACTATAGTAGAAACCATTACAAATATTGCAGAACAGACAAACTTATTGGCTTTAAATGCTTCAATTGAATCCGCAAGAGCCGGAGAAGCAGGGAGAGGGTTTGCTGTCGTTGCTAATGAGATTAGAAAACTAGCAGAAGAAACAAGTGCTTCTACTGGTTCAATTCAAGAAAAAATCAATAAGATTCAACTGGAGTCCTCTAAAGCTGTTGAACAAGTGAATGTTTCAACTGAAGTTATTAATGAAACAAAAGTAACAGTGGATCATACAGAAGATAAGTTCAACACTATTCAAATATCCGTTAATAACTTGTTAACTTCTATTGATGAAATGAATCAACAGTTTAGCAAAGTGAATGATGAAAAAGAAAGCATTATTCATATTATCAATGAGATTGCTAATTCATCAGAGAAAACTTCAGCTGCAACTGAAGAAGTTTCAGCATCATCTGAGGAACAATTAGCAACTATGGAAGAATTATCAACACATGCTGATAACTTAAGCGATATAGTTAAAAAGCTTGAGAAGTCATTAAGAAAATTTAAATTATAGAAATTTAAGCATATAGAAAGGTCTTAAGAATCTCTTTAATCAAGAGATACTTAAGACTTTTTTCTTTATTAGTTTAATTAGAATGTACTTTCTGACATTCAATAAAATAAAACTTTGAATTTAATAGTAGATTCAAAGACCATTAGTAATTTTGATAGTATCCTACGTGGGAGTTTTAATTGACTATATGTAAAGAGTCTGATATCCTTGTTATATGCACTTGCAAATCATTTGCATGTAATCTAATTTTATTTAGAGTTAGTAATATAAACTGCTTATAATACATATTTTGAAAAAGGAGGATATTAAATGAGAACACGGAATTTATTAATTTTACTATTGGTTCTAAGTTTATCGATCTTAGTTGGTTGTACAGTAAATGAAGTACAGGAGGAAAAGGATTCAGATAAAGTAACAGTAGTTACGACTTTATTTCCCCAATATGATTTTACCAAAGCAATTGGTCAAGAAAAAGTTGAGGTTAGTTTGCTACTGCCCCCAGGTGTCGAAGCCCATTCTTATGAGTTAACACCCCAAGATGTCGTGGAGATTCAGGAAGCTGATTTATTTGTTTATACAGGTGAGGGAATGGAACCTTGGGCACATAAAACACTTGAAGGTATAAGTTCTGATAAGTTGAAGGTAGTTGATAGTAGTAACAATATTGAACTACTATCAGGTCATAGCCATAATGTAGAAGCCTTTGAATGGAAAGGTGTCTTTGAATTTGAAGCTGGAAAATACACATGGTCATTTGCAAAGGTTCAAGGGGAGTATGCAGATCCTGAGATGATTTTTGCTATAATTCCCGTTGAGAATTCTGATGAAGCCACAATTAATGCTGCCATTGAAAAAGGAAATGATATTTTTAAGAAACCATCGGATGCTATTACTAATGGTGGCACTATTTCAGGTGATGAAGGTACATATCAGTTTATCTTTGATCAAACACAAGAGAAAACTAAGTTTATTCTTGATATTCAAAGGGAAGGTACGTATGTTGTATTAACACAGCATTTCCCAACAGAGTTTGAATCAGATGAACATTTTTTAAAGGATTTAAGTGGAGCAAATATTGAGACTTTAGGCGATAGTCATGAAGAACATGCTCATGGAAATGAGCACGAACATGCTGAAGAAGCTCATCATGACCATGAACATACTGAAGAAGCTCATCATGACCATGACCATGGTACATTTGATCCTCATATATGGACGGATCCACTTAATGCTATAATTATGGTAGATAATATTCTTGAAGGACTTATAGAAGCTGATCCATCTAATGCAGATTTTTACAATGAAAATGCAAAAGAGTACAAAAGAAAGTTACAGTTGTTACACGAAGATTTAGCTGAAGGACTAGAAGATATTGAAAATCGTACTATAATCTATGGTGGTCACTTTGCATTTGGATATTTTGCTCATCGTTACGATTTAGATCATGTTTCACCCTATAAAGGCTTTTCGCCCGATGCAGAACCATCACCACAAAAAATTGCTGAAATGATTGATTTAATGAATAATTTACAAGTGAAGACTATTTATTATGAAGAATTACTTGATCCTAAAGTATCACGAGTGATTTCAAGTGAGACTGGAGCAGAAATGGCATTGCTTCATGGTGCACATAATGTATCAAAAGATGAGTTGAATAAAGGCGTAACTTATATTACAATTATGAGAGAGAACTTAAAACGCTTGAAAGAAGGACTTAATGGGAAGTAACACTTTACTAAAAGTCAAGCAACTAAGCATGCGTTATGGTCGTAATGAGGTATTAACAAATATTAATTTTGAAGTCGAAAAAGGAGATTATATAGGTATAGTCGGACCAAACGGATCGGGTAAAACTACTTTAATGAAGGGCCTACTAGGACTTTTACCCATTGGAGAAGGAAAAATTGAATATGTTCATAAAACTAAAGGTGTCCAAAATTTTGGTTACCTTCCACAGAAGATTATTGTTAGCGATCATCTTTTTCCGGCAAAGGTTAGAGAAATTGTTGGAATTGGATTAATTGGGAATAAGAGTTTTCCTAAATTTATTAATAGGGAAGATAAGTTACGCGTAGATAAAATATTGGATAAGCTATCTATTCTCCACTTACGAGATAATAGGCTTGGCGACTTATCCGGTGGTCAACAACAACGTGTTTTACTAGCACGGGCAATGGTTAATGATCCAGAGCTGTTAATTCTTGATGAACCAACGAGTGCCTTAGATCCCAATGTAAGAGAAAATTTCTATCAATTGATTGGAGAACTTAATCAAAATGAAGGTATGACTATTTTACTTGTGTCTCATGATGTTGGATCTATTGGTAAATATTCACAAAAGATGATGTACTTGGATCGAGAACTGATTTTTTATGGTGACTATAAATCTTTTTGCGAATCGTCAAAGATGACGACATATTTCGGATATCAGGCACAACATCATTTTTGTTGGAGGCATACAGATGAATCAAATTATTAATAGCTTAATTCAAGCTTTCCAATATCAATTCATCATTAAAGCTCTGATTGTTGGATCTTTTATAGCCCTCAGTAGCTCAGTGTTAGGTATTTTTCTGGTCCTTAAGAAGTTTGCAATGATTGGTGATGGCCTTGCTCATGTAAGTTTTGCATCAGTAGCTTTAGCTTTATTGCTTAATTCATCACCATTAATTGTTTCATTCCCTGTAGTAATTTTAGCCTCTTTTTTAATATTAGAGCTTAACGAAAAAGCTGATTTACATGGGGATGCAGCCATTGGACTGGTTTCAAGTTTTGCAGTGGCTTTTGGTGTACTTCTAGCGAGCATATCTAATGGGTTTAATGTGGACCTATTTAGTTATCTTTTCGGAAGTATACTTGTTATTAGTGACATAGACCTAGTTTTTTCAATGATCTTATCTGTTGTCGTTGTGATAGGACTAATGATATTCTATAATGATTTATTTGCAGTAACACATGATGAAGAGTTTGCAGCAGTTATTGGTATAGATGTCAAACTTATGAATCGTGTCATTGCCGTTTTGACTTCGATTACAATTGTTTTAGGTATTAGAGTTGTCGGAACAATGCTGATTTCAAGTATGGTTATCTTTCCTACTGTAACAGCTTTACAATTATCTAAAAGTTTTAAACAAACTATAGCAATAGCTGTTATTATTTCAGTGTTTTGTGTAAATATAGGTGTATTAACTTCATTCGTTTTCAATCTACCTTCAGGTGCGACAATTGTTATGTTAAATGCATTTTGTTTTGCTATTTTTTTTATAATCAAAAGGTTAGGAGTAAAATCATGAAAAGAGAAGGTCACAACCATAAAGACCCAAGTTGTGCTATTTGCGCATTAGATCGTACAGGTCTTCGTGTAACGAAACAACGAGAAACTATTGTTGACGTTTTGTTTGATGTAGACAATCCTATTTCAGCAGATGAAATTCATTATGAATTGAAGTCAAGGGATGTTGATATTAATCTATCTACAGTTTATAGATCTCTTGAAAAATTTGTGGTTAATGATTTAGTGGAAAAAACATTTTTGTTGGATGAGAATAAGGCTTTATATGCTATTAATACACATGAACACCATCATCATTTAGTATGCAGAAACTGTAAAAATGTAGTTGTTATTCCAGGTTGTCCTTTAGAGTCATATGAGTTAGAAGTAGAAAAGGATTACGGTTATAAAATATCTGGACATAAACTAGAGTTATATGGTGTATGCCCAAAGTGTCAAAAGTAAGTTCTTTGCTTGACATAAAAAAGTACTTGAATTTTATTAGTTATTTTAGGTTAGGAGCCTTGTTATGTTTAGATTTAAAACTTATATGTCCATTTTCCTCTTATGCTTGATGATTATTGTTCTTTTATTGGCTTATTCAGTTTTATATATTAATCAAGATCACATTTGTTTCCATCAAGGTTGTCAAGCATGTCTAAAGGTAGAGATTTCTAAGAAAATCATTTCTGCTTTTAAGATACTAATTATTTTTATATTATCAGCTATTTCCTATCATAAAATTTTAGTAAGTAAACTAAAGGCTATTTATAATTTCAATGCTATATCTATTACTCCAGTTTCACTAAAAATAATTTTACTGAATTAAAATATATCTTAAAAACTTATTTAGAGTATTTATATATATGTATTAGGATTTTAAGTTAGTGGATTATTGGAGGTATGAATTGAAAAAAAGAAAAATCAAATTATTAGTCTCGATTTTAGTTTTTATGCTATTGATCTCGGGATGTTCATCTAATGAAACAGAAATGAATGAAGAAAATTCTGAAATAATAACAGATGAAGAAAAATTTCAAGTAGTAACAACTATATTTGCTCCTAATGATTGGACCAAAGTGATTTTAGGAAGTGAAATAGATAATTGGGATTTAACTATGTTATTAAACGATGGTGTGGATTTACATAACTATCAACCGACTGCTGCAGATATCGCTAAAATATCTAGTTGTGATTTATTCATCTATATTGGAGGTCATTCAGATGCATGGGTTGAAGATGCACTCAAGGTTGCAAACAATGATGAAATGACTGTAATAAGATTAATGGATATTACTTCAGACCATCTTCATTTTGAAGAGTTTGTCCAAGGTATGGAAGCACATGATCATAGTCACGCTCACGAAAGTCATGAAGACCATGAAGACCACGATCACCCTGCTGACCATGAAAGTCATGAAGACCATGAAGACCACGATCACCCTGCTGACCATGAAAGTCATGAAGACCATGATCATGCCAGTGAAGCAGATGAGCATATTTGGCTTTCTCTAAAAAATGCCATTCTATGTAGTAATGCAATCTATGAGGCTATTATAAGTATTGATCCAGGTAACCAAAGTATTTATGAAAATAATGTATTGGCATATATTGATGAGTTAAATACACTTGATAAAGACTATAGTAATATGGTTAAAAAGTCTGATATTAGTACTGTTATTTTTGCTGATCGTTTTCCATTTAGATATTTAATAGAAGACTATAATTTAGATTATTATGCTGCGTTTTCAGGATGTAGCTCAGATATTGAAGCAAGCTTTGATACTATAATATTTTTAGCTGATAGAGTTGATGCATTAGAATTGAATAGTATTTTTATACTTGAAGGATCAGATGGTAAAATTGCAGAAGCTGTAAAGGAGAACTCTAATAATAAAGAACTTAAGGTCCTTGAGATTAATTCTATGCAAAGCATCTCCAAAGAAGCAATTAAAGAAGGAGCAAATTATTTAAGTTTAATGAGGGATAATTTTAAGCAACTTGATAAAGCTTTGATTGGAGAATAATGATGTATGAGATGAAATGTAAAAAATTAGTAATTGGCTACAATAGAAAGCCTATATGTGAACCAATTGACCTTGTCATTAAACCTGGACAATATCTTTGTATAATAGGTGAGAATGGATCTGGTAAAAGTAGTTTTATCAAAACTTTGATAGGTACTTTACCTAAAATTAGTGGTCAAGTTGAGTATTCAAACCCACAACAAAGACTAGGTTATGTTTCGCAGCATCATGAAGTTTACAGCAACTTTCCTGCAACAAGTTTCGAAGTAATCCAGTCAGGCGGACTATATAAATTGAAAAAGAGTCCATTTTATACTAAAGAGGATAAGAATGCTGTTCAAGAATTAATGGTATCTTTGGGCATTTCAGATTTAGCAAATAAGAGTTTTCATCACCTTTCAGGTGGCGAAAAGCAAAAAGTTTTGATCGCAAGAGCATTGATGACTACAGATCAGTTATTAATTCTTGATGAACCAACAAATGGTTTAGATCCTAAAGCTCGTAAAGAAGTGTATAATATGTTAGAAGAACTTTATCTGAAAGGGACTACGATTATTATGGTTTCACATGATCATGAGGCCGCTTATAGGTATGCTACACATATAATAACTTTTGATTCTGGCAAATACAGGTATTGGACCAATGAGAATCGTAAAGAAAATGAAAAAGAGGTGGTCAAATGATAGAGGAGTTAAGCTTCTATTTAATGTTTCCATTTGTCCGTTATGCAATTCTTGTTGGTGTTTTAGTAGCACTTTCTGCTTCTTTACTAGGTGTAGTTCTAGTACTTAAGAGATTTTCGTATATTGGGAGTGGCTTATCTCATGTTGCTTTTGGAACCTATGCAATTGCTATGATACTCGGGTTTGCAAATGATATGATTCTTGTGATGCCGCTAACAGTTATTATTGCTATTCTCTTAATCAGATCAAAACAGATAACTATCAAAGCTGATGCTTCAATTGCTATGGTATCAGTTAGTTCTTTAGCTATTGGATACTTTTTGATGAATGTATTTTCCGGATCATTAAATATCTCTGCAGATGTTTGTAGTACTTTGTTTGGATCTACATCGATATTAACATTAGGGAAGTTAGAGGTTGTATTATCTATTGTAATGGCTACTAGTGTCATTTTTGTTTTTATATTTTCCTATCATAGAATATTTTCTATGACATTTGATGAAGAATATGCTAATGTATCAGGGATGAATGTTAATGGATTTAATACAGCTTTTTCTATTGTTACAGCTATTGTTATCGTACTGGCAATGAACTTAGTTGGATCCTTATTAATTACTGGTCTGATTATTTTTCCAGCATTAACTGCTATGCGACTTTTTCATAGTTTTAAGAAAGTTGTCATTGCAACAGCTGTCATTTCCGTAATTGGGGCTTTTATGGGTATGATTATGGCAATATTGTTTTCTTCACCAGTGGGATCGACAATTGTGATTATGTACTTGCTATTTTTTGGTTTAGCGTATTTTATAAGTAAGAGTGGGGGAAAGTAATGATGAAAAAAATAAAGTTCTTTAGTTTTATAATAGTAATTACATTGTTATTCGCAAGTTGTAGTCCTGTCAGTGTGAAGAAAGATGCTAGTAATACAAAGACTACTCAGGACGTTTTAAATGAGAAGATTCAAGAGGAAGAGGAAGGTATCTCTAAAGAAGAAAAAGTCGAATCTTTAGAATCACTACAATCAAATACACAGTCAACTGCCCCTGAACCAAAGAAGGTGGGTTCTGATTTTTTAGATAAGGATTTTATTGATCTGACAGAATTAAACAAAGATATGGTATATGCAATGGTATACCAAATGATGGTAGACCCAAATAGATTTAAGGGTAAGGAAGTAAAAATGAAAGGTCTATTTACAGTATATTATGATGAGAAAACAGAACTAAACTACTTTACCGTTATAATTGAAGATGCATTGGCTTGTTGCACATATGGTATAGAGTTTATTTTGGATGATAGTAGTCTAGTCTATCCTGATGACTATCCAGAGATTGATAGTATTATTACAGTTACTGGTACTGTTGAAACTTATTTTGAAGAGGATAATCCATACGAGTATATACGACTTAAAGATTCAACTTTAGATTCAGTAGAGTAATTTAATAAGTTATAGATTTTAGGCCAAAGTCAGAGGGGTATCCCCTCTAGACGAATGGCTTTTTTTAAATGAAATATTTTAAATAAATTTTTCTCCAAATCTACGGTAGAAGTACTTTTCGAGGAGCAGATACTCTATGTCCATGTAGTGAGTTAAAGTCATTAAGTCTATTTATACTTTTTGAATTAGATAATGTCTTTTTGCAGTAGATACTTTTTCAGTATCAAGAAATTGCGACTACGTCGCATTCCATTCTATTACAAAATATAACTTGATTTCATAACACAATGGCAGCTTAGATTATA
>DATFJG010000115.1:0-34154 GCA_035269305.1 Clostridia bacterium
AATATGCCCTGCCTCAATATCCCATGACTGTCTTTTCTTATACCATTGCTTTATACTTTCATAATATTGATCAGGTATAGATGTGTATCCAAATACACCGTGTTCTGCTCTTTTTACTAAAGCATCAATGACTTTCTCAGGTGATTTAAAATCCATATCAGCCACCCATAACGGCAAGGCATTTTTATCCTTAAAACGATCCCATTTAATTGAATTGGTTCCACTTCTATCAATTATTTTATCTAGATTCATAGTACCCTCCCATAATATTTTTCCTTACTTCTAACATACCCAACAAAAATAAAGCACAATCATTTATTATGACTCTTATTAAAGAATAATGAACAATCATTGACTTTTCTATTTTATCAATACTCTAAAATAGATATTGCTATAAAATTTTTCGCTGCTTTCGTTAGATTTCTGATAATATATATCACCAATAATTATTTTAATATCAATTTCATCAAAGTTATACTGTATACTTGCTTTTTCAATAGTATCTATTTGACTACCATTATGTCTTTCATCAAAGGACTCAATCATATTAACTAAATTGATTTCAGCTAATTTTTTACCATTCTTTTTAAAAGATAAAATGTCATCACTAGAAATATAATTTATAGTTAAATCATCTACTACATACTCTTTACTTTCCTCAAAGTTAAAATCCATTTCTACTAAATAATTATAGTCAGAAATATTTAATGCTAGATTTCTATTCATATAATGATATTTTATCACTTCCCTAGGTGAGGGAGAATAGTAATAATGTTCGAAGCCAAATACTGCTTTCATATCATTAAACTCAAAATCATTCGGTAATGTTTCTATTTCTTCAAACTCATGATAACTAGAAAAATATCTAATAAAATCATTAATTTCTTTTTTTGTTTCATCAGGCAAATCACTTCTGCTAATGATTTGACCATTTTCAATCATTTCATTACTCTCTAATACCTTTATAAATCGATCTTCTTGAAGGTTTCTAGAAAGTGTAAAGGCACTTTGTGGGCCATATAGTGAAAAAAGCATAAAGAATACTGCTGCAATAACAATAAAATTCGACTCAAATTTTTTAGAAAACTTAATATACAGTACACTAACTGTGGCCCAAATACCAATAATTAGTACATAGTATCTTAAGGGTGTTACACTAAAATCTGCTATACGCTTACCGATTGCTAAAAACAACATCATTAATGGCAGTAATATAGCAATTGGAAAGTAAGTATAAAAATAATCTAAAATTTTGTTTTCATCTTTAATTCTATTAATAAAGAATAATACTATAACACTTATTAATGCATACCACATAACTAAGTGACTTAATAAATTAATTGGGAAAGTTTGTAACAATATAATTCTAACGAAGTACATATATAAAATCCCAGTATAAACAGTTATAAGTGGTATGATAATATAATTGATCAAACCCTTTAGTACATTAGGATACATAAATACTTCCATTTCATCATCAGGTTTTGGTAATCGTGCAAAAAAGTATGTTACAGAAAACAATGTTGCAATTAAAATGAATACATCTAAGTATAACTCATTATTAATTGATAACTCAAAAAGCTGCTCAATGGTGAAAATCATTGATATGATGCCTAGATACAATACCAAAGAAAAAAGCATTGTGATAAAAAAACTGCTAACTAATTCTAAAACATATATTGAATAATTCTCTTTTTTATAATGCTGAATTAAAGTTAAGATAAATGTAAAACTTAAGAATAGTGATACTGACTGAATAGCAAACTGCTCATTAAAACTTTCAGGTATGCTAAAATAAAATAGTACCCCAATCACAACTGCTACAATATCAGAAATAATTCTCCATTTAAAATGAGTTCCTTTTTCATAAATGAGTTTACCATAACTTGCTAAGGGCACCATAATAATTAGTGCTAATATAGCTTTTTCTAGCAGTTCAACAGTTTCTGAGTTAAAAGAACTTTGGTGGTTCAACGTTATGCCAATAACTGCAATGATCATTGAAATCAAAGCTACTTCTGGAAATCTTTGAAAACTCATTTTTAAACTATAAACTGTTTTTTTCAAGCGATCTATAATTCTACTCATATAACTACCCTTCTTTCTTCAATTGAAATAAGCCTAATAAATATTAGGCTTATTGCTTTAGAGTGACAATATTTCTTCACGTCTTTGTTTAATTTCATTTTGAATTTCATCTATCTGTTTGTCATATCTTGAATACTTACCAATAATTGAATTAAATAAATAGTGGGCAGTAAATATATTTAAGCCTTCATGTATTGCATATGCACCACCTAATATTAAACGATACATTCTTCTTTCATTTAAATTGAATTCTCTGTACATTTCTTTTTTTACTCTTAGGTCACTAATATTCATCATATTATAATAGAATTTCATACGACGTTCATCATATTTATTATTAATCAGTTCACAAATGTACTCTGTTCCCTTCTCATGGCTTAACTCTAATAAAGCTAATAACTCATACTTAACTTTTCGCATCTTACCTTCAAAGGGTTTATATTCTATTTCATTTTTTACTGTAATATCTTCTGTTAATAGCTCTTCAATCTTTCCAGGATATTTCTGATTATTTAATAAGAAGTCTTCCCCTAATAACATCATTAAATAATTCAAAATTGATTTTGGATCAAAGCCTTTCACAACCAATAATAACCCTATACCGATGATTGAAACTTGAGAATAATAACTGTCGCTTTTCTTAAAATTTCTTGCATAATTAGCTATTATATCTTGTAAAATATCGTATCTAATCCTGTTAACCACTAACATAGCAAATAAATTATATGTTTTATTCAAAGTATAATTTGCTGACTTATCTAAATTCTGAATACCAGATTGATTAGCAAATAATGCTTCTTTATAGATTAACTTTGCTAGTTTTGCTAACTTAAACTTTTCTGACAAGGACAAATTCTTAATGCGCTCTAAATCAAATTTTTCTTTAATTTCAATTATTGTAGTATTATTTTCTGTCATATAAATCTTCCTTCCTTTTATCAGTACTAATCTCAAATATTATGAAAATAACTTTATTCTTTGTTAATCACATTTTATCATAATAGTATTTATTTTAATACTAATGATTTCAAAAATAATACAATTTTAATAATTAACTTCTAATGAAAAAAGCCTCCATTTATAAGGAGGCAATTCTTAATTTGCTGCTTTTACTTCTGTCCAAACTCTATTAAACTCTTCAATAAATGTACCAGGATCTCTAAACACTTCACTATTATCTAGTTTCGAAATGTCAGGGTTTATAGCATCCATTTCTAAGTACGCTTTATCAATAGATTCTAAAGCTGTTACATTTGCAGTTGAGTAAAGTAAATATTCAAAGTTTTTCAATGCTATATCGGGTCGGGACATATAATTAATGAACTCATGTGCTGCTTCAATATTTTCCGAATTTTTAGGAATGGCTAAACAATCATACCAAATGTTGGTACCTTCTTTTGGTAATGCATATTCAATATGGTCATAAGAATCTATTATTTCCATAGCATCTCCAGAATAAGTTACAAACATAGCTGCCTCACCCTGTTCAATCATACCTTTACCATCATCGCCAGCATAAGCTAAAACAATTGGCTTTTGCTCAATTAATAAATCTCTTGCTTCATTTAACTCATCAATATTTTTCGTATTCATTGAATATCCTAATTTTTTAAGGGCTACCATCATAGAATCTCTTTGAGAATCATACATTAATATTTGGCCTGCATATTTTTCATCCCATAAAATATCCCAACTATCCACTGTTTCATCAACCATTTCTGTGTTATACATTATTCCTACCGTCCCCCATGTATAAGGCACTGAGTAATCATTATTTAAATCATACTTTGGATTTTTAAAATCCTCTCCAATATGTTCGAAATTTGGTATTTTTGTTAAATCAATTTTTTCAAGTAAATCTTCCTTGGCCATTTTTTCTAGCATATAATCTGATGGAAAAATTACATCATATTGCGTACCGCCACTTTTAATCTTAAGGTACATATCTTCATTAGAGGGATAGGTTTCATAATTCACTTCAATACCTGTCTCTTCAGTAAATGACTCTAGAACAGATGGTTCAATATAATCTCCCCAATTGAAAACATTAAGAACAACTTTTTCATCATTTGAACAACCACTTAGTACTAAAATAATTGAAAACAATAGAACAAACACTAACTTTCTCTTCATTTTTCCACCTCCATAATTTTTAAACTCTCTCTCTTTTGTCTTTTATTAATAAATATTATTAATAGCATAATTGTTATAAACATTAACGTTGATAAAGCATTAATCTTTGGATTAATACCTCTTCTTGCCATTGAAAATATTGTAATAGATAGATTTGTTACGCCACTACCCGTTGTAAAGTAACTAATAACGAAGTCATCTATACTCATCGTAAAAGCAATTAAAGCACCGGTAATGATTCCAGGTTTGATTTCTGGTAAGATTACTTTTATAAAAGCAACCGTTGGCTTAGCACCTAAGTCAATAGCAGCATCCCAAATATCCTTTGGCATTTGCTTTAGCTTTGGTAAGATTGATAAAATAACAAAGGGTATACTAAAGGTTATATGAGCAATGAGTAATGTTATAAATCCAAATCTTAGTCCTGTGAGATTCTTTAAAAAAACGAATAGACTCATCATTGCAACACCAGTTACAATATCAGGATTTAGTACAGGTAAATTGTTGATATTCAACATTATCTTTTTTTTGAAAGACCCCATATAAAATATACCGAAAGCACTTATTACACCAACTAAAGTTGATATTATTGTAGATGTAATAGCTATGGTTAAAGTATAGTATAATGATTTCATAATCATACGATCTTTAAATAGTTCAATATACCATTGAATCGTGAAGCCAGACCATACAGATGTCGATTTCGAATTGTTAAAGGAAAAAACCATCAATACAATAATTGGTGAATATAAAAAAATTAGAATTAATCCTAAATAAATATTCTTAATCATTTTTTTTACCATATGATATTCTCACCTTCTTGCTGATCATATCTATTCATAACACCCATGGATAATAGTATAAATAGAATCAAAATAATTGAAACAGCAGATCCAAAGTGCCAATTCCCCATACGCACAAACTGCTCTTCTATAATATTTCCAATGAGATTAATTTTGTTTCCGCCTAACAAACTAGGGATAACAAAAGAACTCATAGCAGGCATAAATACCATTGTAATACCTGCTATAACCCCAGGAAAACTTAAAGGTAAAATAACCTTTGTAAAAACTCTTCTATTATCTGCCCCTAAATCCCGAGCTGCATCTAAAAGTAATGGGTCTATTTTAACCAGTACTGTATAAATTGGTAGAATCATAAATGGTAAAAAGTTATAAACCATTCCAATCATAATAGCTAACTCATTGTACAGTAGTTGTATATTTGGAAAATTTATAACAGTTAAAAACTTATTAATTAAACCATTATTACCAAGAATTAATCTCAATGCATATGTTCTTAATAAAAAATTCATCCACATTGGTACAATGAGTAAAAATAAAAAGAAATTTTGATTACTTTTTTTCATTGAGGATAAAACTAAAGCGACAGGAAAACCAATAATTAAACACAAAATTGTAGATGCCATTGCTAAAATTATCGAATCAATAAAAACCCTTATAAAAATTGGTGATAAAAAACGGTTGAAGTTTTCTAAACTTAATACTAATTTTCCAGTTATTGGATCTTTAATTGTTATACTGTAACCAATAATCATTACTAAAGGTACCACAATAAAAATTATACTCCATAAAACATAAGGTCTAGAACTCCACTTTTTTAACATAATTCACCAACTTTTTTCATGATATGAAGATCATCAGGTGTAAGCTGAAGGCCAATTATATCCTCTATATGACTTTCTTTTGTTGTGTGAACAGTAATCACATAGTCTTCTGCACTAACAACTATTTCATAGTGTACACCTTTAAAAACTACAGCTGTAACTTTGCCCTTGATAAAACCTTCATCTGCATTAACAATCTTGAAATCTTCTGGCCTAATGACTACATCAACTAATTCATTTTCTTCGAAGTTAGCATCCAAACATTTTAGTTTTCGGCCAAAAACTTCAACAAGATAATCATCAATCATTATGCCATCAAATATATTAGATTCTCCAATAAATTTAGCTACAAAAGCATTGGCTGGTTCATTATATATATCTTTAGGTGTTCCGACTTGTTGAACAATCCCATCATTCATGACAATAATTTTAT
This sequence comes from Clostridia bacterium, assembly GCA_035269305.1. GTDB lineage: Bacteria > Bacillota > Clostridia > Peptostreptococcales > Acidaminobacteraceae > DATFJG01. The sequence goes on from DATFJG010000115.1 coordinate 6,282, forward strand.
CAGACATAGTTAAAGCTTCTTCTTGATCATGGGTTACATATATAAAAGTAATGCCTAATTTCTTTTGCATATTTTTTAATTCTACTTGCATTTCTTTTCTCAATTTTAAATCAAGTGCGCCTAGTGGCTCATCTAAGAGTAATACCTTAGGTTCATTAACTAAAGCTCTTGCAATAGCAATTCTTTGTTGCTGACCACCAGATAGTTGAGTAACTAAACGATTTTCATAACCACTCAAATTTACCAATTCTAATATTTTTTTTACTTTTTCATCAATTATATTTTTTTTCATCTTTTTTATTTTTAGACCAAAAGCAACATTTTCAAAAACATTCATATGCGGAAACAACGCGTACTTCTGAAAGACAGTATTAATTTCTCGCTGAAAAGGTGGTAAAGCAGTAATATCATGATCATTAAAAATTACTTCACCTTCATCTGGTTGTACAAAACCACCTAAAATTTTCAAAATAGTTGTTTTACCACAACCTGAAGGACCTAAAATCGTCAGAAACTCTTTTTCTTTAACCCAAACAGATACATTATCGACAACAGTGTTATCATCATACGCTTTTATAATATTCTTGGCATGAATTAGTTTTGACATTTGACCCCTCCTAGTTATCTTATCAACCTAAAAATTATACTATTTTTTTCTATCAGTCGTCAAGTATATTTTTGCCGCTTTAAAATGTTTATGTTGTTTTTCTTACAATTGTTTGTTGGCCTATTATAACATTACCATTTCTCATGTAATTTAATCATTAAAAAAAAATCCAGAACAATCTGGATTCTCAAAAATGAATAATGTCACCAATATTAACTTTTTTTATAAACTGTTCATTTCTAAACTCTAAAACATATTTACACTTAAGACTAATTGATGCCAGTTGATAGGGCTTCATTTTTTCTCTCTTTTTAATCACTTCTTTATTTTTATCTAAATAGATAACATCTATAGGAAACTTCATGAAAAAAGTATGAATACCGTTGGTTTCTAGAATATAGCAATCTAAAGGATCAATTGACTTTTTAAACATAAGTCCTTTAAAATTTTGAAAAAAAGATTCTAAACGAATAACATTATCGAAGTATTTGTTTATATTCATGACTTTCATCCTTTACATATTTAATAGTTGAATAATTACTGGGCCCAATAGCACTAAAAATATTGTTGGGAAAATAAATATCAAAAGCGGAAACAATAATTTAATAGGTGCTTTCATTGATTTTTCTCTAGCCCGTTGTTTTCTTTTATCTCTTATGATTTTTGATTGTATTCGAAGGATGTTTGTAATGGAAACACCTAAATCATTGGCTTGAATAATTGCACCAATAAAAGTGCTTAAATCATCAACATCGCAACGGTCAATAAGGTTCTTTAAGGCTTTTTTTCTTTTAATTCCTAAACGCATTTCCTTTAACATTAATTTAAACTCATTGGATAGATCAGAATCAGTAGAGTTTACGTATCGACTCACAGCACTATCGAAGGATAATCCGGCTTCTACGGATACTGTGATCAAATCTATGGTATCTGGTAATTCTCTTTGGATCTCTTTTTTTCGAGTTGTTATCTTATTAGATAAGCCTAAATAATTAAGTATATTAATGATTATAAATACCGCAAATACAATACTCATTATTTTGGGCATTTCATAACCAGAAAACATAACTAAATATATCATTACTACTATTATCAATAGTAAACTTACAATGAACTTTGTGAATAACCACTTTTCTCTATTTAATTTTGGATAAACACCAGCCATGTGTAATTTTCGATCCAATCCTGTAATATATTTTTTTGGCGTTATTTTTGACAGTTTTACACCGATTTTTTCAACATTGGCTTTTACCATTTTTTCATAGAATGACTTCTGACTTCTTTCACTCACTTCGTTATAATCTTGGTTCCCAGACACATTCTCTAATCTTTTTTTCAATCGCATTTTCCTAGCAATTGTTATTTGCAAAATTAAATAAAATAAAATAGAAAGAAGAAAAAAACTACCCAACACTATAATTATAATCATATGATTTTCTATACTAAATTTATAACTATTAGTATAATTCCTCCTTTCTTTTAAATATCAATATCAATAATTTTATTAATAAAAAAGGCTCCTATTAATTCGCTTACCGTAGCATATATTAATATACCTCTCCCAATAGTAGTTGTAAATAGAACACCAATATAATCTCTGTTCATCATCATTAGTATTCCAATTAAAGCAACTGGTAGCAACCCTAAAACTAAACCAGAAATCCGGCCTTGTGCTGTTAATGTTTTAATTTCACCCTGGATTTCTATTCTTTCGCGAATTGTTTTTGAAATATTAGATAATATTTCTGCTAAATTACCGCCTGTTTCTTGTTGAATTTTAATTGCAGTAATCATTAAACTCAAATCTTCACTACTGACGCGATCATGTAAATTATCTAATGCTTTCTCTGATTTTACTCCTAAAGACATCTCTTTTAAGAGTATTTTAAATTCTTTTCCTATCGGATCAGGCATATCTTTAGCCACAGTATTAATTGATTGCAAATAGGAGTAACCTGCTCTTAATGAATTAGATAACATATTGATTGCATCACCTAATTGCTCTTGAAATTTCTTAAGTCTCTTTTTCTTTATTCGTTTTAAAAAAATAATCGGCACATACCAAATGGCAACTGCAAATACAACAATCAGAATTCTATTATCCGATAAATAATAGCTAATAACTCCAGTTGTAAGCATAAGAATTATTCTAATAATGTGAAATTCTTCAATTGTTAATGATGAATTAGCATTCATTAACAATATTTCCGTTTTACTTTTTTTACGTTCATATTTTTTTTCTTCATTCTTCTTTCTTAAATAACTTGTTATGAAAGATTTACTTTTTTGTTCTTTTCTATCAACAGAGCTTTTTCCTTTACCAAGAAATTTTTCATAACGCTCTACTTTCGTTTTCTTACTAATAAAAACTAAACCAATCCCTAGAATGGTTAAAAAAGTAAAAATGAATCCACCAATTATAATCACTAACATAATATCACCTTTTCTAATTGAAAATAGATAATGGTACATCAAAGCCTTTTTCTTTTAATTTATGTACAGCTCTTGGCATAATATCACTATAAACAAAATTTCCTTTCACTTTACCATCACTTGATAAGCCTTGCATTTTAAACTGATAGATATCTTGTAAAACAATTACATCGTTTTCCATGCCATGTACTTCCGTAATATTAGAAATCTTACGGGAGCCATCTTGCATTCTTGATTGTTGAATAATAACATCTATTGCTGAAGCCACTTGGTTCCGTATTGCTTTAATTGGCAAATTCATCCCTGACATTAAAACCATTGTCTCTAATCTTGCTAACATATCTCTTGGGGAGTTAGCATGGCCTGTTGTAAGGGAACCATCGTGTCCTGTATTCATGGCTTGAAGCATATCTAAAGCCTCTCCGCCTCTAACCTCACCAACAATGATTCGATCTGGACGCATACGTAATGAGTTTTTTACTAAATCACGTATAGAAACCTCACCTTTTCCTTCAATATTTGGCGGCCTTGTTTCTAGACGTACAACATGACTTTGTGATAGTTTCAGCTCGGCAGCATCTTCTATCGTTACAATTCTATCACCATCTGGAATAAATGACGATAATACATTTAAAGTAGTTGTCTTACCACTACCAGTACCACCTGAAACAATAACATTTAGTTTTCCTTCAATACAATAACGTATAAATTCTGCCATTTGTTTTGTTAATGTGCCAAACTTAACTAGATCATCTACAGTGAAAGGATCTTCAGAAAATTTACGTATGGTAATAGATGGCCCATCTAATGCCAAAGGAGGAATAATAGCATTTACACGTGAGCCATCTGGTAATCTTGCATCTACCATAGGTGAAGATTCATCTATTCTTCTCCCAATAGGAGAAACTATTTTCTTAATTACATGATAAATATGATCATTATTTTTAAATTTGGCATTGGTTAAAACTAACTTACCTTCACGTTCTATATAAACTTGATCTGGTCCATTCACCATTACTTCAGTTATATCAGGGTCATTTAGTAAAGAAGTTATGGGACCGAAACCTACAATTTCATCCATTAATTCTGAAATTAAACGGTTCCGTTGAATAGTTGTCATATTTAAAGATTCTTTTTCTACTGCTTCAAGTATGGTTTTTTCTATTTTATCTTTGTTTTTTTCATAATTCTTATTAACATCGGTAAAATCAATATCAATATTTTCAATAACATTATTTTGAACTCTTACTTTTAACTCTTTATAAGGATTATCTTTCTTATATGGACTTTCTTTTTCTACATGACTGCTTTTTTTAATACCTTTGAGTCTATTATTTAATGACATTTAATCACCTTCTATACACATATTGCTACTAAATCCATAATTGCCTTTTCAAATTTACTTTTTCTAAAACTTTTTACTTTACTTACGGGAATACCAATATTAATTGAATCATTAATAATTTTTCGATCTTCCGGTACTTTAAAATAAACTTCATAGTTTAAATATTTCTTTAGCTTAGTTGCAGAAATGTTATTCTTTTTATTGTATTGATTAACAATTAGTTTTAGTTTATCCGTATCATAATCTAATGACTTCATAACATCTATCCCTATTTTAGTATTTTTAATACTCATTAAATCCATTAAAGTAATCATAAATATTTGATCTGAAAGATCTAAAAATGTAAGTGTTGAATTATTGTAGTTTGTTCCTAAATCAATAATAATATAATCATATTCTTTTTTCGTAATTTTAAGAATTTCTTCAATATTCGTTTTAGTTATCTTTTCAGCATTTTCTGGGCGTTTAGGTGCTAATAAAGTATCAATATTATAACTTGTCTCTGTTATATATTCTTTCATTATTGCGTAGGATTCAAAGGCCATATCGTCTACTAGGTTCTCGATTGTTTTAATTGGTTTTTCGTCAACCAATACACCCACATCACCAAATAAGAAATCACCATCTATTAGTAAAACTTTATTTCCTTCTTTCTTTGATAATTTAAGAGCAAAGTTAAATGCTAATACTGATTTTCCAGTACCACCTTTGGCAGAAAAAACCGATATAATTTCTGCGCTCTTTTTTTCTTTATTTACAATTGAAATTTTAGATTTTCGTTCTAAATCTTTCTCAACAGTTTTTAAAACAGTATTAACAAAATCATCTGTACTAAAAGGCTTAAAGATATACTCTTTTGCACCTGATAACATGGCTTTTTTTAAGTAATCTGAATCGTCCTGAACAGACATAATAATTACCACTACATGTGGATAGTTTTTACTAATTTCTTCAGTTGCTTGAAGACCATCCATAACAGGCATGTTTATATCCATTAATACAACATCTGGACTTAACTTTTCAGTTTTTTTTATGGCATCAACACCATCTACAGCTTCTCCTATGACTTGGAAGTTGTCTATCATGCTAATGATCTTGATAATTGATTCTCTTGTCATATCATTATCATCTACTACTAAAATTTTAAACTTCTTATCCATAATCCACCTCTACTCAGATAATTTTGGGATTTTCAGAACAGAACCAGCAATAATTAAATTGCTATTGCCAATACCATTGGCTTCTTTAATAAAAGTAAAAAGATCTTCGTCTCCATATATTTTACCAGCAATACCTCTTAGTGTATCACCATATCTTACAGTATAATCAATATAGTCCTCAGGTGGTGCAAAATAATCACCAGATGAAGCACCAGAAGAATTCTCTGTAAAATATAGCCATTCTTTATAAAAATCTTTATCTGTTAATAATTCTCTCCATACTTCTCCATTTGTTTTAACAATACCAGTATCATCAATTGATCTTAAAGCTAATTTTAGTTGCCCGATGCTTTCGCCTAAAACAACTTTCTCAATGTCTTGTGGTTCCAACTCTACTGTAACTGAATACTGTCGTTGTGTATCTTCTTCAGCAGTTTCATAATCTCTAGACATTTCTTGCTGAACTGCAAGAACTTTCACTCTCTGTAACATGAGTTTTGAAATATTTTCTCTAATAATTATGTTATTAACCGTTTTTTCTGGTATAAACACAAAAACATCAACATAATCGGAAGGTCTTATTAAGTCTGCTACAGCAGTATATTGGGTGACTAATATACTAACAGCTCTCTTGCCTTTAGAAATTGAAGTGATTAATTTTGAACTTTCTGAATCAATCAAGCGTTCTTTAATGAAACCTTCACCTTTTTTAATATCAGAACTTGCATATTGTCCAATGATTTCTTTCTTATTATTAATATAAATTGATGTATCGAAAGTTTCTACTACTTGTATTTCCTCAATCATTTCTTCTGTTATAAAACTATTTTCTTCAATATTATTTCTTGCAACATAATGTGTCTTGTATTCTACAACAGCTTCTGTAGTAGTACCAATATTAGTATCTAAATATAAATATATATTGTAAGAAACAACCCCTGCAATAATCAATGCAATGATTAGTAATAATACACCTAAATTTCTCATGTTTTCACCTCTTATTCAACTAATTTTGCTGCATACAAACCTAAGTCTTGCTGTGTTTCTCCCATTTCACCTGGAATAATCCCTTTAACAAATCTTCCTTTAATATTTGTTTTTCCAGATTGTTTCCCAATATCTTCAACAAAAAACATTGCAAATCCAACAACCTTTACATAACTACGACCATTAACATCAAAAGAATCTACCATGGGTACGACCCACATACGTATTGAATCTTCTGGCATAGAAGTTGCTGAATAATCTTCAAATTTTGTAGCGTCACTAGAAAGCATTTGTTTAATAGGATTTATGATTGATGCCATATTACCTGGTTCTGTCTCTATTTCTTGCCCTATTTCAATTGGACCACTATAACCATTAAGTGCGTTATATCTTAAGTTAGAAGCACCAGTACCACCTAAGGCTAATGCACCAAAATTACCTGGACCATAATCTTCATCAGAGGAAGCGCCTGCCTTTAAAGTAAACTGCTTACCAAAATTTGAAGCGTCTTTTACATCAAAATACTCCACACCAAAGGGTTTAATACCTCCTGATACTTTAGTAATTGGGTTAATTGTTGCTTTTGCTGAAGCGCCAATACCAGTTGTATTGATCCCCAATAGTTTCATAAATCTATTATCCACTGTTCCATTAGATTCAAGTCTAATAGAATGATTACTATCAGAGAATGTTATTGTTACATCATTTGGATTAACATTATTTTTGTGTAAGTACTCTTGCGCTGTTAAAGTTGCTTTAGAAACGTCATCTAAATCTTGGGCCGCTGCTAGAGTGGCTGCATCAATTGCATTTGATAATTTTACATCTTCTAATACAGCATGTCCAAAATCAACAGCTAAACCTACAAAACCAATAATTATAGTAATAATTAATACAAATAAAATTGTTACACTACCTTTTTCATTGTTAATGTTCATAACCTCACCTACTCTACTCGCATAATTGTTTTTCCACTGACAGGGATTGTGTTTCCAAGTACATTAGAAACAATTGGCGTAAGAATATCTACTGTATAGTTGATTTCCACTGTCAGTTCATCTCCGGAACCTCTTGTGCCTTCCGTTGGGGTAATAGTATATGTAATTGATGATGCATCTAAGGAGTCCGTACCATTTTCTATAGCTGTTATTATCTCCGAGTCACTATTAGATATAACACCTACCCGTGCTGCAGATCTAGAAGCGTTTTCAAGTACGAAATTTGCAGAAATCACCCGAGAAATGTCTGCCATACCTAGTAATAACAAAAGGAAAACAGGTAAAATCAATACAAATTCCACCATTGCCTGTCCTTTTATATTTTTCACTTTATTCATTTGCCACCTCTTCGATCTTTTAAATAATTTAAAAAAGGCCATAGTGGCCTTTTAAAAGTACTCATTACAGACTATCAGCAATTGATTGGAAAGCATCACTAATAGCAGTACTTACAGCTGGAAAGACTAATATAACAACTAATGCAATCAATGCAATAATCAAGATATATTCAACCATACCCTGTCCTTCTTCATTATTCAATTTACCATTCATAGTAGCTATTAAACTTGTCACAAAATTTAACATAATTTCTCATCTCCTTTAAATAAATTCTTTATATTTTTGTTTTACTTTCTTTGTTAACTCAATAATAAACCCTAATGTAAATTTTTCGTAAAGGGAATAGTCACATTATTATAGGACTTTAGTCACATATTTATAAATAGCACAAAAAAACCAAGAAATAATTCAATTTCTTGGTTTGTCTAGCCACTTAATTATAAGCATATAGTTTTTTTATTATAAACCTAGTAGTGTATCTTTGACTGCAGTATAAAAATCAAGTAATGCGTCACCAAAGTTAGAAACAGCAAAAATTACTGCTAAAGCAATTAAACCAATGACTAAAACATATTCAAGCATACTTTGTCCTTGGTTTCTATTTATTTTGAAATAAACCAAACATAGCCATTGGTTTTTCATAAAAACCTCCAATTCATAATAATTACTCTGGAAGGTACTTTTCGATATGATTCTCAATTGCATACAGTGCAGCTTTTACACGATTGTTCACATTTAACTTACTATAAATACTTGTAACATAGTTCTTGACAGTTTTTTCAGTAATAAATAATTCCAAAGCAATCTCATTATTTGTATAGCCATTAGATAAGTAATATAATACCTCAACTTCTCGATTGGTTAATTCATGAAATTTATTTTTATCTACTTGATGGTCCTTTTTATAAATATCTACTAGAAGATTTACAAGTCTTTTATCGATATATGTTTCATTATCTAAAATACTTTCTATGATTTCGTCAAACTTATTAGGGTTAGAATCCTTTAAAATATAACCGTCAGCCCCTAAATCTAATGCTTTTTGTAGAGTCTCTGGGTCATCATTAATGGTTAACAAAATAACTTTAACTTCCTGATTATTATCTTTTACTTCTTCTAATACTTGTAAACCACTTTTAATTGGCATATTTAAATCTAATATTAAAATATCTGGTTTTAAAAACTCAACAAGTTCAAGGGTCTCATTTCCATTTGACGCTTCACCAACAATCTTTACTTTTTCATTAAACTTGAGCAGTTTTTTAATACCTTCCCTTATTAATTTATGATCATCTGCTATAATGATTCTAATCAACTTTGATTTCATCTAGCATCACATCCTTACTAATTGGTATTTTTGCATAAATCTTTGTACCTTTTGATAATTTAGATTCAATTGTGATTTCTCCTAGAATTTCCTCTACTCGATTGATTAAACCAATTAGTCCATAATTCATACCTTCTTCTTTTATCTTTGAAAGCGTTTCTTCAACATTAAAACCTACACCATTATCTTCAACTCTCAAAGTCATAAAAACTGTTCCAAAGGATATTTGAATATCGACTTTTGTAGCCTTTGCATGCTTTTTAATATTATTAAGAATCTCTTGAATAATCCTGAAAACAGTTAATTCAATGAACTGATCTAATTCTTGTTTCACCTTACCAGTTTTGATATTAACTTTTATTTTCTCACTCTTTTCAAAGTTTTTCACCATTTTTTTAATTGTTGGAATTAATCCAATGTCATCTATTGACATGGGTCTTAACTCATAAATAATACCACGAATTTCTTCTAATGTTTTCTTAACAGTTTCTTTTAAAACTTCTATTTCTTCTAATCCTCTATTAATATCTTTCTTAATCATACTACTACAAATCTCTGCTTGAAAGACAATACTTGATAAAGATTGTGCCGGCCCATCATGAATTTCTCTAGAAATTCTCTTTTTCTCTTGTTCTCTTGCTTCAAGCATTTGTATGGCTAAATTAATTTTTTCTTCTTTAGATGTTTTTCCATTTTCATAACTCTTTGCTTCGCCCTGGGATAAGTAATCAAAAACAACGTTAATCTTACCAATTAAAGTTTCACCATTTTGTAAAATCTTTTTCGTATTAATTAGTTGTCTTTCTAAATCATTTCTTCTTTCAATTAATTGAGATTCTTTAAATTTTAGTTGATGATACTTTAGTCTTATTTCATTAGCATTTTCATATGCCTTTTTAATATCAGACTCAGTAAAATTTTCAAAATCTTGACTTACAATAGATAATCTTCTACGTGCGAGTCTATCTTTCAATTCATAACGATCTACAGATTCAATTATTTCTTCTGTTTCATTTCTAACATCAGTCAAATCCGTTTTTATCCGCTTCAGTTCATCTTTTACATGGTTAACAATACCGAAGATTTCATCTTTGCTGTCTTCGATAGATTTCAATGTTTTCTTAATAATTTCTTTTAAAAATAAATGTTCCTCATGGGATATTTTATTCATGTTGTACACCCCATTTAGTAGTATACCCATTTTTACTTATCAATAACATTTAATCATCCCTTATTCAATTTGATTCTATAATTTCTGTCACTATTCTAGTAAAATAAGCTTTCACTAGGATATTCTGGATCAGATGTTATATCAATTCCTAATTTTCTATAAACTTGTTCATCATTGTTTCTTAGAATTGTTGTTGAATGTCCCTGAGAATTCTTTAACTCAGGTAATTTCTCCAAAGCAATTTTTGCAACAGGATTTGCAGTGGCGCTAATGCTTAATGCAATTAATACTTCTTCACAGTTTAATACAGTACTTTTTTCATTAAAAATAGAATCTTTTAATTGACTAATAGGATTAAGAGAAGCCGGTGATATTAAGTGAATATCGTCATCAATATTTGAAAGATACTTGACTGCATTTAATAATACTGCAGCTGCGGCATTCATTGTCTTTGAATTCTTCCCTGTAATAATTTTACCATCTTTCATTTCTAAAGCCACAACTGGACATATCTTTACACTTTCTGATTTTTCTTGTATCTTGTTTGATCGTTCTCTAGCAGGTATAACAACACTTCTATCTTCTCCAGTAAGATCTAACTCTTCCATTATTAATTCAGCTCTTTGGTAGGTCTCTAAATCAGCGTGACCTTTTTTATATTCACAACCAGTTTTAAAATATCGTCTGATAATTTCTTGTTTTGATGCTTCACGAACAATATCATCGTCAATAATACTATAACCTAGTTGATTTACCCCCATATCTGTCGGAGACTTATAAACTGATGGCTCTCCAGTAATTTTCTCTATAATTCTTTTAAGAACAGGAAAAGTCTCAATATCTCTATTATAATTTACGGTCACTTCATCATAAGCATCTAGATGAAAGGAGTCTATTAGATTGACATCTTTTAAATCCACTGTAGCAGATTCATAAGCTATATTTAAAGGATGTTTTAATGGCACATTCCATACAGGAAAAGTCTCGAACTTAGAATAACCAACTTCGCGACCCATTTGATGTTCATGATACATCTGGCTTAAACAGGTTGCTAACTTTCCACTGCCAGGACCTGGTGCTGTTACGACGACAATTGGTTTACTGGTATCAATATAAGGATTCTTCCCATAACCTTCTTCACTAACAATTGTCTCTACATCTGTAGGATAGCCCTTTGTAAATTCATGGGTATAGACTTTAATGCCTCGTCTTTTTAATTTATTCATGAACATACGAGCTGATGGTTGCTCATCATACCTTGTAATCACAACACTGTTTACATCTAACTCATAGGATCTTAAATCATCTATCATTCTTAAAACATCTACATCATATGTTATTCCAAAATCTCCTCGGATTTTATTGCGTTCAATATCTCCAGCATAAACACAAATGATTATCTCAGTTTTCTCTTTTAACTTGTGTAACAATTTTATTTTCGCATTTGGATCGAAGCCTGGTAATACACGTTTGGCATGCATATCGAAAAGTAGTTTCCCACCAAATTCTAAGTATAACTTGTCATAATCATTCACACGTTCTAAAATATATTTTGATTGATCTTCTAAATATTTTTTAGCATCAAATCCAATTTTCATAAATCTCCCTTCAAAAGTTATCTATTAAAATTTTTTCTTAATATCTCTTCAAGTCTCTTATATTCCTTAATCTCATAATCAACGGCCACTTCATGATCTAACCCTTTAGGATTATAAAAACATGTTTTTAATCCTAGAGCCTTCGATGGAATCATATCTAAAATACGATCACCTATGCTAAGGCATTGACTAGGAATAATTTTATTCTTAGCAATAATCTGATCAAATAAATCTGTATGTGGTTTTCTTTGATTAGCCTTTTCAATAGTAATAACATCAGTAAAATAGCTAAGCATTTGATGAAATTTCAAATACTCATAAGTTGTTTCATCTCTATGGGTAACAATATAATTTTCTCCGCCATTATTTACAATAAGATTCAACACTTCTAAAACGCCCTGAAAGGGTTGACTTTGTGCTTTATCAACCCTTTCTTCAATAGCTTTCCATTTCTTTTTAAATGATTTATCTAAATTGTAGTATGCTAAGGCATGTTTAGAAGACTGTTTTAATAATCTTAAGACTTCTTCTTCTGACGCATTTATACCTTCATTTTTTAAGGCCCTTTGAAAAGCAATTGACATACTAGGATAAGTATCAACAAGTGTCCCATCAAAGTCCCAAATAAAATATTTCAACAATTTTATCAATCTTCCTTTTTACTTCATCATTTCGTAACTACCAGCAATTACTGGTGCATCTAATGTATCCAGCACTCTTTCTAAAAGAATGCCCTCTCTTTTAGGATAATCAAATCCAAAACTTGCTTTGATACCTGTCGTAATAAATTGTACCCCACGTTCTAAAGCAATTGGTAAACTATCACCTTGTAATAGACTCCCGATAATAACACTTGTAAAAGCATCTCCAGTACCCGGATAATGTGCTGGAATATAGGTACAACTAACCTTCCAAAAAATATCATCTGATTTATTATATGCAATGACACTCGTTTTTTTGCTTTTAGATGGATTAGGTACACTTGTTAGTATAACAATTTCTGGACCTAGATCAGCTAAGGCTTTTAACCAATCCTTTATCTCTATTTCATTAATATTCAATGTATATTCCTTATCTAAAAGATATGCCGCCTCAGTAAAATTAGGTGTAATAATATCTGCTTTTTTAATAAGTTCTCTCATCGCATCAACCATTTCATTATCCATCGTTTGGTAAAGTTCACCATCATCACCCATAACAGGATCAACAACAATGAAATTTTCATCATCACCAAAAATATCAATGGCTTTCGAAACAATATCAATTTGCTTTATCGAGGCTAAAAAACCACTATAAACACAATCAAACTCTAAATTTATTTTTTTCCAATGATCAATATAATCATCCATTGAATCGGTTAAATCCACAAGACTAAAACCATCAAATCCACCAGTATGCGTTGATAGAACAGCAGTTGGTACAGGACATACCTGAATACCCATAACTGATAAAACTGGTATGATCGCCGTTAATGATGATCGGCCAAAGCCAGATAAATCATGAATAGCTGCTACTTTTTTTACTGGATTATTCTTTCGCATGAACTCTCGTCCTTTCTTTAATCAACTCTAGTATTTCACTCATAGCGATAGTTGCTTTTTCATTAATAAAAACGTCAGTGATATCACTTGTATATTCTGAAGCTTCAGGATTGATTTCTATTATTTTGGCACCTGTTTCTTTTGCATAAATTGGTACATTAGAAGCTGGACGAATAATACCAGTTGTACCAATAACTAAAACAAGGTCAGCCTTCTCAGCTTCATCAAATGCTTGATTATAGACTCTTTCATCTAATGATTCACCAAAAAAAATAAAATCTGGCTTCAAAACCTCACGACAATCATTACACTTTGGTGGTAAATCACTTATTAACTGATCATCAATTGTATATTTTTTATTGCATTTTGTGCAAATAGCAAATCTTGCATTGCCGTGGAACTCAATTACTTGTTTACTGCCGGCTAAAGTATGCATATTATCTATGTTTTGGGTTATAATGGACTTAACAATACCATAGGACTCTAATTGACTAAGAGCTAAATGTGCTATGTTTGGTTTTTTGCCTACAAATGTCTCATAAAATATCTTTTTATTAAAGACCCATGAAGCAGCTGGGGAATTATAAAAATAATCTAAAGTTAAATAATTCATATCATACTTTTCCCATAAACCATTTTCTCCACGAAAAGTTGGTATGCCACTTTCAATTGAAATCCCTGCACCAGTAAATACAACTAAGTGTTCGGCTTCCTCTATTAAGTTAACAGCTTTTTCGTATAACGTCATTAATCTAAACTCAATTCTACAATCTTAACAATAACTTCTACTGCTTTTTCCATAGATTTTGTTGGAATGAATTCAAATTTACCATGGTAATTATGGCCACCAGTGAAAATATTAGGTGTTGGTAATCCCATATAAGATAATTTTGATCCATCCGTTCCACCACGTACTGGTACAACAATTGGTTCTACTCCAACAGCTTTCATCGCTTCACTTGCTTTTTCAACGATATGGTAAACGGGCATAATTTTTTCCTTCATATTATAATAAGAATCTTCCAAATCAAGAATAACAGTATGTTCACCATATTTTTTATTTAGATAATTTACAGCATCTACTAGCAATTGCTTTTTCTTTTCAAAGGCCTCTTTAGAATGGTCTCTAATAATATAGTGCATATTTAGCTTTTCGACATCACCTTTCATATTTAAAATATGAAAAAAGCCTTCATAACCTTCTGTGTATTCAGGTCTTTCAAACTCAGGTAATAATTGATCTAATGCCATTCCGATACGTAAAGCATTTTTCATTTTATTTTTTGAACTACCAGGATGGACATTTACACCATTAATAATTATTTTTGCTGATGCTGCATTAAAGTTTTCAAACTCTAACTCTCCTAGTTCGCCACCATCCATTGTATAAGCATAATCTGCGCCAAAGGCTTTTACATCAAATTTGTCTGCACCTCTACCGATTTCTTCATCAGGTGTAAAAGCAACCTTTAGAGTACCGTGGTCTAGATTATTATCGATAATATATTTTAAAGCTTCAATTATTTCAGCAATACCTGCTTTATCATCACCACCAAGCAATGATGTACCATCTGTT
Source organism: Clostridia bacterium (assembly GCA_035269305.1). Classification (GTDB taxonomy): domain Bacteria; phylum Bacillota; class Clostridia; order Peptostreptococcales; family Acidaminobacteraceae; genus DATFJG01. Next base: position 21,364 of record DATFJG010000115.1, read on the forward strand.
GTAATAATCTCTTGTCCTTCATAAGGTAAAATCTCTGGAAAATCACTAGTTTTTAGAACAATATTTTTTTCTTCATTTAAAACAATATCTTTCCCATTATAGTTTTCAATGATTTGAGGATTAACATTTTTCCCATTAAATGAAGGCGCTGTATCTACATGGGCAATAAATCCTATTGTCGGTACTTCATAACCTACATTACTTTCTAACGTAGCGAATAAATAACCATTTTCATCTAAGGTAACATCATCCATACCAATTTCTTTTAATTCTTCTTTTAGAAGATTTAATAAATCAAATTGCTTTTTTGTACTTGGAGTTGTCTTGCTACTTTCATTTGATTGTGTATCAATTTTAACATATTTTAAAAATCTTTCTTTAACACCCATTTTACATTCCCCCAATGTCTTTTAATTTTAATTTTTTAAATTTATCCATTAAATCCAGAATTACTGGATTATCCGCTGAGTTATAAAGTATTTTATCAATTTTTTTAATTGGTAAAATATCAATAGAAGTGCCTGTTATAAATGCACCATCTAAATTTTCTAAATCTTTCATATAAATATCTTTTCTTTGAAATTTATAATCACTATCTTCTATTACTTTAATTACATTTTTCAAAGTAATCCCTTCTAAAGCATCTCCTTTTTTAGAAGTAATCACTAAATTATTGTTAATGAAAAAAAGATTCGACCGACTGCCTTCATGGAGTTTATTCTTTTCATCTTTAAGAATGACCTCAAAGGCCTTTGTAGTTTCTAATATTTCATTAACATACCCTTTAAACGAAAGGTCTTTTGCTTTAATTAACGGGTTTTTTCTGTTTTTTAAAGCTGTAACAACGGTAACGCCTTCCCCATAAACTTTTCTACTTGGATAAAAACTCTCAACTGGAAAAATCTTATATGCAAAGGAGTCCTTTGTTATATTACCTACTTCAATTCTAATGTTTTGATTGATGATACTATTCTTTTCAATAACTTTAAATATTCTTTCTTCAATTAAACTAAAATCTAATGGTACCGTTGAATAATACTTTAAGGATGAAGCCATTCTTTCTAAGTGTTCTTTTAAGAATAATGGTTTTTCATGAATGACACGAATAACTTCATAGATAATTGGTTCAGCCAAAACTTTATTTTCATCATTTATTAAAATGTTTTCTACGGTCATCTATTCACTTCCTATTCGTAAAAGTATTCGCCGTTGATTATTTCTATTAGATCATCTGATTTTGATTTAAAAGGTTGGTTATTAAAGAACAACGCATTACCAATATTGTTTTTTCCTTCTAAAGCATTCTTTGAAGCAATTTTACTGTATAAACTTGGTTCTACTGTAGGAAAGCTATCCTTATGAGCTGGTGGAAATTGAACATGTGTATTTACTTCGAAAATTACATCTTTAACAGTACTTGGAAATCTTTCATCTTCTACACGATTGTTCACAACATTTGCAATAGCTAACATCATTTCTAAATCGTTGTGAGAACTTTCTACTTCAACTATTTTGGAAAGCCATTTTAGATCTTCTTCTGTATAACTTGGTGTATAAGTCAACTCTTCTGGAATTTCCTCAACTGTTTCTTTAGAGAGGTTAACCGTGTACATATCTTGATTAAACTCAATAGTACATCCTAAGTGTTCTGCTACAATTCTAAGAGGGAGATAAGTTCTCCCATTTCTAATAAATGGTTTCTGATCTATTTCAATGATTTCATCATTAACATATAGAAGATTCTCATCAACTACAAATTCAATTTCTTTTTCATCAGTTAAAATTGTTACTTTTCTCTCTTCACCATTCCACTCAATTGTGTAGCTAAGGGCATTAACTAAACTCCTAGCCACTAAGTATGTTGTATCGGTTATTAATATATTTGGTTCGTCACTTTCAATATATTGATCATTCAATTTAAGGGATACTCTTACTTCAACACCAAAACTTGCACTGATGCCAAAAAATAATAAAAAAACAATTCCTAAAACTACTAGCTTCTTTTTCATCTAACCACCTTACTTTCTATAAATTTTGCTACACCATCGTTCTCATTACTATCAATAATCCCCATTGCTATCTCTTTTAATTTCACATGAGCATTTTCAACGGCGTAAGTTTCTTCACATACTTCAAACATGGAAATGTCATTTAAATTATCTCCGAAACATGTGACCTTGTCAATTTCTAAGTGCTTTTTTAAAAAGTTTATACCATTTTTCTTTGTAGCATTTAGATGATTGATTTCTAACCAATAATAGTTCGAATAAACATCTAAAAACAAATGGTACTGCAAACTACTAAAATTTTCTTTTAAATAATTATACATACTTGTAAGTTCTTTCTCTTTTCCTATAAAAAATATAGTGATAATTTTTTTATTATTAAAATCATATGCTTTAACTTCTTTAAATCTTTTATCTTTAGCTTTCATTCTGGATTCATAATAATCTTTCTCACCATGATTAAATAATCCTGAATAATACAATTGATTAATTGAGTTATCTTCTAAATGTACAAAGGGATTTAATCCCTTCTCCAAGCTCTTTTCTACAATGGTTTCAGTTATTTTATTAGACATGTAATTGGCAACTAAATTTTTATTTGCTACAGGATCAAAAATAAAGCCACCGTTGTTTAAAACAATTGGTATGTTTAAGTTTAACGGTTCTAAAATTGCTTTAGCAGAACTTAAGCTTCGAGCAGTTGCTACAGAAATTTTATGTCCTTTTTTTATTAACTCATTTAAGGTATGAACTGAATATTTAGAGATACTCTTGTCTTTTCTAAGCAATGTACCGTCTAAATCTGTAATAAATAATTCCATTTTCCCTCCATTTATTCTCTATATAACATATTAACATGAAAAAATCTCTTTTTCTAGTATAGATATGATTTTCTAAGGCAAATTTGTATTTCATTATTTCATGTGGTATTATTAATTTTAGGTAATTAGAGAAAGGATTTTAATGAGTAATGTAATTGATTTTAATGAACTTAAAGAAAAAAAAGAAGATAAAAAATTTCGAGAAAGAATTCCCAATCTTCATAAATCACATGTGACATTTAATTATAAGTTTTTAGCTGATTATGATGCAAGAGAACTATATATAAATGTATCTTTTAATGATTTTGATATTAACGTAGATGTAGGTATTAATTTAGCTATTGTTAGTCAATTGGCTTCTTATAATCCAATGACAAAACTAACGAAAGAAAGAATTGAAGAAATAACAGGTCTAGAACCGCAATATGTACTAGCCATCTATGAAACATATAAGACATTTGGTTTTATCGATGAAGAAACAGAACTCATTCGAAGTGTGAATGATATTAAAGAGAGTTATATTGAAAAGAGAATGACTTTAGGCTATCCTAAGAATAAGAAGACTTTTGATGAAGTATTAAAGTTGGAACGAGAAGTTTTTGAAGAATTTTGTGATGATATCTCTGACTTTAATAGTGATTTATATTGGCAAGCCAATAATAAATATTAAAACCAAAAAAATCCCCAAATGGGGATTTTTTTAGTTTGTATTTCTTTGTGTTAATACAACCTTTATTTCAATTTTTCTTTCGCCCTCTCGAATAACCTTTAATGTTATTACATCTCCAACATCATAATTTTGTAAAATGTCAGATAAGTCTTCCATGGTAAATATCTTTTTATTATCAATACCAATAATGATATCTTGAACTCTTAAATCCGAATTGGCTGCACCTGTATCAGGTATTATTTCACTTACAAAAATACCCATTGGTATCTCATATAACTCTGATATTTCTTCGTTTACTTCCCGACCATAGATTCCTAGATAAGGTCTTGAGACAAAACCCTGTTTTAGTATTTCATCTAATACTGGCTTTGCTTCATTTACAGGTATTGCAAAACCAATCCCTTCAACAGCTGTGTCACTAATTTTTGCTGTATTTATGCCAATAAGCTTTCCACGACTATCCACAAGTGCACCACCACTATTACCTGGATTAATTGCTGCATCTGTTTGAATGAGATGAAATTCATTATTTGCATCTAATTCTCGTTCAAGAGCACTAATAACACCAACGGTTACTGTCTTATTATAACCCAATGGGTTACCAATGGCAATAACCTTCTGCCCTGGTTTTAAAGCATCAGAATCCCCAAATTCAACGGGTTTAATAGTAGAGTAGTCTGCTTTATTCTCTATTGCAATCACAGCTAAATCTGATAAAGCATCTCTTCCAATTATTTCAGCTGCTACAAACTCATCTGGTAGTATTTCGACTAAGAGTTCATTGGCTCCATCGATTACATGATTATTTGTTAAAATATACATGTAGTCATCATCTTTCTTAAAAATAACGCCAGAACCAGAACCTTCTGTTGTACGGGGATTGTTAAACCAATCTGTGTATTGTATTTTAGATGTAATACCAACAATGCTTTCATCGATATTGTCAACGACTTGCACTGTGTTCATTTCGTCTTGAGCTAATACAAGTTCTTTTACAATTTCTTCAACTGGCTGTTCAGCAACAGCTATTTCTTCAACAGGTGTTGATTCTTCGGCAAGAAAATAATGATTCACTAGACCTAAACCTGCACCAATAGCCATGCCACCAATTACTGCAAATATTAAAACGATTGCCACTACTTTAGGCCATATAATTTTAGTATTACTAGTAGAATCTCTTGAAATTCTTTCATCTAATTCTTCATCAGGTTCGTCTTCTGTTAAAATAAAATTGATTTCTTCTTTATTTTCTATAGTATTATTGTTCTCATCCATAAAATCACCTCTTAATTCATAATCTCAAACTATTATCACTTGATTTTATATATACCAATATTATATCGAAAATAACAAAAAATTTCAAATAACTATTCTGTGCGTATCGCGTCTAAAACACTTAACTTCATTGCTTTAACTGCCGGATAATAACCGGCAACTATCCCAACAAAAGTAGAAAAGCCTAGGCCAGCTAAATATAGCCAAAGAGGAATATATGATATTTCTTGAACAGGCATTCCCATACCGCCACCCATCATAGAACCAGCGACTTGATTGATTAGATTGCTTAGTCCAAAACTAAGAAGTAATCCTATAATACCTCCAATGAAGCCTATCATTGCCGCTTCAAATAAAAATAGTCTTTTAATGTCTTTTAGTTCCGCACCAATAACTTTCATAATTCCAATTTCTTTGGTTCGTTCATAAATGGACATTACCATAGTATTCGTGATTCCAATGGCTGCAACAAATAATGACACACCACCAATACCACCTAAAACTGCCTGAATGCCTGCATACGTACTTTTCATACCTTCGAGCATATCGTTGAGTGACCAAGCTCTAAAACCCATATTATTGATGGTTTCACTCACTTCTGAAACTTTCTCAATATCTTCGACTTTAACTTTTACATTTTGATACTTATCCTCTTCTTCGTTACGTCGGTCTCTATTCTCAGTTCTTCTCTCAATGTCTTCATATATTTTTTCTAAATCGTTAATATCCATATATGCTGACCAGTCTTTTTCCCCTTGTGAGACTTCTAGAATACCTACAGGTGTAATATTTATGCCTCTTGGTCTTTGACCATTTACCTCCATGGTTTGTGGTATCAACTTTAAAGGTGTTTCTAGCAAATTAACTTGTTGGTTATTACCGTACCTACTTCGTGATTTTGGATCATGAAATTGATTGGATACATTTGACCCAAAAACTATTTCATTTTTACCAAATTCTGTTGGTAATGAACCTTCTGATACTTTAAAATCAAAGGCCTCCATTGCTTCTAAATCAATACCGAAAATGTTTACATAGCCTTCTAAGCGACCGGCTTTAATTCTTGTATGTTTATTTAACATTGGCATAACAGCATCCACATTTTCTAAAGCTTCAAATTTTGCAACAGCAATATCATCTAAAGTTGCTTCCTTCGTTGATGTCCCATTTTCGAAATTATACTCTGGTGATACATCAATTACATTTAAACTTCCCATGCGCTCGATATTTTGCATGAAATTTCTATTCATACCTATACCGAGGGATAACATAACAATAATTGAAGCTGCGCCAATAATAACGCCAAGAACCGTTAAAAATGTTCTCATTTTACGACGCTTCAAATTATTAAATCCCATAGCCAATAAATCTCTATTTGTCATCTATATCATCAAACTCCATTAATTTTTTAAGTTTTCTCTTTTTTCTTTTCTTTAAAAATACAACCAATGCTATGATTCCAACTAAAAGTGCTAAACCAATCAATATCAATTTATTAGGCCCTTGGTTCGGATCTTCCATTTCATTTGGATTAGGCATATCTGGTCTTCCACCTGGACCAAAATCATTTTGTGGCATCTCCGCTGCTGGCATTGCATTTATAGTAAATGTTTCTTCAATTTCAGAAACATTCCCAATTGCATCTTCAAAGGAAAATATTATTTTTCCTTCTGCCGGGCCTTCCTTTGTTGGAATAATCGTTGTACTAAAATAGTCATTCCCGCCTTCTTGGAATGTGCCTTTAAAGTAACTTGCATTTTGAAGATCAAAATCTCCTTCTGCTTTAACCATCATATTGTTCATTGATGAACGCCCCATATTATAAAACTCTACTTCTAAGTTCGCTGGTGTACCTACAAAGAATTGATTAGGTAACATTATATCCGAAGTTTCTAAACGAATGGGCTGTAAAACAGAAATAGATAAATCATCTGACTCACTGTAAAGCATCCCCTCGCTATCATAAGCATTTCCTTCAGAATCTTCGTATTCCATTTTAACCGTTAAATTATAACTTTTAACAGAAGCATCTCTCTTTGTTTTTAAGATAATTTCTTTTTCATGAATTTGGTTACTACCAATGCCATCAATAAAGAATGAACTGGATGCATTCACTGGCATAAAAACATTATCTGCTGATGAGAAGCTCACTTTAATGTTTTTAACACTTTGGGTATCACTTGTATTTTTTATAAATAATTTTAATGGAAATTCTTCACCTGCTAGAACATTTTCACCTTCAAAGGAATAATTATCAACTATTAACTTCGGTCTACCTTTTTCACTACCACCTTTAACAAAAACACCAAAATACTGTTCTTCTGTATAAAAGTTTTCTGAATTAGATGCATCAGGATAAGCTTTTACTTTAACAAAGAAATTATAATTATCTGAAGATACTTTTTCGTCCACTAAAATTGTGTAATTACCCTTTGACTGAGTCCCAGACTGAAAGTCCTCTAATATAATTTTCTTAGGTGTTTTAGAAATCATTTGACTTGGGTAATCTAATTCAATTTCTACTTTTTCAAAATCAATTGCCCCTTTATTCTCTAGATCAAATGTAATATTCAAATCTCTACCTGTTGTAATCTCACGATCATATGTTAAGTTAGATACCACTAAATCAATATCTGATGCATTGATTCCATCTAAAGGAACATAAACTGGTACATCTTTAGTATACTGATTCCCTTCTTCATCATAATATTCAATTTTAGCAGTTAATTCATAGGTACCACTGGTAAGACTTTTATCGGCTGTGATTTTAAAATATTCTTTTTCACTCTTACCACCTTGAATTTCTAAAATATTCTTTGTTGCTATATCTTGATACAATCGAATACCATCTTTACTAAAGCCTTCCATAGTTACGGAGACATCATAAGCTTTCATTGTTCCAAAGTTTTTAAGGTCTAAAATAATTCCTGCGTTGTCTTGAGAAATTTCTCCTCTAAATTCCATGTCATAGACGCCAATTTCTGGTGATTGGTTACTGTTGTATATTCTTACATCATAGAACCCTTGAACACTTTCCGCTGAATCCCCAAAAACATTGCTTCCACTAATAGTTAATGGAATTCTATAAACTTTATTTGTTGCAAGTTTTGAAACTTCTAAGTTAAATTCAGCTGATTCAATAGCTTCTTTTGAAATACGGCTAATTGTCGTTGAAATTTCGTTTTTTCTTACAAAGGGCCCTTCTGTCAAATCTAGTGTTACTGTAACGTTTTTACCAGAATGTGTGCCAACGTTTTCAATTGGCACTTCTAGTTCAACTTTATCCCCAGCGATTAAAGTTTCCTGATCATAGTCTTCAGAAATTTGGAAAACTGGTAAATAAGATGATGTATCCCTTGAACTGCTTGAACCTCCTGAAGAGGAATATTCTTGGGCTTCTACTATATTGATGGTTTCAGAGCCTGTTTTTGTACCATCATTTTGAAAAACATCAAATGTAAAAGTATTGCTTTGTCCCACATATTCTAAATTAATTTCGAGTGGATTAGTATTAATTTTTCTTTTCGTTAAACCATCTTGAGCTACGAAATTATCATTCGTAATGACCATATAATCTGCATCATCTCCAGCAGTAATATTACTAGAAAATGTTAAAGTCAGAGTGAATGTATCGTTCCTATTAATTTCACTTTTGTTAACGCTGTAGCTTTTTGTTATGTAATCATTTGTTGCAGTGAAAGAAACCAAACTACTAAAAATAAGTAGGATGCCTAGTGTTAATATAATAAATTTATTCTTCTTCATGTTCATACCTCCTGATATCATGTTCCCTATTTTGTTTTTCAATGCGTTGAATTTTTCCATCTAGTATATAAACTACTTTGTCTGCATATTGCGCTAGGCCTTTGTTATGTGTAACCATAATTAAAGTGATATTTTTTTCCTTTGTAATATCTAATATTAACTCTAATACTTCCTTTGAGGTTTTTGAATCAAGATTTCCAGTGGGTTCATCAGCAAAAACTATTTCCGGATTACCTACAAAAGCCCTTGCAATTCCCACTCTTTGTCTTTGACCACCAGAAAGCTGTGTCGGTTTATGTAAAACATGGGTTTTTAAGCCAACCTTTGATAGAATTTTAAAGGCTTCAATCTCTCGTTTCTTTTTTGGTATTTCTCTAAAGGTTAATGGTAATGCAACATTTTCTAAAGCTGTTAATGAAGTCAACAAGTTGTATGATTGGAAAACAAACCCTATATTCCTTTGACGAAACAACGCTAGTTCTTTTTCATTCATTGTAGCAATGTTTTCATCTTTAATATGTATTTCCCCACGGGTTGGTTTTTCTAATCCAGCCATTAAGTTAAGAAAAGTTGATTTTCCAGAACCAGAAGTCCCTAAAATACAACAGATTTCCCCTTGTTCTATTTCTAAATCAATCCCTCTTAAGGCTTTTACTACTTGTTCACCTACACGATAGTATTTTTTTAAATCTTTTACAATAATTGCCATAATTTTTCTCCTTTTTATCCATATATATTATAAGCATTTAATTACACTTGTGCAAGGCTTTTAACTAAAATTAATACTTTCTTTATATTTATATTTAACTTGCTAAATAAACACATGTTCGGTATAATGGTAAGTGAAAGGAGGCATCAAATGCATAAGAAAATTTTCTTTTTAGTAGATGTTAATTCAGCTTTTTTATCTTGGGAAGCAACCTATCGTTTACAACATGGGGCAAAAATTGATTTAAGAAATATTCCTTCAATTATTGGGGGAAATCCTAAAACAAGACGCGGAATTGTTTTAGCAAAATCCATACCCGCAAAGAAATACAATATTAAAACTGGCGAATCCTTAAGAGATGCCCTTCAAAAGTGTCCTACCTTAGAAGTCGTCGCACCTTCTTATGAAATATATATTAGAGCTTCTAATGCATTACTAGAAATTTTAAAAGAATATTCTCCTAATATTCAACGTTTTTCAATTGATGAGTGCTTTATTGATTTTACTGATAGTAGACGATTGTTTGGTGAACCCATAGAGGTGGCACACACCATAAAAAATCGTATAAAAAAAGAACTTGGTTTTACAGTTAATGTTGGTGTTTCAACTAATAAACTCTTAGCAAAAATGGCGTCTGACTTAAAAAAACCAGATCAAGTTCATACTTTGTTTCCAGAAGAAATACCGAATAAACTTTGGCCTTTGCCTGTAGATGACTTATTTATGGTTGGTCGTAAAACATTGCCTAAACTCAATCAATTAGGTATTTTTACTATTGGTGATTTAGCAAAATCTAATTTATCTAGTCTCAAATACCATTTAAAGTCCCACGGAAAATTAATTTGGGAATATGCTAATGGTATTGAAGAGTCGCAAATTAGTTTGGCTAAATACGATGATGTTAAAAGTATTGGTAACTCAACTACAATCCCCTACGATATTGATACGAAAGAAGAAGCTTTGCTTTATTTGCTTTCTTTGACTGAAATGGTTTCTATGCGTCTGCGTGATAAAAATAAGATGTGTCAATTAGTTGCAATAACTATTAAGAATAATGAACTCATTAGTTATTCCCACCAACGAAAAATTTACTACTCAACGGATTTAACAAATGATATTTTTAATGAAGTTAGAAGATTATTTGAAGATTCATGGAAGAAAGACCCTATTCGACACCTAGGTGTTCGAGTATCTGACTTAATTGATAATGATGAAAAACAATTATCCATTTGGGATAATAAAAATGAAGAGTCCTTAAGAAGGCTTGATTCAACTGTTGATGAATTGCGACAAAAATATGGTAATACTATTATTCAAAGGAGCTCCTTTTTACACACAGGCATTAAAAATGTAAATGGCGGTGTTGAAAAAGATTACCCTATGATGACGAGTATTTTATGATATAATGTTTTTTGAAAGGATGTGTTCAGATGGACTTTTTTAAAAAACATCGAATAGTTATTGTTTTTTTATTACTTGAAATTGCATTTTATTTCCGATTAGGAATCACAGATCATCAAACATATTTTTTTACTTGGGGAATCATCGGTCTTGCATTTTTCATCTTTGATATGTTTAATGTTATCAAAGCGAACCCTATTCTTAGTTTATTTAATTCCAATGCTAAGCAACTAGCGGCAAGTAAAAGATCTTTCCAAGAGAAAGTGCTTAATGGAAAATCCTATGTTTTTGTTTTTTTCATTATAACTAATTTTTTATTGTATTTATTTGTTTAGATTAAAAAGGAGGTTTTTATGATTAAAAGATATGAAGGTACTGGACGAATGAGCAGAGTTGTAGAACATAACGATACATTATATTTATGTGGTCAAACCTGTGGTGATGCAGAAAAGAATATTAGAGAACAAACAGCTGTTGTCTTAGAAAAAATCGAAAATTTATTAGACGAATATGGTTCTGATAAACACCATATTTTATCTACAACTATCTATTTAAAAGACATTAGTATGTTTGATGAAATGAATGAAGTTTGGGACGCTTGGGTTGACGAAGGTCACGAACCTGCACGTGCTTGTGTCGAATCAAAATTGGCTAGAGATTATATTTTAGTAGAACTTTCTGTTATCGCAGCTAAAAAATAAAATCAATTAAATTATTTCTCCATCACATTTCCTACATTCGAAATGTGATGGATTTTTTATAGAGATTTTTTACATAATTATTACTAAGATTTTTATAGTCATCTAAAATGTTATCTATGCATCCATATTTTCAATAATTAAATTTTTTCGAAACGCCTTTTTTATGTTCTTAACAGTAAAAAATAAGTAATTATATTTCGTTAATATCTCATTTATTTAAACTATTTTCTTCATCAAAAGTTATAATAACATTTCCTGTTTTATGTCCTGATAAAACATACTTATATGCTTCACTAATTTCATCTAGTGTATATACACGATCGATTATCCCTTTGAATTGATTCATTTTTATTAATTTTCTCATAAACACTAAAGTTTCCTCAATATTTCTTGGTACAGGAAAAATTACTTTTTTGCCGCCTAAAATTGGAGTTATAAGAGCATAAAATAAATTTTGAAAATTTCTTCCAAGTTCAGAAGAAATATATACTCCTTTTTCTTTTAAAATAGGTTTACATTTATTAAATGAACTTTTACCTACTGCATCCAAAACATAATCATAGGTTTTTTCAACTTTAGTAAAATCTTTATTCGTATAATCAATAATGTAATTAGCATCTAGTTCTTCCATTAATGAAATATTTTTGGTAGAACAAACAGCCGTTACTGATGCTTCAAAATATTTTAATAACTGTACTAATGATGAACCAATAGCACCTGATGCACCATTGACTAGAACTTTATCGCCCTTTTTTATATCAAGGGTTTTAATGAAATTATAAGCATAGTGCGGGCCTTCTAATGCTGTTACAGCAGATTGATAGGACATCATATCAGGAATATGATCTATGGATTGACTTTCACTTACAATTAAATACTCTGCATGGGATTGTAAACCACTGTCATCGAATCCAAAAACACGATCACCTTTTTTAAAATTTATAACTTCATTCCCTACTGCTATTATCTCACCAGAAAAATCAGTACCAGTTACTATTTTTTTAGGTGAAATAATGCCTTGAAAAATTCGCATAATCCATGGTTTTCCTCTTAGAATAGCACAATCTGTTCGATTAACGGTTGTTACATGGTTTTTTATTAACAGTTTGTCGCCAGTTGGCTCTGGTCTATCTATTTTTTTAATACTTATCACTTCAGGATTGCCGTAAGTTATTCTAACCATGGCTTTCATTACTTTTGATTTCATCTTAGCCTCCAATTAATAGAATTTTTAGTAATTATAACATTCGTTTTATATACCCTTTTTTTATTGATTATACTCAAATGATTTATTTTCTAATCAAAAAAACATTAATCTAAAAATATATAGATTAATGTTTAATTCACAATTAATAATAAAATTTTCTTTTAGAATCTACTAGTTTTCTTAGGACTCTAGTCTAATGAATAGGCTATTGTTGTACTTAGTTTTTCAATTTCTAT
>DATFJG010000116.1:0-4665 GCA_035269305.1 Clostridia bacterium
TATTTTTTTAAATCTTATAATTAATTATATTAGTTAACAATCATAGTAATTATTAATTATCTTTTCGGTCAATTGTTCTAATTTACCTATTTGTTTTAAAAATGTAGTAATAGTATATCTGGGTCTGATTTCAAAACCATATTTAAGGGTATCTTTAATTAAATTTTTAGGTATCTGCTTGAAAATATCGATATTGAGAATATCATTTTGCTGGAGCACTTTTCTTGCTTTCTCTATTTTATCAAGGTTCTGTTCAACAAGTGACAATATTTTCCCTTTAGAATAAAGAAGTTTCTCTTCTGATAGTTTTTCTTTTTGCCAGCGTTTTTCAAGGTTTTTTAATATTAATTCTGCTCTATTTTTGTATATTTTTTTAATTTCTTCTTTTCTCTTATTTTTATCATAATTTAAACTTATTTTATCTAAATTTATATCTTTAAGTTCTAGATAAAAGGATGTAGTAAATAAGGTGGCCATACCAACTTTGATACCGTGTAAAGGCATATCCAGGTTATAAGTATCTCCAAACATTTCAATAAAATGTAAGATATGATGTTCACTTCCTGAAGCAGGTCTGGAGCTTCCCACCATCTGCATTGCAAGGCCAGAGTTGATAAGCCCTTTAATCAAGCTCTCAATGTTTTTTTCTGATCTGAAATCAAAAATTCCTTTTATATTGATTATTTTATACATCTCATCTTCAATGATATGATAGGCTTTATTACAAAAATATTCATCAAATAAGAGGTTGGATAGTTTCCAGTCCATTAAAGAAGTTGTTTTTCCTAATAAGTCTCCATATCCAGCCTGAATCAACTTTTTTGGTGCATTTTTCAAAACTCTAATATCAGCTATTATAGCCTCTGGCGGTTTTGTGTTATAGGTTAGCTTTACTCCTTGTGAAGTAATAGAGGAAACTGAAGAAGCATAACCATCCATAGAAGGAGCTGTAGCAATTACAGAATAGGATAAATTCTTCTTAAAAGCTGCATAGGCGCTTAAGTCGTTGATCGTTCCCGATCCACAGGCTAAAATATATTCATCTTTAGTAATTACCTTTAGTATCTTATGAAGGTTATCGGTATTGGGAACTAAATTATTATCTTTCATTTTGAAGACTTTAACATGATAACCCTTTTTAACTAAAATATTAATAGCCTTTTTACCAGCTGCTTGATAAGTATTTTGATCACAGACCATTAGGATTTTATTTAAATCAGTTAATCTATTTATTACTTCAGGTAATTTTAAAAGAGCATCCTTTTCAATTAAGATCTCTTTAATTGATATATAATGATCTTTACCACAACTGCATCTAAATTTTGTGTCAAGTAGTTCATCAATCATAATATTTACCCCTTTTTGATATTAAATCACTCTTAAATTATTCATATTTCTGTTTGATATTTTTTAATTTCTTCATCACATCATTTTCACCAAGGCCGAAGTAGTCATGTAATCTTTCATATTCTCTATATAATTTCTTATAGATTTTAACGTTTTTCGGGATTGGATGGTATTTTTTGTCCTTGAGATGAGCCATGTTATAAATTGCTTCATGTATATCATCATAACCACCATTTTTACTACCAGCAGCAACTGCCCCGTGCATAGCTGCACCAAGTGCAGGGGTTTGTTGAGAGGCGGCAATTTTTATTGGTTTGTTTGTAACATCAGCATAGATTTGCATCAAGGTTTCATTTTTTTGTACTAAACCACCACAGGCATATAGTTCATCTATATTTACACCACTTTCTTCAAAGGTTCTTATTATCTTATTGGTTCCAAAAGCGGTTGCTTCAATCAGTGCACGGTATATCTCACCAGGTTTTGAATTAAGGTGTAAACCTAAAATCATACCAGTTAAATCAGCATCAACCAATACAGAACGATTGCCGTTCCACCAATCTAAAGCTAATAGTCCACTTTCTCCTGGTCCAAGTTTAGAAGCCTTCTTTTCTAGATAATCATAAACATTCATATTATTATCTTTAGCTTCTTTTTTAAAATAAGATGGTACTCCTTCATTTATATACCATTCAAAGATATCACCTACAGCAGACTGTCCAGCTTCATATCCATAGTACCCTGGTAGAATACCGTCTTTTATAACACCTGTCATACCGGGTACAAACTTTTCTTTTTCATCTATTACCATATGACAGATCGATGTTCCCATAACCATAACCATCTTACTTGGTTTAGAAACCTTAACTGCTGGAACTGATACAAATGAATCAACATTGGCTACTGCAACAGCGACATCGGAGCTTAAATTAACTTTTTTTGCTATTACTTCTTTTAAGTTACCTGCTTTTTCCCCTAGTTCATAGATATCTGTTGATAACTTTTCTTCAACGACATTTTCTAGTTTTGGATCAAGTGCTTTAAAAAATTTCTTATCAGGATAACCACTATCCTTACTCCAGATCGCCTTATATCCAGTCGTGGAAATATTTCTTTTTTCTACACCAGTAAGTTTCATGATTACCCAGTCGGTTGCTTCCATAAAACGGTCTGTAGCTTTATATATATCTGGTGCTTCATCAAGTATCTGCCAGATTTTAGGGAATAACCATTCTGAAGATATTTTTCCTCCATATCTTTTTAAAAATTTTTCGCCCCGTTTTTCTGCAACTTCATTCAATTTGTTTGCATAAGGTTGAGCAGCATGATGTTTCCAGAGTTTAACCCAGGCATTTGGCCTGTTTTTAAAGCTTTTCTTATTAGAAAGTGGTTCACCCCTTTGATCAACCGGTAGCATTGTACAGGCTGTAAAATCGATCCCTAAGCCGATTACATTTTCTGGTGATATATTAGCTTTTTGGATTACTTCAGGAATTGTAACATATACTACTTCTAAGTAATCATTGGGATCTTGTAAAGCCCAGTCGGTACCTAGTTTTATCCTCTCTTTTTCTAAGGGAAGGTATTCATCGATTACACCATTAGGGTATTCCAAGACAGAAGTTGCAACTTCTTTTCCATTATCAACATCTACCAGTACTGCTCTTCCAGATTTTGTTCCAAAATCAATACCTATCGAATATTTTTTACTCAACATACACCCTCCTTGTTTTTTTATTTTAATTTATTTCTAATCTTGCCCATAGTATGAATCCTTTCCGTGTTTTCTGAGAAAATGTTTATCAAGTAAAGCAGAACTTATTGGTGACCTATCTCCATCAAGCTGTACAGTATAGTATGCCATTTTTGCTACTTCTTCTAAAACTACTGAATTTTTTACGGCTTGATATGAGTTTTTCCCCCAAGTAAAAGGACCGTGATTATTAACTAATACAGCTGGGATATGATCAGGATTAATATTTTTAAAAGTTTCAACTATTACTGAACCAGTCTTTTTTTCATAGTTTTTTTCTATCTCAGATTCTTTCATTTTTCTTGTACAGGGAACTTTTCCATAGAAGTGGTCAGCATGGGTTGTTCCATAACATGGTATTCCTTTGCCAGCCTGTGCCCAACTTGTTGCCCAAAAAGAATGAGTATGTACTATACCACCAATGTCAGAGAATTTTTTATATAGTTCGAGGTGAGTTGGGGTATCAGAAGAAGGATTTAGATTTCCCTCTACTATATTACCTTTAAGGTCTACAACAACCATCTTGTCTATAGTTAGTTCTTCATATGGAACCCCACTTGGTTTGATAACTACCAGTTCTTTTTTTCTGTCAATTTCACTTGAATTTCCCCAGGTGAAAGTAACTAGGCCATATTCGGAAAGCAATAAATTTGATTTTAATACATTTTCTTTTATTTTTTCCAGCATTATTTTCTACCCCCTTTTATTTATATTAAAGACTAAGAGGGATGAACCCTTTTAATAAATCTTAAATAAAAAATAGTTTTTGATATAGATAGTTTTATTACCAGACTTTTTTAGCACCTGTTGCTGGTCTAGTTAAATAAAAATCTGCTTCTAAAGATGTTTTAGATTTATATTCTGTTTTAATATTTTCAATTATTTGATTAGCAGCACTTTTTTCTACTAAATTCACTGTGCAGCCGCCAAAACCAGCTCCAGTCATTCTAGCACCGATCACACCTGATTCATTTTTTGCAAGTTTAACTAAGAGGTCAAGTTCTTTTGAACTCACTTCATAATCTCTGCTTAAACTTAGATGAGATTGATTCATTAGTTCTCCAAGCTTTATAAAGTCATTTTCCTTTAATGCTTTAACACTCTTTATTACCCTATTATTTTCGCTAATAACATGTTTAGCCCGCAAATATATAGTTTTATCGATTTCTTTTTTAAATCTTTTTAAGTCAGATATATTTAGATCCCTCAAACTTTCCACCTTTTTATCTAACTTTATATTAAAAAAGCTAACAGCAGCTTCACATTCTTCTCTTCGCTTATTATATTCTGAATCAACCAAGCCTCTTTCAACTTTTGAATCTATAATCATAAAAATATATTTCTCACTCATAAAAGGAATTAACTCATATTCATTTGTCTTACAGTCAAGTAAAAGTAAGTGATCTTTTTTTCCTAATCTGGAAACAAACTGATCCATAATTCCACATTTTACTCCTACAAAATCATTTTCAGCCCGTTGTGATAAAAAAGCTTGCTCTTTAGGGCTAATATTAAGTTCATTTAAATCATTTAACAAATAAGCTGTTCCAACTTCAAGTGCAGCC
>DATFJG010000117.1:0-18780 GCA_035269305.1 Clostridia bacterium
AATGACTTATCATCAATACCACCAACATCAGTAATTAAACCTACACTAAAACTTTCTTCCTCTGCTGCGCCACATCCAGCTAGTAATCCGCCGACTAATACTAGAATTAACGCAAACGATAAAATTTTCTTCATAAAATAAATTCCTCCTTTTTACCATTAACTAATAACACACACATCCCATTGATACCATATTAATTAACTTTTAAACGTTTTTTGTGCAAACGTTTTTTAGCTAATTCTATTATATTGATTATTGGTTCCCAATACATTAGTGAAAATATACAAAGATTCAAATAAATGAATCCATCTAACACTATATTTTTGTAAAAACTATGTATCTTTTAACCAAAACCATCCAATAATAGAATTTCATCTGTATTATATAGTTATTTTTAACAACTACTTATGGGACACACTTAATTATATAATCTTTAGGCGTATTTAACAACACCAATATTCATTTAATTAACTTGTTACTTATAATAAAGATTCCATTTCTTTAACCTTTGCTTTGAAAACTTTTAAAGCGTCTTCTACTGGCGCTTTAGAAGTCATATCAATGCCAGCCTTTTTTAAAAGATCAATCGGATACTTACTTGAACCGCCAGATAAAAAATCAATATAACCTTTTACAGCAGGGGATCCCTCTTCTTTAATTTTCTTGTTCATAGCGATGGCAGCAGAAAATCCAGTGGCATATTGAAAAACATAGAAATTATAGTAGAAATGAGGTATTCGTGCCCATTCTAAAGCTATTTCATCATCTACTACTACAGATGGCCCATAATAAAACTCATTTAATGCTTTATATTTTTTATTGAGAACATCAACAGTTAAAGGTTCTCCCTTTTCAACTTTTTCATGCATGAATTTTTCAAACTCAGCGAACATTACTTGTCTGAAAATAGTGCCTCTGAATTGTTCCAAATAATGATTTAAAACATAAAGTTTTTTCTGCTCATCTTCTAAACTTTCTAACAAATAATCGGTTAAAAAGGCTTCATTAGTAGTTGAAGCAATCTCAGCTAGAAATATACTGTAATCACCATAAACGAAGGGTTGTTTAGTTCTTGTTAAGTGACTGTGCATTGAATGTCCCATTTCATGTGTCAATGTAAACAGGCTGTTTAAATTATCTTGATAATTTAACAAAATATATGGCAGTGAATCATATGTTCCATAGGAATATGCTCCACTTCTTTTACCTTTTGATTCATAAACATCAATCCATTTTTTATTAAAGGCATCATTAACAACTGAAATATATTGTTCCCCAAGTGGCTTTAGAGATTCTAACAAAATCTCCTTACTTTCATTATAAGGTATCTCAAAATCAACAGACTTAATGATTGGTGTATACAAATCATACATATGGAGTTCATCGAGACCAAGTGCTTTCTTTCTAAGCGCCATATAATCATGTAAACCATCAATATTCTCATGCACAGATTCTATTAATCGATTATAAACAGCTGTTGGAATCTTATTATTATTCAGAGAAGCTTCCAAAGCGGAATTATAATTCCTTGTTGTTGAAACAAAGACATCTTTCTTAATCTGAGTAGCCAATGTAGTTGCAATGGCATTTTTGTGATCCTCATAGACACTATAGTATTTTTTGAATGCTTCCGCTCTTACCTCTCGATGTGGCTTCTCTAATGTTTTAATGAAGTTTCCATGTGATAATTCTAAATCCTCACCATTTTCATCTTTTATAGTAGGAAATTTAAAATCCGCGTTATTTAACATACTAAAAATATTTTCAGGCCCTGCCATAATTTCTCCAGCTTGAGCCATTATTTTTTCTTCCTTTTCAGTTAATACATGTGGTTTCATTCTTAAAATATCATCTAAGTATTGTTTATATATTTTAAGTTCATCAGTATTATTGATATATGATTCTATTTTCTCTTTAGAACCAGAAAGTATTTCTGGTGTAATAAATGAAGTTTTACTACTTATACTAACACTTAATGATTCTACTCTTGATACAAGTCCTTGGTTTTCTGTATCACTCGTATCTTCATCACTTCTCATCTTTGCGAAAGCATACAAATTCGATAATGTTCGACTAACCTGTAATGATAGTTCAATTACTCCTAGAAGATTAGTCGGCGTTTCTAAAATTTTACCTTTATACTTTAGTAATTCATCCCCTTGTGTTTTAACAGTTTCAAAGTCTGACTCAAAGGCAGCCAATGATTTATAAAGACTGCTTAAGTCCCATTTAAATTCATCATTTATTTCATTTCTTTCTTTCATCTAATCCCCCTACTTCCTAACCTCCAATAAGAAGGTCAAATATATTTGATAACGCACTAGTTTCTGCTTTATAAAACTCTGTATACTTACAATTAGAACAACTAACAGCAGAGAATTTGTTGTTTTGCACATCAAAAATCTTTGCAATACCAGAGCCAGTCATTGAAACATTTGTAATCTCATAATTTCTAGAATCGCATTTTGGACATACATAATTAATATTTGCCATTTTATCACCACCTTTCCCATTATTATATCTTATTTTCTTACAGTTTTTCATTAAAATTCAATTAAATTATTTTGTAAAGCCAATATTTGCAAGGTATTCCTATGGTATAATAACCTTATTAAGAAGTAAAGCGAGGAGGATTGAAATGAACAGTGACTTACCCAAAATTAGTAAAGAAACAATGGACAAACTGTTAACGGATCAACAAGATGAAATCACCGCACATCATCTGTACAAAAAAATTGCTAACTATGTTAAAGATGAACACAATGCAAAGATTATTCGTGAGGTTTCAGAGGATGAATTAGAGCACTATAACCGACTAAAAAACATAACCCAGAAAGAACTAAAACCTCAAAAAATGAAAATTTTCTTCTTCTATTGGATCACAGTTCTTTTAGGAATTACTTTTGGTATTAAACTATTAGAACGTGGCGAAAAACAAGCTATTGATAATTATGAAGATATCCACCAAGAGTTGAAGTTTATAGATGGTATAATTAAAGATGAAGAACGACACGAAGATGAACTGATTGGTATGATCAATGAAGAACGTTTAAATTATATCGGTTCTATTGTTCTTGGATTAAATGATGCATTAGTTGAGTTAACAGGTGCATTAGCCGGTTATACTTTTGCTTTTCAGAATTCTCGTTTAATTGCATTAACTGGCGTTATTACCGGTATAAGTGCTGCTTTCTCAATGGCAGCTAGTGAATACTTAGCTACCCGTCAAGAAGGTGGTGAAAACCCAATAAAATCTTCTATTTATACAGGAGTAGCTTATATTTTTACCGTTATACTTTTAGTTCTACCTTTTTTATTAATCACTAATTACTTTGTAAGTCTTGGTGCTACTTTAGGCGTTGCAGTTTTTATAATATTCATATTTAATTATTATATTTCAGTAGCAAAGGATTATGTATTTATTAAACGATTCATTGAAATGGCTACAATTTCTCTAGGCGTTGCCACTATATCTTTTATTATTGGAATACTTGTAAAACAGTTTATTGGTATAGAAGTTTAATTTAGGAGGATTTATGAAAAAAATTAAATATAATGATTTATCAAAGGAAATGTTAGAGCAATTAGAAAATGGAGCTTTTCTAACAGTTAAAAATGGCTCAAAAATAAACTCTATGACTATTGGTTGGGGAAGTGTTGGTTACATATGGAATAGACCAATTTTTACAGTTTTAGTACGATATTCGCGATTCACCTATGAACTTTTAGAAAATACAGATGAATTTACAGTGAGTGTCCCTACTAAAAATAATCTATCGAAAGCATTAGGTATTTGTGGTACTCAATCTGGAAGAGATTTA
Organism: Clostridia bacterium; assembly: GCA_035269305.1. Taxonomy (GTDB): domain Bacteria; phylum Bacillota; class Clostridia; order Peptostreptococcales; family Acidaminobacteraceae; genus DATFJG01. The sequence continues at coordinate 3,822 of DATFJG010000117.1, forward strand.
GATAAAATTAAAGCGGCTGATTTAACGCTACAAGAAAGCATTTCTTTAGAAACACCTATTATAAAAGAATGTAATCTTCATTTTGAGTGCAAAATTGTTCATAAACAATCAATGGAGCCATCACTTCTTAATAAAAATATTAAAGTTGATAAATATCCTAACAATGATTACCATGTGATTTATTATGGAGAGATCATAGAATCATACGAAACAAAATAATTTTTATAAAAAAGAGCATTATGTTAACTCACAACATAATGCTCTTTTAATTTGATTATTTATGCATCTAACTTTTTTCTCTTAAACACTTTAATAATTTCATGAGCACCTAAGAATACTAATCCTGATAAACCTACTCTTAACCAGCTAGCGCCACTTAAAGCAGCAAAGCCAAATAAAGCATTAAGACTAGGTATATGTGTTACAGACAATACAGCTACCGATGAAAAAATTAATGAATAAATCATTTTCTTGTTACTGAAGAAATTTTTATTTAATAATGTATGAAACTCATACCGTCTAGACATAATGTTGATAAATTGTGTTATAACAATAGTAATATATGAAATAGTTGTTGCCTGTCTATAAATTGCAGATGTGGTTTCTATTAAAGCACCACCGTTAGCATTCATAAAAACACTAAAGTTGTAATACGCTAAGGTACCCATGAGCGTTCCTAAAAACATTATTTCAGTCATAGAACCTTTATTTACAATGTGATCTTCTTGTTTCCTTGGTGGTAATTGCATTAACTCTTTAGAAGCTGGATCAAATGTTAATGCTGTTAATGGTAAAATTTCAGCTAATAAGTCAATCGATAGAATTTGAATGGCTAAAATTGGTACGGGCCAATCGAATAGAGCACCAAAGATTAAACCAATTAAAACCAATGACAATTCAGCCATATTGGAGGTTAAAGAAGCTATGATCGTCTTCTTTAAGTTATTATAAATTGTTCGACCTTCTCTAATAGCATGTACCAAAGTTGGATAACTATCATCTAATAAAATTAACTCACCAGCTTCTTTCGTCACATCAGTACCCATTATTCCCATGGCTACACCAATATGTGCACTCTTTAATGCCGGTGCATCATTTACGCCGTCGCCGGTTACTGCTACTATTTTACCTTGCGCCTTTAGATTTTTTACTATTCTTAATTTATTTTCTGGTGATACTCTTGAAAATATTATTGAAGATTGATTTGTCATTAGCTCAGTTAGTTCATTATCAGATAAGTCATTTAACTCTTGAGACGTTAAAACTACTAAATCCTCATCGTTAGTTGCTAAATTAATTTCTTTACCTATAGCCTCAGCAGTTATAGCATGATCTCCTGTCATAATGTAAGTATCAATATGGGCTTCATGAGAAGCTTCAATCGCTTCTTTAACACCTTCTTTTGGTGGATCAATCATAGCTACTAGGCCTAAGAAAACTACATCTTTTTCTATTTCTTCAATAACATAATCTTCATCATGGTCACCAAGTTTTCGATAAGCGACTGCTAAAACTCTTAAAGCATTTTTAGAATACTTTTCATTGAGTCTATTGAGTTCATCAATATCTTCTTGGGTTATTTCTACTTCTTCTCCACCTTTATAAATATGCTTTGAGATAGAAAGAACGCTATCCATAGCCCCTTTCATTGTTAAGACTTTTTTATCACCAAAGCCTCTAATAGAACTCATACGTTTTCTTACCGAATCGAAACTAAACTCATGTAATTCAGGATTGTCTTCATCTTCTGTTGGCGATCGAGTACCTAATTTAGTGGATAATGTTATTAAGGCTGCTTCCGTTGGATCACCAATAGCATACCAAGTAGAGTGGTCTTCATCTGGTTCATGTATTTCAGCATTTGAAGCCATTGTAGCTGCATCAAACATAATTTCTAATTCATCAATTTCTGCCTGATTTAACTCTTCACCTACATCATTTAATATAGACCCTTCAGGCTTATATCCTAAGCCAGTAATATCATATTCATGGAAGTCAAACCACACATTTCTAACTGTCATTTCATTTTTAGTTAATGTGCCTGTTTTATCAGTTGCAATAACATTTGTAGAACCCAATGTCTCAACGGATGCTAGTTTTTTTACAACTGCATTTTTCTTAGCTAAACGATCCACACCTTGTGATAAAGCAACAGTTGTTTGCATCGGTAATGCTTGAGGTACAACAGCAACTGCAATGCCTAATCCATAGATTAGTGCAAAGTTTAGACCTAAACCTCTGTATAAACTTGTACCAAAAAGAACACCACCAACGATTACAGCAAAAATTGCTATTTTATTAGCAACTGATATCAATTCCTCTTGCAATGGCGATCGAGTCGTCTCTTCTTCTTGAGTCATGGAAGCTATTTTACCCATTTCAGTTGACATACCTGTTTCTACAACAACACCTTTAGCAGAGCCTGACGCTACATTTGTTCCAAGATAAGCCATGTTGTCTCGATCACCTAAAGCCAACTCGCCCTCTATATGGTTAGTATGTTTTTCTTGAGGCATCGATTCTCCAGTTAAAGAAACCTCAACCATTCTTAGATTAAAAGTTTCAATTAATCTTAAATCCGCCGGAATCTTATCGCCTTCTTCTAAACTTACAATGTCACCAACAACTAATGTTCCTTGATCAACCTCAGACAATTTTTTATTTCGTATAACTTTTGCAGGAGATTTAATCAGATTGTTTAAAGATTCCATTATTTTTTCAGCTTTAAACTCTTGGAAAAATCCAATAGTCGAATTGATTAAAGCGATGGTCAGCATTACCCCACCATCAAAATAACTCCCGATCATTATTGACATGGCTGCTGCAACTAATAGTAAAATTACTAATACGTCTTTAAATTGGTTTAGAAATAATTTCAATTTAGATGTTGATTCTATTCCGCTTAACTCATTTCGTCCATATTGATCTAGGCGTTTTTTTGCTTCTTCAGGGGGTAATCCAGTTTCAGAAGTGTTCAGTTCTTTAAAAACTTCTGTAACCTTCATATTATAAAAATTTTGTTCGCTCATTTGAACTCCTTTCATCCTTCTTATTCTATCTATAGATATTTTAAAATGTAAATATCATTTTATTATGTTAATTATTATATCATACTTAAAAGAAAAATCCAGCCAAGGGCTGGATATATTATTTCATTAGTAACCAAATACCTATGCCTGCTGCTAATAAGCTCCAGAAATAGAAAAAATAGACTGTTCCGTTTTCACCTAAATACTTAATAAACATTTGAATCTTTTTCATTTCCCATATGGTAGTAGGTTTTTTTATTGCTATCGCTAGAACAGCAAAGGCATAAAATATTAATACAATACCTAGTAAAGCTAAACCATTCATTTTTTCCTCCTCACTTTGCAATACCTTTTTCTAAAATATCTATCTGTTTATCAACTAGATCAATTATTTTTTGGCTATAATCTTCATAATCTAAATTCTCTTTATTTATAAAATCGAAATAATACTCATTTAAGTTATATCCCATTGAAGAAATCGTGAAAGCTAAAAAATGAACGTCAATATCTTCTCGTAATTCTCCACGATTAATAGCTAACTCAATTAGATTTGAATATATTTCTATAGCTTTTTTCTTTCCTTCTTCAACAAAATCTTTGTAAGCAGGATGACTCTTGTTATTATTTAACTCAGAAGCTATAAATAATAATTTAGGTCGATTGGCTCCAAATTTAACAGCTGATAAATAAACCTCTTTAATTAAGGTCAAAAAATCGTGTTTCTCTGGGTTTTTCAGTATTGGTGACATGAATTCTATTTTTTCCCGGCCTATTAAATCCATTATATGTTTAAATAAATCTTCTTTATTATCAAAATATTGATAAAAACTTCCTTTAGCAATTCTTGCTTTCTTCACAATAGCAGAGATCGTTGCTTGATCATAACCTTTGGAAGAAAACTCATCAATAGCTACCTTTTCAATTCTATCTTTCTTTTCATCTGGTAGATTATAAAACGTATCTTTTGGCATAAATTTCTCCTTTAAATTTCATATGACTCTACAGTCATATTGTACACCTCTATAATGATTTTGTCAAAACAATTATTGTCACTGTTATTAATATAGATTAGACATATTTTTTATATCTAGTATTTCAAAACAAAAGAGCCCTTCTATAATTAGTTAAAAGACTCTTAAATTTTGCTTATTTAAGACTACATTAGTTCTAAGAGCTTCAGTAATCTTTTTATAACAGTAGATGCCTCAGCTCTCGTTGCTCCACTACTAGGGTTGAAATTATTGAGTTCATCTCCTAATATTAACCCTAACCCATTAGAAATTCTAACTTTATTTCTTAAAAATTGCGAAATACTACCTTCATCATTGAATTTTACTTCCTGAGTAATAAATACATCACTTTCACTGAGACCAGTGTAATAAAAATAAGAGTTAACTAAAATATTAGCCATATCTTCACGTTTGATAGGATCATTTGGAAAAAAGTTTTTATGATACGAACCCATAAGCAGGTTAGAACTCTTCGCACTATCTAAGTTTTCTAAATACCATGCATTTAATGGGACATCATCAAAATCACTATTTTTATCAGACTTTTCCAAGTTTAAAACTCTTGACAATAATGTAACAAATTCTGCATTAGTGATTTTTCGATCTGGAGCAAATTCATTTGCTGAGACACCATTGGTAATTTTTTTTGACGCTAGAATCTCGATATCATTTTTTGCCCAATGGTTTTGAATGTCATCAAATGTCTTTTGATATTCTCTAACAGCATACTTAGAAAAATGTTTTGCATTAAAAGTAATTTCATTATCTCCAATTACTTTGCCACCAACATATTCCCAATTCTTTGTTTCATCATTGAAATAGAATACTGCTATTTTCTCACTATCCTTCATAGATGAAGCATTATAAGTTAAAGTAACAGGAATATCTTCACGGTTCTTTTCAATTTGCTTATCTTTATCATAAATATTTAATTCAAATACATCTGATATTGTATTACCTTTAATAGCCTCGCTACTAATAACAGAATCATTATTAATAACCTCAGATCTAATGACTAAATTATTTTCTAAGTCTAATGCTTCTAATATCTTACTATTTAATAGAAACTCTACTTTCTCAAATGTTACCTTAATATTTTTTTCACTAGCTAAAAGACTCACTAAATTCTTTTGATTAATACTTACTTCAACTGCCTTTGCTTGATTATCAGTTATCCCTGATATTTCAATAAAATCTAAAGTTGAATCACTTAATGCCTCAGATAATTTTTCTTCAGATACCTCAACATTTACTGTAACATTTCCCGCTTCATCTTGAATAACCGTTACTTCATCTTCTGGTTCAGTTTTTACTTCTATTTCTTCTTCGTCATTAGATGGTGGTGGTATAAAGAATCCACCACCGCCACCACCACTGCTACTACCGCCTGTATTCCCATCATCATTCGGAGGTGTTTCAGGAGGTGAGTTTCTTGTGACAGTAATTGTGTATGTTTTACTATCACTGTTTTCTGCAATTACTTCTACACTAATACTATTATTACCATAGCTTAATGAAATTGTTTTTGATGCACTTACAGTATCATAAGTGGTTCCATTAATTTTTAGTTGTGCATTTAGGTCGTTTTTATCCGCTGAAACAGTAATATTACTTGTTTCATGGTTAACAGTTGGTAATGAATAATTAAGAGTATCTGCAGCAAAAGCTGGTGATAATGAGAAACCTGTCACACTCAATGCACTTAAAGCATTGTCGCCTGATGGACTTTTTCTTCTAACTGTTATTGTGTATTCTTTAGTAGATGAATCTTCAGCAATGACTTTAACACTTATAACATTGTCTATTGATTGTATTAAATCAAAACTTTTTTCATCACCACTGTTATAGGCTACATAATCTTCATCATTTATTTTCATTTGAATTTGAGCACTTGCATCATTTTTTGTTGCAATCACATCAATACTACTAGTATCATAACTAACATCTGGTAAAGTGTAGTCAAGGGTATCCACACCAAAGGTTGGTGATAGCGTATGACCTGTGACACTTAATGCGCTTAAGTCATTGTCCACTGACGGCGTAGCTCTTGTAACTGTTAGCGTATAGTTTTTGAAAGCTGTATTCTCTTCCCCATCCGTATAAACTTTTACCGCTACAGTATTTTCACCTTCGACTAAATCAATTGTTTTAGTTGATAGGATTTCGTCATTTATTTTAACAACTGATAAGGGATCCTCTTTTGTGTAACTCACATCTATCTGGTCAACTGAATAGGCCACTGAAACTGAGTAATTATAAGTTGTTTTATCAAAAGCTGGCGCATAAGAAATCACGTCTTGATTACTTGTATTCTTAATCCCTAAAGCTTCTAAATAGTTACCACTGAGCCTCTTAACAGTTATTGTATATTCTTTAGTAGATGAATCTTCAGCAATGACTTTAACACTTAAAACATTATCAATTGATTGAGTTAAATTAAAACTTTTTTCTTCTCCACTAATGTACTCTGAATACTCACCTTCATTTAATTTCATTTCAATTTGAGCATTGTCATCATTTTTTACTGCTATAATCACTATGCTGCCGGTTTCATAACTTACCTCTGGTAATGTGTAATTAAGAGTATCTGCAGCAAAAGTTGGCGATAGCGTATGACCTGTTATACCTAATGCGCTTAAGTTATTATCTGCCGAAGGCGCTTCTCTTGTAATAGTAATGGTATATATCTTGAAATCCGTATTTTCTTGTCCATCTGTATAAACTTTTATATTAACTATATTATTCCCTTCAGCTAAATTAATAGATTCTGTTTCACTTGTTATTATTTCATCATTAATCTTTACTATTGATAGTGGATCTTCTTTTGTATAAGTCACATCAACTTGATCAACTGAATAAGGAACAGATGCTGAATAATCAAAGGTTGTTTTACTAAAGTCTGAATCAAAAGAAATACTGTCTTGAGTTTCAGTAGTCTTAAGCCCTAAAGCTTCTAAATAGTTACCACTGAGCCTCTTAACAGTTATTGTGTATTCTTTAGTAGATGAATCTTCAGCAATGACTTTAACACTTATAACATTGTCTATTGATTGTATTAAATCAAAACTTTTTTCATCACCACTGTTATAGGCTACATAGTCTCCATCATTTATTTTCATTTGAATTTGAGCACTTGTATCATTTTTTGTTGCAATCACATCAATACTACTGGTATCATAACTAACATCTGGTAAAGTGTAGTCAAGGGTATCGCTAGCAAAAACTGGAGATAGCGTATGACCTGTAACACTTAAGGCACTTAAGTTATTATCACTTATCAAATCTGACCTCGTGATATTAAAAACATAGTTTTTAACAATTTCTTGGTCAATATCGCTATAACTAGAAGTTATTTCAAAAGAATAATTTTTCTGATCTATTTCAAAGTTCTCCTCAATATTTAGAATGCTTGCAATTGAAGTTTCATTAAACTCTATCGTTGAATCCGCAAGCATTGCTTCACCATTAAATACTATTTTATCCGTATCTATTGGTACATCTAAAGCATAAGTATATGTTAGATTGTCAAATGAAAAATCATTTATTGCTAGTTCATTATTATCTTGATCGTATGCTTTTATATCCAAAAAATTTAACCCATCAAAACCAAATGCATGGTTATAATTAATCAAACCACTTCCATAGATATCTTCTAATGAATCTATAGCACCATTATAAGAAGGAATTCCCGGAGTTATAATCCCTTCGGCATTTGAAGTCTTTTGAATTATTTCTCTTATTTCCACATTTGTCAACTGATTATACTTTGCCTTTAGTATTGCAGCTAATCCTGCAACATGTGGCGATGCCATTGAAGTCCCAGATTTACTTTGAACATTACCATCATGTATATAACTATAAATATGAGAACCTGGTGCAACGGCATCAATAAGTACTTCTTCCTCTACACTATCTACAGTCCTACTCCCACTCACATCTGAAAAGTCTGATATATAAAGATCATCATTGTTATCATCATATAAAATTGAACCAATTGCTAAAACTTCAGGGAAAGCTGCAGGATAACCTAAAGTACTTATATACTGAGAGGCACTTGGATTATACTCATCAGGTATTTCATCATTACTCCAGTGATTACTATTGTTTCCAGCTGCTGATACTATAACAATACCTTTCCCATAAGCATATTCTACAGCTTCTCTAACAACTGCTGATTCTGCCTCTGCTGACAAACTCATATTTATTATATCTACCCCAGCACCATCATTATAATCTGCTGCACTTCTAATGGCTAAGGCAACATTGTCATTTGTTCCAAAGCCGTTAGAATCTAGCACCTTAATTGGTAAGATTTTTACATTACTAGCAATACCAGCAATACCAGTGTTATTATTTGTTATGGCTCCAATGACGCCTGCTACATGGCTACCATGTCCTTGATCATCATCCGCATCATCGTCATCGTTAACATAATCATAGTCGTTTTCTGTATCGATATTTAAATCAGAATTATCTGTATCTACTCCTGTATCAATAACAGCAACAGTAATATTTGAAAAATCTATTGAGCTTAAATCATCCCATAGATTATTCATTCCTGTTAGCGCAAATCGCCACGAATCATTGTCAATTACATCATTTGGTATGGTATCTGTCGCTTCAAAAATTATTAGTGGTTCAGCAAACTCTATTGCATTGTTCAGTTTTGCTACTTCGATTGCCTGTTCAACATTACTTTTATCACTAACCATTTCTGTTGCCTTAGAAAAACCATTTATTTTGGGCATAATAAAATCTGAAACCCTTCTTCTTTCAATGCTTCCATCACTATATTTTACTATTATATGAGAATTTTGCATTTCTTCTAGACTCATTTCTTTTTCTGAATCAATTGCAAAATTAAAAGTTGAAGCAGTAAAGGACATTAATATAACTAGAAAAACTATATATTTATTCATGATATGATCCTTTCGTTAAATCTATAAAAAATCTAATACTTATCATTTATAGATACCCATAATATAGAATTTAAATCAGTTAAAATATAGAACCTTAGATTATTAATTAAAAATGAGCTAACCAATATACTCTCACCCATGATTGATCAAACTCATTTATAATTTATTCATTTAAATTTTAATTCTATACTAATTAGTTTTAAGATTAATTGGTACTTTTTTGTACAGACTCACTTCTTTATCTTTTATTAATTTCCCTAGTTTAGGGACAATTTTATTAAAGTGATCAGACTGATTATGTTTTTCAATAGCTTCTTCATCTGACCACATTTCAATAAAAGTTAAAATAGTCGGGTTATTCATATCTTCATATAAATCATAAGCAATACAACCCTCTTCTTCCTTACTCTTTAATATCAATTCCTTGGTTAAAACTTTAAAAGTTTCTATTTGAGATTCTTTCACTAAATTTTTAGCGATAATATGGATCATTTTATTACACCTACCTTATGAAATTAGTGAACACTTTACGTTCAGGTGATGGTTTTTCAACTGAACCTTCTCCATTTTTTACTAATTTTAATGACCAAAGCATTTTCTTACTTAAAGTCTCTAGAATCTGGACGCCTTCATCATCTTTTAAAACTTCTCCTGCTCTTGCACCATGAATAACATTCCAGTAATTGGATGAAGGAATAATCATTTCTGAGTACTCTAAATACTTATTTAATTGATCTACAGCAGTTATACCACCAGAACGTCTAACAGCTGCTAAGGATACACCCACTTTATTTCTAAGACCATTTCCATTGGCACCAATTACATAAAATGCTCGATCTAAAAAAGACTTCATCGTACCAGCAACTCCTGCATAATGTACTGGTGTGCCAAGTATTATGCCGTCTGCCTCTATCATTTTTTGAATCCATTGATTGACTGGATCATCATCAAATACACATTTCATATCTCTATTTTTATAACACTTTTGACATGCCATACATCCTCTTATTTTATTATGCCCCACTTGAATAATTTCTGTTTCTACTCCTGAGGTCTCTAATATATCAGTCATCATTTTAATACTATGATACGTGTTACCTTCTTTATTCGGGCTACCATTAAACGCAATAATTTTCATAATTTCCTACCTTTCTCTCCAATAAACTTTACTTGCATCATATCGATCGATAAACTTGTTTTTCTCATCTGAATGACCAACTGCAATAACGGAAAAAGGCAATAATTTTTCATTCAAATCAAAATACTTTTTTAGTGCATTCACTCTATCTTCATTTGGATAAAATCCAAACCAAACACCAGCTAGAGAAGCTTCCGTTATTGCCAAAAGTATATTCTGGGTAGCAGCACTTAAGTCTTGTACCCACCAATAATCTTCTCGATTATCTTTTTTATGATTAGACAGGACTATAATTGCATAATCCGCATTCTTAACACAATTAGCATATGGACTCGCTGCTGCAATAGCATCTTTATCTTCTTGTTTATTCGTTACAATGAACTCCCAAGGCTGTTTATTCATAGCAGATGGACTCTGCATACCTGCACGAATGATTTCCTCCATAGTTTCTTTTGAGACGCTTTCATCTGTAAATGTTCTGATTGAACGTCTTGTAAAAATACTGTTCATTATTCCCCCTCCAATTCTTTCTTGCTTAATTACATTTTTTAGTATAACTTAAAGTTAATCTCTTAACAAGTACCCACTTTATTATCAGATACTTACTTAAAAGTAAGTATTGATGACATTTGAAAAATTGAGACAGTTAGTATAATATAGTTAAATATATTAGAAAGGATTTTTTATGATTGAGTATAATGCTAAAAATTATGTATGTCACTTGGATTTAGCTATGGATCTTATTAGAGGAAAATGGAAAGCCGTTATCCTATGCCATATTCATGGTGAGCCCAAAAGATTTTTAGAACTAAAACGTATGACAACTGGTATCAGTCAGAAAGTATTGAGTGATAAATTAACAGACTTAGAAAAACATGGACTAATCCATCGGGAAGTCTATCCAGAAGTTCCCCCTAAGGTAGAATATAGTTTGACACAAATGGGTCTAGATCTTTTTCCAGCCTTAAATCATCTAGAAAACTGGTCAATAGAATATTTTTAAATAATTAGAGCATATTCCTAATCAATATGCTCATTTTTTGTTGATTAAATATCTTTGTTTGATTTTCAAGAATTCCTCTAGATCATTTAAATATTGAAAAAGCACTGATCTATTTTCAAATTCTATTCTACTACTAGGAAGCGGTTCATTTTTATAATGTTTCTTTAACCTATCAATTTTTTCTAAAAGCGTCTCTACTTCAGGTTCCTTACCAATAATCTCAGAAATATATTTTGTTATTTTACTTAAGGGAACTGCCTGCTCCTGGGTAATAAAAATCTCATTCAAATGATCTCTCATATACATTAATCGATACAACTGAATTAAACGCATTTGAAAATAGTCAATATATTGTGCTTTTGCTCCTACCAAATTGTTTTCCTTGAACTCATAACTTAAGCTTTTAGCTTTCTTTATTTTTTGCTCTAACGCCTCTAAATCATTATTTTCTCCAATATAACAAAGATTTTTTAAACTTAAACTCATATCGAAAAGAATACTACTGAAATCCTTCTCGATTTTTTCTTTGTACTCTAACAAATCTTTTTCAATATCAGGCATATGAATAATAAGAAAAAAACCTGTTAATATACCAATTATTAGTATTAAATTTTCTTCAATGTAAACACCTAAACTAATACTCTCAAAAGCTAATACATGAGATGCTAAAACAAAGCCACTAATAATACTTTCCTTGGCATTTATGTAAAAAGCAAAGGGAATATATATCAATAATAGTAGTACTAAACCTTCTAATCGAAAACCTATCAATGAAAATATCCCAAAGGAAAGTAATATCGCAATATTACCTGCTAAAAAACGTTTAGCAGAAATATAGATCGATTTTTTTCGTGTTTCCTTAACAGATAAAATAGTAATTATCGCAGCCGAAATTGGGTTTTGTAAACCTAAAAAATTAGATAATAAAAAAGCAATATAAACGCCTAAACCAATCTTAAATGTATAGTATATAGTTTTTTTCATAACCTTCTCCTTTATTCACTTATTATATCTTTATTAGTTCCATTTTTAAAGAATAAATGCTAATTATGTATATCTTGTTAATTTTCATATCTTTCCTAGAAAATTATTTGTATTTCATATATAATTTAAACAAGTTAAGGATTAGGAGGCTTCTTATGGCAACATGTGTATTATGCAATACTAATGACCAATCAAAAGGAAAGTTAATTGAGCTCCCAAGCAAAGCGCTAGCTTATAGTCACATACAATGCGCAATCAATCACTTCGCCTTTGATCACTCATTTTTAATGTTTTTTCAAAGAAAAAGTTCTATTAAAGAAATAGAGTTTGTAAAAAATGATACCAAATTAATAATATCTAAACCAGAATATATTGCCTTTATGTATGAGTTATTAACCTATTTTCTACCAGCTGGTTTAACTTCAAAATCTACGCAAATGATTAACAATAATTTTTTCCCATTGTTAATAGAGAAAACTGGAATTTTTAAAGGTAAGCAACTAGAAACTATAAAAGAAACCAAAAGTCTTGATCCATTGGATATAAAATCTACTATCAATAATACTATTAGTCAAAAAAATGCTGTTCATCAGCATGGTAATAAAATTGGCGTGAAAGCAGAAGAACTTCCAAAAGTAAGAAGTAAGAAATCATATGTTGATATGAAACCAGAAGACAAAGTAATTGGTCAGCAAGAAGCGAAGAGTTTGATGCTTCGATTAATCCATAGATTTGATCGTAACAAAGAGAGTTATATGGATTTAATACAAAACGCACTATTTTATGGTCCAACTGGTACAGGTAAAACACTTTTACTACGTACCATGTGTAAAAGACTGGGAGTAAATTTTTATGAACTAGATGCTGCACAAATGACACAAACAGGTTATGTAGGCATGAGTATAAGCGAAGCTTTAACTAGTTTTATAAAATCTGATGGTATTGAAGCTGTTGAAAATAGCATTATATATATTGATGAGATTGATAAGTTAGCTTCTAAATCTAGTTTTAGTAGCGATGTCGGAACAATTGCTGTTCAAAATGAATTACTTAAGTTATTAGAAGGTGGAGAATATCAACTTCAAAGTAGAGATCAACATGGTTCATCTAATAATTTAATCTTGAAAACTAATAATATAATGTTCATCGCCTCAGGTAGCTTTGCTGAAATAAAAAGCATTGTCAAAAGACGTTTAACAGTTGAGCATTCTAATCGATTGAAAAATTATAGCAGTATCGCTTGCGATTTGAGTGTTGCAGAAATCTACAATGAAATCAACGAAATGGATTTTATTCATTTTGGACTAAAAGATGAATTTCTAGGAAGATTTCAACAAAAAGTACCTTTCTACCCATTAACTAAGAAAGAACAATGTCAGGTGCTAAAACTTAATAATTCAGTAATTCACGAATACAAGGAATTATTTAGAAGTTTAGATATTTATCTCACTTTCAATGAAGGCGCTATAGAATCCCTTGTTGAGAAAAATAATTATACAGAAACGGGCTGCAGAGGTTTACAAAGGCATATAAGAGAGTGCTTAGATGTTCCTTACGGCTTAATATTAGAATCTAATATTAATGCAACAGACCTTATTTTTAAAGCCAACGGCAACTATATATTTCTAAAAAATAATTAGGAGAAAAAATGATACCATTTATTCAGACTATTGATTTAAGAATTATTCTATTCATAGAAAAACACTTGAACCATGAGAGTATCCAAGTATTTTTTTCATTGATTACAAAATTAAATGACTATGGTTTATTAACAATTTTAGCTGTGCTTTTAATCATTAATTTGTATAAAGATTCTCAAGTAACTAAAATATGTTTATACTCCATACTTATCTCTTTGATTATCGTTCAATTGTTAGGCAAAAATATTATTCAAAGGCCAAGACCCTTTGAAATACTTTCCCAGTTAACTTTATGGATTGAAAAACCAACAACCTATTCATTTCCATCAGGTCATGCCAGTATTTCCGGTATTGGCTTTATGTTATCATACTTGTATTTGAATGAGAAAATAATTAAGTTTACTTTTATGGCTTTATTCATTTTAGTAACTGTTTCAAGATTAGTTCTTAAAGTACATTTTTTTAGTGATATCTTCTTTGGCTTTTTTATAGCAATCATTATCGTTCTTATGGTTCAATACATCATATTAAAGCGTCTCTCTAAAGAGGCTTAATTTTCATACACTTTACTCATTTTCTTTGAATATTTTTTCTACAATTTCAACTGCCCGCTCAACGACTTTCGGACAAATATCTTTTGTAACCTCTTCAGATTTAATTATTTCAAGTTCTTCAGGTATTGATTTATCATAACCTAATATTTCTTTACATAATAAGCCTTTTTCTGTTGCATTAAACGCCTGCTCAAATATTGCTTTCATTGCCTTAGTCTTTTCAATTGCTTCTTCATCATTTTTATTAAAACTTCCATATTTAAGACCAATAGCCATTAATGCACCACAATAGGCACCACAATAATCTCCGCGATCAAACCCGCCACCAAAAGGCGTGGCAATTTTTAATGCTAAATCTTTGTCTAATCCTAGAGATTCAGCAAAAACAACAAAAACAGCTTGGGAACATCTAAAACCATTACTAAAATACCATTGAGACCTTTCCATTTTATCCATCAATACTCCTCTCTATATCAAGCACTATATTATAATATTCCTTAATTAATATTCTATTGATTTTTATTAATTCTTTGAATAGCTTCTAATCCTTCTAATGACATACCTTCCTTTTTTAGAAATGAATTAATTAAATCTGTTTTCCCATCAATATAACGATCAATATCATTAGGGAATTTTTTAGCAAGTTCTAGTTTTAATTGACTATATTTTTGTACTGCTTCCG
>DATFJG010000118.1:0-2152 GCA_035269305.1 Clostridia bacterium
TTTTCTTAGTGATATTAAATATGACTGGATTTAAATCCATAAAATTTACAATATTGTTAGGATAAACACGAATTTTTTGATATAATAATTTTAAATATAAAAGCTAATGTGTATATATGGACTTAAATAAGGAGTTTAAACTAATATTAAAATTAAGGTGGAGATAAAATATGGATCTTAAAAAGGAAGCTCTTAAATTACATAAACCCGAAATATTCATAGAAACGAAATATATGAACTTTGATAACTAAAATCGACTTTCCATGCCATAAAAAATGAATCTAAATACTAAATCCACTCTTTTTTAACTATCTGATATATTTATACAATAAAAGAAATGATATACACTAAAAATAGAGACAGTTATCCTGTGAATGGAAGTTTTCTTTTTAAAATGACTTTAATAAATTTAATACAGTCATGCTGCTTTGGAGTAAGCTATCATTTTGATGTTTTGATGTATTTTAAGAAAGAGTTTTTTGTACACCGCGTGACTGCTTAACTTAAAATAAGTATATCTTCCAGACCTTACTTTTCTTCCAGCAATTTTTATGACCTTTACCCGGGTGGTTTGAACAGTATCTTTTTGATATTCTTCTGGAAAACAGAGTCTACGCATGAGATTATGAATATTGTAAGCCAATACTGTATGCTGTAATTTGTTTGCATTAGTCCAGTAATCAGTGCTTGATAATTTATCCAGGGCAAAACCATATTTGCTTTCTTTAATGAAATTTTCCATAGTACCTCTTTTGGAGTAAAATTTAATTATAGCTTTTGCTTTAGCATTGATATTAGTTACTACAAATGTATAATCAGGAATTAACTTCTCTGGTTTTTGCTCAATTTTAACTACTACCCGACGTTCTTTTATCCAGCTGCCAGCTTGATAAGAAAAAGTAGTATATACAACTCCATGACCATCATTTGAATTAATGACATTTTGCTTTAACTGTTCTAATAGTGGTTTAGTCTTTTTATATAAAATGCTGTTGGCTTTTAATCGTATTGCATATTGTAAATTACGCCTTTCACAGCATTGATAAAGTTCTGGTTTGGCAAAACCGCTGTCAGCTCTGACATATTTATTAATCTCAGGATATTTATCCTGGTGCTGAATAAAAACATCTTCAGCAAAACGCACAACATCTCTACTGGTATAGACATTGCCTGATCTTAATAGGGCTTTAAGAAAATCCCCATTATAACCATTAAACATAACCAGAGGATGAAAACCTGTTCTACCATAATGGCTATTATAAGCCGAGCCATATTGTTTACCACATGTATCAGCATGAGTGGAATCCAGGTCATAAATAAATAAATAAATTAGGAGTCTGGATTTGATATACATTATCTAAAACAGTCAAATTAGCCTGTTGAAATTCTTTCATTGAATCTTTAGTTAAACTGTTATTATATCTAGATAATGTAGCTTGTGATGCTAGATATTCTTTTTCAGTTATTTCTTGAAAGACAGGGTCTTCTCTAAGATTATTGGCTGCACTATCAGTGTGATAACCGGCAATTTTCTGGTATGTCTTTTGTAAAAAAACATCTATATTTTCGTGATCTCGATGGTTTTTATCATCATTTAATGAAGGTATATGTTCAACTAAAGTTTCTTTAAGACCTAATGCTTCAATAAAATCTTTATATAGTAATAATCCAGAATCAGATGACAGGTCACCACCGTCAAAATTTATTTTCACATTTGACTTGCAATTCATCCTTAAATCTTGTATATTAGTCACTGGAAAGCCCTCCTTTATGGTTTTTGTTGTTACTTTAATTATAAAGGATAAGGGCTTTCTTTTCTATGATTTTAAGGGATTTTTTCACTTAATAAGTGAAAAGATAGATTTTGGATTATTCTTATCATAATAAGGATGTTTAATGGTTTTGGTCAAAGCTATGAATATTTAGGGATAAAGATAATTTAGGCAAGTTGGCAGTTAGATCAAAGGTATCAGTTCAGGATGAACATGATCTATCAATGGCATATTCACCGGGGGTTGCTGAGCCCTGCAAAGAAATTTTTAAAAATAGTGAAATGATATATGATTATACCAATAAATCTAATTTTGTAGCTGTTGTCAGTAATGGGAGTGCTGTTTTAGGATTAGGGAATATTGGTGCTGAGGCTGCGATG
>DATFJG010000119.1:0-6981 GCA_035269305.1 Clostridia bacterium
CTATAGATTAATAATATTATGGAAGAGGCGCATGCCTCTTCCTTTTTAAAAAGGAGAGTAAAAATGAAAAAATTAGAAATAACTTTAGAAAATGAAACGGGCTTACATGCTAGACCAGCAAGTGCTTTGGTACAAGCATCACAAAAGTATGATTCAGAAATCAAAATTATTAAAGATAATGATACTTACAATGCTAAAAGTATGATGAGTATTTTGAGTATGGGAGCTTCAATGGGTACCGTACTTGAGTTTCAAATAGAAGGTACTGATGAGGCACAAGCCTATGAAGAAATAAAGGATATTATAGAGAATAATTTTGGAGAATAGATAGAATGAGGGAGTTAAGATGTTAAAAGGTTATGGTGTATCGCCTGGTATAGCAATTGGTAAGGTTGTTATTAAAGAAAATTTTGATTATGAAATAACTGATGAGACGGTTAAAAATGTTGACGCAGCATTAGAAGAATTTAATAGTGCTGTCTTAAAAACAAAAGAAAATACAAAAAAATTATACGAGAAAATGGTCAATAAGGGAAGTCATTCAGAAGCAGAAATATTTAAAGCACATTTTATGATATTAGAAGATCCAGAGTTTATTGGATCAATAAAAAATGAGATCTTGAAAACTAAGAAAAATCCTGCTTTTTGTATTAACAAAGTGGCAGATCACTTTATTGACATGTTTCAACAGATGGATGATGAATACTTAAAAGAAAGAGCACTCGATATTAGAGATATAAAAGATCAGCTGATGAAATCAATTTTTCAATATGAAGAACTTAATGTTTCAAATATTAAAAATCAAATTATAATTGCTCATGAGTTAACGCCATCAGATACTGGAAACTTAGACTTAGATAATGTATCAGGTTTTATAACAGAAACAGGTGGTCAAACATCTCATACGGCTATTATGGCAAAATCACTTGAAATCCCAGCAATTGTAGGATGTAAAGATGTAATTTCTCAAGTGGATAATAATAATCAAATCATTATGGATGGTGCTGAAGGACGTATCATAGTAAATCCAAATAAAAAAACTATAAGTGATTATAAAAATAAAAGAAATGAAAATACTCAATTTAAAAAAAGCTTATTTGAGTTAATTGGGAAAGAGACAGTATCAAGAGATGGTAAGAAAGTTGAAATAGCAGCCAACATTGGAACAGAAAAAGATTTAGAGGGTGTTCTCAAATACGACGCTGAAGGCATAGGATTGTTCAGAACTGAATTTCTATATATGAATAGCGACCAGTTTCCTACGGAGGCTGAGCAATTTGAAATTTATAAGAATGTTGCAATAAAAATGAAAAATAAGCCAGTCATCATTAGGACCCTTGATATTGGGGGAGATAAAGAATTGTCATATTACAAATTTCCTAATGAAATGAATCCGTTCTTAGGTTATCGTGCCATAAGAATGTGTTTAAAAGAACAAGGTATATTTAAAACTCAATTACGTGCTATCTTAAGAGCTAGCAATTATGGCAACTTAAAAATCATGTTTCCAATGATTTCTAATCTTACAGAACTAAAAAAAGCAAAAGAAGTGCTAGATGAGGTGAAAAGTGACTTGAATAAAGAAGGCATATCCTTTGACAAAGGGATAGAAGTAGGGATGATGATTGAAGTTCCCTCAGCTGCACTATTGACTGATATCTTATCAAAATATGTTGATTTTTTTAGTATTGGTACCAATGATCTTATTCAATATACAGTTGCAGTTGATCGAATGAATGAGAATTTAGAGAATCTATATTCACCATATAATCCGGCTGTTTTAAGACTAATTAATACCGTAATTAAAAATGCACATAATAATGGTATTTGGGTAGGCATGTGCGGCGAAGTAGCAGGTAATCCGAAGCTTATTCCAATTTTACTAGGAATGGGTTTAGATGAATTTTCCATGAGTTCAATTAACATTTTACAAAGTCGATTAATGATCAACAATATAGAATATTCTAAAGCAAAAGCATATGTACCAAAAATTTTAAAAGCTGAGACAGTTTCAGAAGTGAAATCAATACTTAATCAAATAGAATTAGATTTCAATTTAGAAAAATATTATATTTAATTCACAAGGAGATATTTTAAATGATATCTCCTTTTTCTTTTATTTATATTGTATCTATTGTATAATTATTTTTAGAAGAAAAATTATGGAGGTATAAATGTTCACATTACCCAAAAATATTATTGTTAAAGACGTAATGAGTAAAGAATATATAAAGACGACATATAATTCATCTATTAAAGATATTATTGATCAAATGCTAAAGCAAAATATGGATGAGGTTTTTATTATTGATAGTAACAATAAGTTACTATCAGTTTTTACTTTAGTAGATATTGCTGATTTTATTCAAAGAGATATTAATTTGAATAGAAAAATTGGAGATTTTATGGATAAAGAGTGTTTTACCATTCATCCTAGCGAAAACATTGTTGCAGCTCGTGATTTAATGACAACTCAATTAATTGGTAGGTTGCCAGTTGTAGAAAATGGGTCATTGGTTGGTGTTATTAGAAAAGAATCTATTATTAATAACTTCTACTCTAAAATAGAAAAAATTGAAATGAATATGGAGATAATTATTGATTCTATTCATGAAGCAATTTGTGTTATTGATGATCAGGGAATTGTAAAACTATGGAATAAAAACGCTGTTAAACTATATAATATTAGTAAAGAGGAAATTATTGGAGAACTTGTAACGGTTTTCTTTCCTAATGCATTAATAATGACACCCTTAAGAACTGGCGAAAAATATGATAACTTATACCATGTACCTAAAGCTGGTAGTAATGTTGCTATTAGTGTCCACCCAATTATACATAATGGTGAAATTATTGGCGTTGTATCTTCTGAACGTGATATTACTGAAGTAAGGGAGTTATCAAAGGAACTTGAAGATGTTACACAGACAGTAAAATTTTTGGAAGATGAAATGAGAAGTTTAAGAAATGAAGAGTTCAAAGAAATACTTGGAAAATCTAAGGAAATAAAATCGTCAATAAAAAAAGGTAAACAAGTAGCTCAAACAAAAGCTAGTATTTTAATTTCTGGAGAAAGCGGTACTGGAAAAGAATTATTTGCTAATGCAATTCATAATCATAGTAAGCGAGAAGGTTTATTTATACCTGTTAATTGCAGTGCAATTCCAGAAAAATTGTTTGAAAGCGAATTTTTTGGCTATAAAAAAGGTGCTTTTACTGGCGCAAGTAATAAAGGAAAAAAAGGTTATTTTGAGTTAGCGAATAAAGGCACTCTATTTTTAGATGAAATTGGAGAAATGCCACTGAGCCTACAAGCAAAGTTGCTTAGGGTATTGCAGGAAGAAAAAATCAGGCCTGTTGGCGGTGAATCCTCTGTTGATATTGACGTAAGAATCGTATGTGCAACAAATAGAGATTTAAAAGAAATGACTAAAAGAGGTGCTTTTAGAGAGGATTTATACTTTAGATTAAATGTTATAAATATTAAAATTCCACCATTACGTGAAAGAGTTGAAGATATTGAATTATTAATTCATAATTTTTCACAGGAATCTTGTCGAAAGAATGGTAAATGCATAAAAAAAATCGACGAATCACTTTTAGAAGCGTTAATCAATTATAATTGGCCAGGGAATGTCAGAGAACTGAAGAACGTTGTTGAGCAAATGATTGTTCTAAACCCAGGTGACGTGCTGACAAAGGATTCAATACCAAGCTATATCAAAGAACAAAATTTAACGAATGTTAATCTTAACGACACTTTAGATTTAGAAGTTCTTACACATGAAATTGAGAGGAAAGCAATTGAAACGGCACTTCAAAAAAGTAAGGGAAGCAAGAGTAAAGCAGCTAAATTACTAAATATCCCTCGGACCACTCTATATTACAAGTTGGATAAATATAATATAGATGTCTAAAGTTATCAGAAAAACTAATAAGTAGCTGATAATTGCAGCATATAAACTTAACCTAAATAAAATCAAGAATCAACTGACTATTAAATCGTTAGAGATTCTTGATTTTTTTTATAGTTTTATTACTATAAAGCTATATAATTATTAATTCTATTAGTTTTTATAAATTATGTATCAATATTTTATAGTAAAATATTTAATAGATACACACCGAAAGAAAAGATTAATAATTCATATGATAAGACTTAGGAATATATCTTTAGTTTAAAGAGATTTCAATATATAATAAATATATAAATAAATCATCTCAATTTTTTAATGATTCATATTATTATTGGATAAATAATCCTAGAAAGGAGAAATCAGATGAATTTTAAATATAGTTGGATTTTAAATGAATACGGAGTAAGCGTAGAAAGTTTTTGTTCTGTAGGACATGATCATTTAGATAGAAATAAAGTTTATCTGATTAATAATAAATTTATACTGAAAATATATGGAAAGTTTATTAATTGGAAAAGAGAGTTAGAATCTTTATTATTAATAAAAGATAGTGCGTTTCAGGTGCCCTTAGTTTTAGATTATGGAATAACAAAAGAAAATGAACCCTGGACATTAATGAATAAAATATCCGGAAAAATTCTTTCAAAAATTGAATTGAAATTTGATTATTCAAAACTTAAGGATCTATACTATGATATTGGTAGCTACCAAGCTCGATTTCATAAAGCATTAGCTGATAAACACTCAGGTAACTGGGCAACTACTACCAGTAAGTTTACATCACACCAAGATTACTTTGACTATGAAATTCTAAAAAATAGACGTCTTGCAGAACAAGTCCTTTCAAAGGCTTATCCAGAACAAGCATTGTTTTTAGAAGCGTACAAAAAAATGAAACGCCTTGAATCAGCTATATTAGGGGATTTAAAGATTTCACTTTGTCATAATGACTTGAGTGCTAGGAATATAATTGTTAAGGATAATTTAGATTCTCTAAAACTTACTGGTTTTATAGACTTTGAATTATCACATACCAGTAATATAGAAAATGACATAGTGAAAATGCTTATTAAAACCCATAAGAAAGATTTATCAAAACACTATTTTGAAGGTTATTTAAGCGAGAATACTGAAGTATTTATTATCAGTGAAAGAAAAGAATATTATGTACTCGTAGCATGTTTCGATATATGTAGATGGGCTAGAAAATTAGATAGAGCTTATTTTGATGATGCTATTGAAATTATTAAATTAATTCTAAAAGGAAATGTAGATAAAGTATTTATGGATAAATAAAAAGAGCAATTTAATAAATCGCGAAATACACGTTTTGTTAATGTAGTTTTTCTATCCAAAGAATAATCATTTTCCCCTAAAAAAGGTCCTTAATCACAGTTAAGAAATCAAGTAGATAGAGATTAAGATTCTAACTAAAGTTAACTGATGACTTAACAATTCAATTTGTTGTCGAAAATTAGACGTCGTCAGTTTTTCGACAGAGTAATAGTTAACAATGGTATAACACGTTTTTGTGAAAAAATAATCAAAAGTCGCGTCGGTTTTTCGACGTATTACGTTAAAAAAATATCATTAAAATTCAGTCAAATAAAATCAAGAAACGAATTGTTGTTGATATAACAGGGTTTCTTGATTTTTTTATTTTTTTGGAATGCATATTGCATTATTATATTTGTGAAAAAAATAATAAGTAAAGGAGGTCATATATGTTAAGAAAAATTATGCTTAATGATCATATCGGTGGACCAGCTATCTCAGAAGTAAAAATAGGAGATACTGTTAAAAAAGGTCAATTGATTGCTAAGCCAAGTGGTTTAGGTTCAAATGTACATGCAAGTTTTCAGGGAGTAATTACTGAAATAACAGACCTATCAATTACTATAGATGCTGATAATGAACAGCCAGAAGAATTTATAAAATTAGAAAACAAAGAAAATAAACTTGAAATGATTCAAGATGCAGGCATTATTGGTGCTGGAGGTGCTGGATTTCCTACCCATGTAAAATTAAACACAAAATTAAAGGATGGTTGTATCATTGTTAATGCGGCAGAATGTGAACCGATATTATCTCATAATATAAAATTGCTTAATGAATCTGGAGATAAAATAATAAAGGGTTTAAAAGAAGTAATGGCATTAACTAATGCAAAAAAAGGAATCATAGCAATAAAACCCAAACACAAGAAAACTTTAATTCATTTAGGAAAAATGATAAAAGAAATGGATGATATTGAACTTTTTTATCTACCTAATATTTATCCAGCTGGTGATGAGAGAGTTATTATTCGTGAAGTTTTAGACATAGAACTTGAACCAGGTCAGCTACCATTAGTTGCAAATGCAATTGTAACGAATGTTGAAACTGTTAAAAATATATACAACTGTATTTATGAACAAAAACCTGTGATTACTAAAGACTTAACTGTCGGCGGTCGAGTAAATGGCTGTAGTGATGGTAAGGCAATATTAGATGTGCCTATTGGTACAACAATGATTGAGTTAATCGAAGACAACGGCGGTTATCAAAAAAATCATGGAGAAATCGTTATTGGCGGACCATTTACTGGTCGAAGAGGATCAGAAAGTTCTGTCGTAGGAAAAACAACTGGTGGTTGTTTAGTTGCAATGCCATTTCCACAAGAAACAAGAAAAATCGGATTGCTCGAGTGTGAATGTGGTGCACAAAAAGAAAGACTATCAGAAATAGCAGAAGCCATGGGAGCAGAAGTTATTGCATCAGAAAGATGTAAACGTATGACAGAAGTAAATGGTAGATATAGATGTGATTTACCTGGTGAATGTCCTGGTCAAACAGAGACGGTTATTAATTTAAAGAAACAAGGTGCTGAAGTTATTATTGCTGGCGCTTGTGAGGATTGAACGAATACTGCCACTAAGGTAGCTCCTAGGTTAGGAGTTCCAATTTATCACAGCACAGACCATGTATTAAGAGCAACAAATCATAAATTGTATAGAAGAATGAAATAAGGAGGGTTAATAATGTCAATTACTAATGAAACAGCAAAGGAACATGCAAAAGATAC
>DATFJG010000120.1:0-2789 GCA_035269305.1 Clostridia bacterium
TTTCAGATGTCATCAAGCCATAAAATCCGATCAATACCAAAATAAGCGATAAATAAACACTAATCAAAAGATTTCCCCCTCTATAAAGAAAGTTTCTAAAATATTAACCAAACCTAAGGTAACTTTTAATCCAATTAAAAAATTTAATAATACAAGAAAAAGTTGTTGGTTATGATAAAAAAAGTTTGTGAAATTTTCTCCTGAAACAAAGTAAGAAATATTTGAAACAATTAAAATTGCTAAAAATGTAATTTTTTCATAACCACTGAGTCTAATTAAATCAAACCGTACTGGTTTAAAAAAATTAATCAACATAATACCCGTCGCAACAATTACACCACCTTGAAATCCACCGCCTGGGGTTAAATTACCAAAAATAGTTACATAAACACCATACATGATAATGTATGGATAGATAAATCGACTCATACTGATTAAAACTTTACTTTTTCTCATACATTACCCCTTTCTCATGGTTTCATCTTCTCTTGTCATAAATATTACTCCCGCAACAGAAACAAGTAAAATACCTGCTTCAAAAATAGAATCAAACAATCTATAATCAAGATATATTCCTGTAACGATGTTTTGTGAATGCACATCTTTAAATGACTCTTCTATGAAATAATCTTTAGATGAAGAATCAATTCGTTCTATATCAATGACCATTACTAAAAAAACAAATAACATGGTAACTACAAGAATTGAAATCTTTTTGATCATGATATATCACCGCCTAAAGCATTTAAATCTGGCGCTAATATAACCATCACTTCACTATTTCCTCTTGTCATATTTTCTAAACGATGCATCAATATACTTGATTCTTTACCTATAAAAAAGTACCCACCTAAACCCTCACGCGCTTTCACATGCAAATCAACATTTACTACTCTAAAAACTCCAGAAAGTACCATTTTATCTTCTTCTAAATCTTCTACTATTTTTAGATCAAGTCCATATAACTCGCAAAATTCTTCTAATAAATGCTTACAGGTCCCTTCTGCACTAAAATCTTCGCTTGAAACATCACCAGTAACAATAAAACTTCTTTGTTTTGACACAGAAACCAATAACATAATGGGAACAATAGCACTCCCAATTGCAATTTCTGCAATAGCAACATCTGGTGCAAAATTGAAAAAATAGATTGCAGAAATAAACAATGAATAAATTGAAAAGGCAATGATCATTTCTAAGTGTTCATCCGTATTAACAATGTAAATCGCCATTATGATTGCTAAAATATGAAACCCAATCTTAAGAATCATAATCTCTCTCCTTTATCTCAATTCCGCTAAAGTAAGCACTAAAAGCAATCATATGGTTACTAATAGGAGACGTTATTAATAGAAACGCCAATATTATAAATAATTTTAATTGAAAACTTAATAACTCAACTCTAAGAATCATAGCCAATAAAATTAGAATAACAGCTGCCGTATCAATCTTTGACCCTGTCAAAAGTTTAGAATATAAAGAATCAAATCTACCAATACCGATTAAGCCAGTAATAATTAAAATCCAACTTAGAACCAATAAAATATTTGATATAATAATCATTTTGTTCGACCACCTTCCAAAATGAATCTTGCTAATAGTACAACAACTAAGAAACTTACAATAGCAAATGTTACAGATGTATCTAGCAAGAATAAATCTTCTCTATAAATAGAATAAACTGTCGTTAATAATAACACTTTAATACTCATTAGATTTAAACTTAATAATTTTTCCCATATAGTTTTACCGTTAATATAACGTACAAGGGATATAAATAATGCAATAAACAAGACTACCATAGTAGTAATAATCATTTTATCACCCCTGATTTTAGAGCTCTATGATAAGTTTCCAGTTCTTCTTTAAATCCTTCAATTTCCGATTCATCATCTAACTGGATAAGAACTTTTAATCGATAACCTTCTAATATTTGTAAAGTAATTGTGCCCGGGGTTAAAGTAATAGCATTTGCAATTAAAACTGCTATGGTATTGTTTTCAATGCCAATATCAATATTAACAACTTCTGGTCGGCCATTATTAATGAAAATCTTTTTCATATAAATAAGTGATGCTTTGTAAATATTAAAAATAACTAGCAGACCAAACTTGATCATCCCAAATGTTTTCAACTTTATTTTATCATCATCTTCTTTTTCGTAACTTAAAGCAAAAACTAACATAATTACAATAGAAACCACTGTTCCCATTAATAAATTATATATGTTTAACTCACCTACCAGTAGTACCCAGAACAAAACTAGACTAGTTAATAGTTTCCAAAATAAACTCCAATTAAATTTTCTTTTTTCCATAAATACCACCATCTAACCTTTAAATAGATAACACCAATATATCATAAAAATATATACAGTTATACAATCAGTATACCAGATTTATCAATAAAATAAAAATAAAACTATCGCCATTTTTATTGGGTAAAATTGAAAAGAGCGCAATAAAAAAGACCAATAACTTAAAGTTATTAGTCTTTTTTTCATCTGGCAGCGTCCTATCCTCCCAGGGGGTTGCCCTCCCAAGTACTTTCAGCGCTAAGAAGCTTTACTTCTGTGTTCGAGATGGGTACAGGTGTTACCTTCTTGCTATAGCCACCAGATGCTTTTTACTTTTTTTATAAGTGTTTTGTTGAACACTCAAAATTACACACAATAGTTAGTTTAAAAACAAGTTACTTCTTTGATCAAGTCCTCGATTGATTAGTATCTGTCAGCTCAATACATTACTGCACTTTCACCTCAGACCTATCGACCAGTTGGTCTAACTGGA
>DATFJG010000121.1:0-32980 GCA_035269305.1 Clostridia bacterium
GAAGGTAAAATGAGAAAAATTAAATACGAGTTATTAGCGCTATTAGAATTAAGTCATGAAAAAGGATCAGAATATATTTGTGAATTAATCAATAACAAATATGATGAACGACGAATGAAATTTTATTATAATATGATGAACATCAATGATATGAAAGTAAAAAAAGAAATGTATAAAGAGTTTAATCTTAATGATCGACGAATGTATCGGTTAATTTTAGGCGGAGCTTATGCAATTCATGAAGGATTGAATATATTTACAGCACATTATTTATTTAATTCAATAATTGGTAAGTATTCTAGATATGATAAGCGAATGGATGAAATACAAAATGAAATTAAACAAAGACGTGAAGAAATATTATCACTCTAAAAGTAATAAGCCTAATATTAATTAGGCTTATTTCAATTAAAGAGAGAAAGAAGGTTTTAATATGAGTAAAATTATAGAACGATTAAAAAAAATAATGGCCAACTTAAAAATGAGTTTTCAACGATTTCCAGAAGTAGCATTTATTTCAATTGTTATTGCAGTAATTGGTATTGCATTAAATCGTCAAAGTACATTTAATCAAGACACAGTTGAAATGCTAGAAAAAGCAATTTTTACTTTGATTATTGTACTGCCATTAGCAAGTTATGGTAAGCTTATTTATGAAAAAAAGACTCACTTTAAATGGAGAGTTGTATCTGATATTTTAGCTGTTATTATCGGTTTGCTATTTTATTTTAGCATCCCAGAAACCTTTAACGAGCAATTTGCAATACAATCAGTATCATTATTCTTAAGTTTTACAATTGGCTTAACTTTAATTCAACATTATAAAAAAGAAAATTATTCAATATATGTATTAGAATTAGTCAGTAGTTTTTTTATCACAATACTTTTTTCATTGGTATTGTATTTAGGGATTATATCAATGATCTTCACTATTGAGCAGCTTTTTGAGTTGTCAATTAATAATGATTTGTATTTAGATGTATTTATTCTAATTGCATCATTATTTTCAGTAACTTACTTTTTTGCTCGTTTACCAAAACCGGATGATGAGATGGAAGTATTTATGTATCCAAACGTATTAAAGGGATTAATAAATTATATTATCATACCGCTTATTACTGTTTATACTGGTATTTTATACTTATACTTTGGTAGAATCGTTATGCTTCAAAGGTTTCCTATCAACTTATTAAGCCATCTAGTGATGTGGTATGCTTTAATTAGTGTTATCGTATTGTTTTTCATCAATAAAATTAAAGATCAGAATAAGATCTTAGATTATTTTTATAGTTACTTTCCAATTGCTATATTAGTGCCTTTAATGATGTTGTTTTTAGCCATTGGCAAAAGAATAGCTAATTTTAGTGTAACACCACTAAGATATTATGTTTTAATTATAGGTATTTGGGCGACAGTTAGTGTTTTGTATATAAAATTTTCTAAGAAGTTTCAATCGAATTTTGTCGTTATTTTTGCAGTGTTTTTTATGTTGATTTCTTTGTATGGACCTCAAAGTGCCTTTACACTTTCTAGGAATCTTCAAGAAGATAGGTTTATTAAGGTATTAGAAGAGAACGAAATGATTGAAGATGGAAAAATCATCAAACGTGAGGATCTACCGAATGATGCCAAAGAAGAAATTGGAGATTTTATGAGATATTTTTCAAATTATCATGAATTTGAAGAAATAGAAATTTTACCAAAGGATTTTGAATTAAATAATATGAAAGCCATATTTGGTTTTGAACACTATTACTATGCGCCAAGACCGAGCGAAAGAATAAATTATCATTTCAACAATAGAAACTTAGCGATAAACATTTCAGACTATAATTATTTAGTGGAGATTGATTTTAATTTAGACGAAAGTAAGGAATACTCTGTGGATAATTTGAAGATAAATTACATTTCAGAAACTGATCTTCTAAAGATCACAGAAAATGGATTAGAGTTAGCAGAGATTAATCTATTAGATATGATTGAGTCTTTTGATGAAAGACATGATGGTAGTCAGCTAAATACAATTGAGGATGCAACCATTGAGTACGAGTTTGACGAAAGGGATATAAAAATTATTATTGGCAATATATACTATGAAAAAGATATTGATAATATTGAAAAATCTTATAGTAATATTTATTTTAGATTATTGATTAAGTAAAAATCAATATCTATAATCAGAAATTTTTGACAGAAGGATAATAAATGATTGTACTTTATTTTGATTGGGTATGTTAAAAGTAAGATATGTATTATTGGAGGGTTATATGAATCTAGATAAAATTATTAATAGAAATGGAACCAATTCAATCAAATGGGATCGTTTTAAAGATAGAAATGCATTACCTTTATGGGTGGCTGATATGGATTTCAAGTCACCTGAGAAGGTTATTGATGCATTAGTTAAAAGAGCAGAACATGGCGTATTCGGTTATACCTCTATACCTGATGAGTATTATGTAAGTATAAAAGATTGGTATAACGAGCGACAATCTTGGGATATTGATACAAGTGATATTATATATACCCCAGGGGTTGTTACTGCACTTTCTGCTGGCATCCAAGCTTTCACAAAACCAGGTGATGAAGTAATTATTCAACCACCTGTATACTATCCTTTTAAAAAAACAATTTTAAACAATGACCGACGGGTACTCAATAATGAACTACTAAACTCTGAAGAAGGTTATACAATTGATTTTGATGACTTAACAAAAAAAGCGAAAAGAAAATCAGCTAAATTATTAATTCTTTGTAGTCCCCATAATCCTGTGGGAAGGGTTTGGAGAAAAGAAGAATTGTTTAGAATCGGACAAATATGCGAAGAGAATAATGTTAAGGTTATTTCTGATGAAATACATGGTGACTTAATATTTGATGGTTATACACAAATTCCTTATGCATCAGTGAACCAAGAAATGGCAGATCATTCAATGATTTGTACTGCACCAAGTAAAACATTTAATATTGCAGGGTTAGATAGTTCTAATATTATTATTTCTAATGAGGAAATGAAAGAAAAGTATCTGAATGTTTTAGAAAAAAATGACTTAGTACGACCCAATATATTTGGTTTAGTAGGTACTATTGCCGCTTATGATTATGGAGATGAATGGTTAATAGAAGTCATGAGTTATATAGAGCAAAATTATAATTTTTTAAAAGAGTTCATCGAGACAAAATTACCAAAAGTAAAAGTAAACCAACCCGAAGGAACCTTCTTAGTCTGGTTAGATTTTACGGCTTACAAGCTTTCAAATGAAGGGTTAGAAGAAAAATTAATAGAAGATGCTAAAGTTATTCTAAATCAAGGATATGTTTTTGGTGAAGGTGGCGATGGCTTTGTTCGATTAAATTTAGCGACTTCTAAGGAACAAATCGAGAAAGCATTAGAGCAAATTGCTATAAGTTTTAGTTAATATAAAAGGTAATGTGATCATTATGACATTGAATAAAACAATTAAATATCCAGTATTTGGCATTCTCTTTTTTACCATAGTTTCTTTTGTACAAAATTATTTTCGTCAAGGAAAGCCTGTTTTTTCTATTAAAGATTATGGAATAATAATTATTGCAGGGTTAATTTCGGGTCTGTTTATTGTATTTTTAATAAATAAAAAAGATCTCTTAAATCAAGGATTAATTGAAGAAAATCAAAGGTTAAGAAAAAAGGAAAATGAAATTAATTCATTATACGATGAGTTAGAAGCTCATAGTCAAGAAATTGATAGTTTAAAAGTAGAAGCTGAAAAATATTTAATGAAATATAAAATTCTTTTACAATCAATTCAAGATCTTAAAAAATATAGAAATTTATCTGAACAAGAGTTTATCATTAAAATGTATAAAATTGGTAAACTTATTATTAGTGGTTATGATTATTCTTCTGTGTATATTTATAAAGACTCGGTATTAAAAATCATTGAAACGGAAGGGTATGATAAAGAAGGGATTAACGCCTTTGAATTAACTTCAGATTTAGTAGATAAGGTATTTCCTAAAACTGATATCTATAATACAGAAAAAGTGAGTTTAAGTAATGAAATGTCCACAGATAAAAAAAGAGACTTTTTTAAAAATGCACGGCAATCAAAGGAAATGCTATTTTTGAGAGTTAATAATGATGGCGAATCAATTGGTGGTATGTTTTTTGAAATTAAAAGAGATTCTATCAAAAAATTTGCAAAAAATGATTTGGGTATTATTTTAGCTTTTCAAAAGATAATTGAAAGCTATTACGAAGGTATTCACTACGAACAAGTCATAGAAAAGCAATTGATCAGTATTGTTGAAGCCCTGTCATATATGTTAGAATATCATGATCCTTACACTAAAGGACATTCTAAAAATGTTGCTAAGTATGCAAAAGAAATTGCAATAAGTTCTAATCTATCAAAAAATGAGGTTGATATTGTTTATCTTAGCGGATTATTACATGATATTGGTAAAACTTTTGTAGATATTGACTTGCTGAATAAGAGGGAAAAATTGACCAAAAGAGAGTTTGAGAAAATTAAGGAACATCCTGTTAGTGGTGCAGATGTTATAAAAAATATTGAAGGCCTAAGTGCTATTGAAAAAACAATTAGGCATCACCATGAGAGAATAGATGGTATGGGTTATCCAGATGGCTTAAAAGATGATCTTATTCCATTACATGCTAAAATAATAGCAGTTGCTGATGCATATGATGCAATGGTAACGAAACGCCCCTATAGAAATCAGTTATCCCACGACGAAGCAGTAAAAGAGTTGAAAAGACACTCTGGCAGTCAATTTTCAAAGGATATCGTTAATGTTTTTTTAGAAATTCTTGAATCTTATCAAATAGATGAAGAGAATTCAAATTAAAGTAGGAGAGTAAATATGGAGATTCAAAAGGAAGATTTTAAAAAAATTATAATTATAATAACCTATTCAATTTTACTTTTTGGTATAATTATGAATTTTCAACAATCACTTGAAGTAATCGGATGGTTATTTAAACTAATATTACCATTCATCGTTGGATTTTCACTAGCGTTTTTAATTAATGTAGTAATGGTACCTATCGAGAAAAGTTTAAAGAATGTATTTGAAGATTATGATTTTGTTTCTGAACGAGTGATTGCATTATTTTTAAGTCTATTATTAATCATTTTCGCCATTTCTTTTCTATTGTTTTTAGTTGTGCCTGAATTCAAAAATACAATTGGTATGGTTTCTGAAAGATTACCTGAAATGGCAAAACAGTTTGATAAATGGCAAGGAAATTATATTAAAAACGTTCCTTTTCAATTACCAGATATTCAAATGAATTGGGACAATGTCATTGAATGGTTACAATCTTTTATTGGTAAGGGCGGTTCAGCAATATTTGCCACAACAGTTGACATTTCATCGTCAATTCTAAATATTTTTTTCAATATTATTATTGGCTTTGTATTTTCCATCTATCTATTATTACAAAAAGAAAAACTTACAAGGCAAGTTAGAGATTTACTTTTCAGATTCCTTTCTGAAAATAAAGTAAAGAGAATTATTAGATTGGGTCATCAATCACAAGAAATTTTTTCGAATTTTGTTAGAGGTCAGTTTCTAGAAGCATTGATTATTGGCGTTTTATCATTCATTGGCATGATGGTACTTAACCTACCATATCCCCTAGTGATTTCTGCTTTGGTTGGTTTTACAGCAATTATACCTGTCTTTGGTGCATTAATTGGTACCAGTCTCGGTGTTTTCTTAATATTAATGGTTAATCCAATAAAAGCTTTATGGTTTTTGATTTTTTTACTAGCTTTACAACAAGTCGAAGGCAATGTTATTTATCCTAAAGTTGTTGGTAAATCAGTAGGACTTCCTAGCATTTGGGTTTTTGCAGCTGTAACAATTGGGGCAAGTGCTTTTGGTGTTTTAGGAATGTTAATCGGTGTACCTTTATTTTCATTATTCTATAGTATTCTTAGGGAAAAAGTATATAATTAGATAATTTTTAACTTTCGATTAGAGGGGAAATTATGAAAAAAACTATATTAACAATTGACAAGAATGGAAAAATTATAGAAATTATAAATGATGATTTTTCAATGATTGAAAATAGAAATAGTTTTCTTGAACTGATTAATATTAAGTCTTACAATACTTTTTTTAATATAATGTACAACTTAGATTTTGGTAATAGAGTTAAAAATGTTACTATTCGGTCGAATGAAAACTATATTTATTTTATTAACGCCTATAAAAGAGTTAATAAGAGTCTTCTATTGATCTTAACAACTAATATATTAGATAAGGATAAAACCTTGATTGATTTAGTTAAGTCATATGATATAGAAATAGAATCTACATTTGGAAACAATATAGCTAATGATTATGATGAGTTAAGTCGATTGAATAACAAATTAATTAATATCCAACGGGAATTTTCTCGTACGAATTTTGAATTACAAAATTTAAATATTCAATTAAAGTCAATTATTGAAAGTATACAAGAGTATTTAGTGTTAGTCAATCTTAAAGGTGAAATAATTATTTCGAATTCTAATTATAATAGTTTTTTCAATAATGAAAAAAATATCTTTCACTTTATTAGAGATAATAATAAGGACTTATTTGATAAGTTTATGGACGAATCAAATCATAAGGAGTATCTTTATATAAACGATGTAAGACTAGCGGCTTATAGTGACCGGTTTTTTGATATAAAAATTGTACCAATTTATAATGATCAAGACGTCAAGAAGTATTTTGTGATTACTTTTGATGATGTTACTAAGAGAATTAGAAATATTCGTAGACTTAGAAATTTAAAAATGGCATTTGATCAATCAAAAGAAAACATTGCGATAACGGATACTAATCATAAAATTATTTTTGCAAATCAATCATTTGTTTCTGAATATGGGTTTTCTAAAAAGGAGAATGTCCTGAATAATGACATTAGGGAATTAATACAAAAAACTAAAAATCTGAATAAAGATGAGTTGATTGATCGTGAAATATTCTATAATAAAAGAATGGATGGAGAATATTTTCCTGTTGAAATTTCAAAATCTGAAGTTGAGTTTGATAATGAAGTCATTTCTTATATATACTTTGTAAAAAATATTTCTGACCAGTTAAACTATGAAGAAAAGTTGATTTTGTTAGCTAAGAAAGATCAGATGACTGGTGCCTATTCACGTGAAGCTGGTTTAGCTTATTTAAAAGATTTTTTATCAAAGAATGAAGTGAAAAAAAATTCCATATTATTTTTAGATATAAATGCACTTAAAAAAGTAAATGATGGTTATGGGCATCAAAAAGGTGATGAGTTAATTCAGCAGGTCATCGATATAATCAATAGATCTACACGAAAAAATGACATTGTTGCTAGACTTGGTGGGGATGAATTCTTAATAATTTTACCAAATTCTGATTTTGATAATGCTCAGATGATAAAAGAACGTATAAAAAAAGAAGCTAAAGATAAAAATGAGGAAAAAGAATATTTAGTATCGGTTAGTATTGGAATTGCAACTTCAGATGAAATAGACCACCAAAGTACTGATGAATTGGTAAACTTAGCAGACCGTAGAATGTATGCAGAGAAAGAGAAATATTATAAAGAAAAAGAAAATAGCTCAAGATAAATAGGAGGTATCTTATGATTTATATTAAGAATTTTATGATTACTTTTATAGTTTTTATGACAATAGATTTAATCTGGTTAGGAGTAGTAGCGAAGAAACTTTATAACAAATATTTAGGCTATATTATGGCAAAAAATATTAATTGGCTTGCAGCTGTTATCTTTTATATAATTTTTGTTATTGGAATGCTTATATTTGTTATTCAGCCGGCTTTAGCAAAAGATAGTATGCAGCATATTATTCTATATGGTATGGCATATGGTTTTATAACTTATGCAACTTATGACTTAACAAATTTAGCAACGTTAAAAGATTGGCCGATTGAGATTACCATTATAGATTTAATCTGGGGAACCTCTTTATCAACATTGACATCGTATTTTAGTTACTTAATTATTAATAGATTTTAAATGCTTTAGGCTATAATTAATAAAATGCCGTAATAGATGAAGGAGGACTGAAATGGGAATTATATTTGTTATTTTTGTTGGGTTGATTATATTTGAAATTTATATAAGACGCGATAAATTTAAATTTAACGATAATGAAAAAAGTGATTCGTTTTTTACAAAGAAGCAATTGATATTATTGATAGCATTAATTGTAGTTTTACCTATCTTTATTATTATTGCTTTGCAGACAGGTCTTTTAGGCTATAATTCTGAAAATATTCGTGAAGAATATAAGACAAATGCGTCTGTGGAAGATAAGGGAATATACTTAGTCGACCAGAAAACACAAGAGAAGATTTATTCAAAACTGGATAAACCAATGGACGAAAAAATTACTAGACAAGAATTGAATAGTATTAAAGAAATAAATAATCTAAAAGCAGATGACTTAGGTGATTTAAAGCACTTTAAATTCCTAGAAAGATTAGAAATCACTTGGACAAGCGATGATTCATTATTACCAATACAAAATCTAAATAATCTTAAGTACTTATCTATTGAAAATGCCAAAAATATTGATAATATCGACCCAATTGCTAACTTAAGTTCTCTTGAATATTTATCGATTGATAGCACCAATATCACTAATATATCTCCTTTAGAAAATCTAGATAATTTGAAGGAATTACGGTTAAATATGCCACAAATTAGAGATTTGTCTCCAATTACTAAAATCTTGAACTTGGAGAAGTTATATATAAATAATGAACCAAGAGATCTTAACGGAATTTAAACATGAAAGGTCAGGTGGCTATGAAAAGTAATATTTAGTATGAATTTCATGAAAAAATGGGAAGCCATAATATAAATAGTATTATTAATGAAGTATTGTCAATTTGTAATAGAGAGCTACAGGATGAGGTGGAACTAATACTTGAATTAAATTTTGTGAAAGATGTTTATTGTATAAGAACAGAAATAAACGATGCTAATGATTCGATTTTGAAAAATTCTGTTAAAGCTTTTAGGAAAAATTCACTATTAAACTATAATTAAAATAAATATTGATAATATTGGAAACAACCAATTATGTAAAAAACTAAAATGCCTATAAATCAAAAGCTATGAAGAGATAAATTTCTTCATAGCTTTTGCATTTTAAATGACTTCAAAAATTATTGGTTCTTCACTTAAGTGTATTTCGTTGTTACTAATAGTTATTGTTGAGTTATCTATTAAATTGTTATAATTGCCATCAGGAATATCTACCTTCAGACTTTGATCAAATAAGGTCAAATTAAAAATTCCTATTTTAAGCCGTTGATCAGTTTTATAACTTAGATAGATAATATCACTATTGGTTTCATGAATAGTGTAAATACCATCATCTAATAAGCTATCAGACTTGATTTCTTTTAAACGAATAAGAAAATTAGTGAAATCATCTTTCATATGATCCCAGTTAACAAGATCTTTATCAAAGAGAGAAGGTAAATTGGTATCTAATGCTTCTTGTCCAGCATATAGCAACATAGCGCCTTTCTCAAAATATTTAAAAGCAGTCCATTGTTTGAGCTTTTTATAATGTGGAATTAATTTAGCCCCCCGTGGTACGTCATGGTTTTCTAAGAATCTCATCTTAACATAATTTTTGGGGTAAATGTATTCCTGCATTCTTAGTTTTTCTAAATACCTTTCAAGGGGAATTTCTCCTTTGAGGTATTTTTTTATATCCAAATCAACATCATAATCGTAAGTTAAATCAAAAGCTTGATAGGTTTCACAATCTGAATGGGCAATAAAACCTTTGTGACGAAGTTCTAATAAAAAGTGGGGATGAACTGTTTCTGCTAACCATAAAGTTTTTGGATTTATCTTTTCAACTTCTGTTCTTGCTTCAATCCAAAAGTCAATAGGAATTAACGGTGCCACATCACATCTGTAGCCATCAACTCCAAAATTGGACCAGTACTTTAATACTTCAATTTGTTTTTTCCACAAGTCTTTATTAGAGTAGTCTAAGTCGATAATATCGTACCAGTCTCCAACTTTATTAGAAATATTACCAAATTTATTCTTATAGAAAAAGTCTTTATTTTCTTTATAATAATTGCTATTATAACCTGTATGGTTAAAGACAATATCAATCATCACTTTCATATCTCTTTTATGGATTGCATCAATAAGTAATTGAAAATCTTCTTTAGTGCCATACTCTGGGTTAATTGACTTAAAATCTTTAATAGCATAGGGGCAGCCGAGAGAACCTTTTTTATTCACTTGACTAATGGCATGGATTGGCATAAACCATATATAATCCACCCCTAAAGATTTTATGCGATCCAGATCATTAATAAATCCCTTAAAAGTGCCTTCTTTGGTATGATTTCTTATGTATACTTCATAAATTAATAGATTATTTAATTTATTCATCTCTCCTCCTTCTTTCTAAAGCAACCGTTTGCATTAATAATATGGGAAAAGAAATTACTTGTCAATCAAAAAAAATAGAATAATTGTAATATCTTTAGTCAATTATTTTCTAATCATGTAAAGTCGTGATATACTTAAAAATATAGTTATCTTGTAACTAAAAGAGCGTTAGAAAGGAAAATAATGAAACTATCTGCGAAAGAATATGAATTAATTTTGGAAAATGCTCCTAATCTTGTATGGCGTTCTGGTATTGATGCTAAGTGTGATTATTTCAATAAAACTTGGTTAACTTTTACTGGGAACCCAATAACTAAAGAGTTAGGCGATGGATGGACCAAGGGGATACACCCAGATGATTTAGAGAGATGTTTAAAAATTTATTCAGAAGCTTTTAGCAAAAAGGAAATTTTTGAGATGAATTATCGTTTAAAACGTTTCGATGGAGAATATAGAGTAATCAATGATCGTGGGGGACCTTTTTATTCAGCAGATGGGGAATTTTTAGGCTATATAGGGAGTTGTATTGATGTTACAGATAAAGTAGAAGGAGAAGCCATGCGAGAAATGGCTATTAAAGATAGCTTAACAGCTGTTTATAATCGCCAATACTTTAATAAATTAATGAACGAAGAAATTGAAAGGTCCAAGAGAAACAGTCAAGTTTTCTCTGTAATGATGATTGACATTGATAAGTTCAAAGTTATAAATGATTCTTATGGACATCTACTAGGTGATCAAGTTTTGATTGGAATTGTTAAAGTTCTTAAAGAAATTACAAGAGTTTATGATATTATTGGTAGATTTGGTGGCGATGAATTTATGATTTTTTTACCTGAAACTAATCATAATGAGGCATTAACTATTGGCAATCGAATCATTTCTTTTTTTAATCAAAATAAGTTGAAAATATTAGATGATGAAATTAAAGTTGCTATAAGTATGGGTGTTTCAGTATTTGATGGCAATCAAAAATACGATCAACTTATTAATAATGCAGATCAGGCTATGTATCATTCTAAAAAGAATGAAAGATCATCTTTAGAATTTTTTTCAAATTTATCTTGACAAATATTCAATAATTAAATATTATGTTAAACAATAAAACAAAAGTTAACAATTTTTAATATTTAAATCTTAGAGTAGAAGGAGTATTAATAACGAATTTATTGAAGAGAGCTAACGGTGCTGGGAGTTAGTATAAATTGTTATTAAGAATGGATCTACAAGATGATTGGTGAAATAATAGTAGCTAATTCCGTGTCCTCACGTTATAGAGGTATGATATCGACAATTTGTCTGTATCTGATAAGCTGATATATTTTATAGGTGGCAGAAGAAGTCGAGGGATTTCTCCTATTAAAAAAGGAGAAGTGCCTTTTTTTATTTATAAAATATATAATTTGGGTGGTACCGCGGAGTCATTCGTCCCTTTGGATAATGGCTCTTTTTTGTTTGGGAAATTAGTTAAAAAATTAGGAGGAAAATTATGAAAAATGAATTTGGAAGATTTGGTGGACAGTATGTACCTGAACAGGTGGTTAACGCATTAGATGCACTTGAAGTAGCTTTTAATGAAGCCATGGAGGATCCTGATTTTATAGAGGAATATAAGTATTACTTAAAAGATTATGTGGGTAGAGAAAATCCTTTATATTATGCTAGAAATTTAAGTGAAAAATTAGGTGGCGCTAAAATCTATTTAAAAAGAGAAGATCTAAACCATACAGGGGCACATAAAATTAATAATGCTATTGGGCAAATACTATTAGCAAAACGCATGGGTAAGAAGAAAATAATTGCAGAAACAGGGGCAGGACAACATGGTGTCGCAACAGCCACTGCAGCAGCAATGTTTGATATGGAATGCGAAATATATATGGGTGAAGAAGATACAATTAGACAAGAACTCAATGTTTTTCGTATGAAGCTCTTAGGTGCTAAAGTAGTATCAGTTACGAAGGGAACAAAGACGCTAAGTGATGCTGTTGATGCTGCTATAGAAACTTGGGTCGAACGAATAGATGATACATTTTACTTATTAGGTTCTGTTGTTGGTCCCCATCCTTATCCAACAATGGTAAGAGAATTTCAAAAAGTTATAGGTAATGAGGCCCTGGAACAAATTAAAGCTAAAGAAGGAAGATTACCAGATTATTGTGTAGCATGTGTCGGTGGTGGAAGTAATGCTATGGGTTTATTTAATGCCTTTGTACCACATAAGTCAGTTCAGTTAATTGGCGTTGAAGCTTCAGGATTAGGATTAGATACAGATCAGCATGCAGCGACTATGTCAAAGGGAAAAGAAGGTATTATTCATGGTATGAACACTTACTTTGTACAAGATGCCCAAGGGAATATTAGTCCGGTATATTCAATTTCTGCAGGTTTGGATTATCCAGGTGTTGGTCCAGAACATGCACATTTGAAGGATATTGGTAGAGCAAAGTATCATTCAATTACTGATCACGAAGCAGTAGAGGCCTTCTTATATTTATCACAAGTTGAAGGCATAATTCCGGCTATTGAGAGTGCTCATGCCATTGCCTATACAATGAAATTAGCTAAAACCTTAGGAGAAGATCAAATTATAATTGTAAACCTATCTGGTAGAGGTGATAAAGATGTTAATGCAATTGGAAAGTATTTAAATAAAAATAATGTAGATATGATTCAGAAGATAAAATCAAATTAATTAAATTAAATAAAATAAAATAAAATAAAATAAAATAGAAAATCTTTGCATAGAAAAGTATAGTATAAGAATTATTCAAGAGAGCTAACGGTGCTGAAAGTTAGTATAATTCTTTTACTAGAATGGGTCTATAAGATCATTAGTGAAATGGAAGTAGCTAATGCCTGTCCTCAGGTTACAGAGGTATGATATCGGTTATAAACCTGTATCAATAATGATTATATAAGTGGCATAAAAGAAGACATTTCTTATTTAAGGGGATGTCTTTTTTGTTTAAGGAGTTGACATGAAATTATATTTTAAAAAAGTAGCTACAGAAATTAATACAATTGATTTTTTAAAAAGCAAAAATACATTTTATTACGAAAATGATGATTATATTTATATAGGTAAAGGAGATTTAATTGAAACAGATGTGTTGAATAGTCTAGAAAATAAACTAAGTGTAACAGTAGAAAATAATCCTATAAATATGCCATTTACTGGAGGTTTCTTTGGAATTTTCAATTATGATTTAATTAAAACTTATGAAAAAATTCCTCAAGAAAATAAAGCCTTGTTTAATACTAAGAATATTACAGGATTATTTATTGAAACCTTTTATGTTAATGATAAAAAAAATGGTAAAGAACTAATTTTTTCAGTTAATGAATCTACAATAGCTGGTGAAGAAAAGGCCTTTCAAAATATTGAAAAGTTATTCAATAACTTAACCAAATCAAAAGAGAAAACTAACTTAATAGAACAACCTAATAAACATACAGTCAAAAGCAATACTACACGAAAAGAATTTATTGACAAAGTAAAACAAGCAAAAGAGTTTATTAGAAACGGAGATATATTTCAAGTAGTCATTTCACAAAGATTTGAAATGTCCTTTGATAATGAGCCCTCTGAATTATTAAAACTTATGACACATGAAAAATCAACTTTTAAATATTATTTTAATTTAAGCACAATTCAAGTCTTAGGCTTGTCGCCAGAAATCTTAGTTAAAAGAGATGGTAATAGAGTTGTAACTAATCCTATTGCAGGGACAAGAAAGCGTGGTAAAACAAAATTAGAAGAAGAAATGTTAGAAAATGATTTACTAAAAGACAGGAAAGAAAAAGCAGAACATACTATGCTCGTAGATTTGGCAAGAAATGATATGGGAAAAATAGCAGAAATTGGAACTGTAGCTGTTGAAGATTTTATGAATATTAAGAAATACAAAAATGTAATCCATCTAACGTCTAAGGTTTTAGGTGAAACACAAAAAGATAATTTTGAAATTCTAAAAACATTTTTACCCGCCGGTACGCTTACAGGTGCCCCTAAAATCAGAGCAATGGAAATTATTGAATCTTTAGAACAAGACAAGCGAGAAGTGTATGGTGGCGGGATAGGTTATATGAGTTTTAATAAGAATATGGAAATGGCTATTACTATTCGAAGCATGGTGTTAAAAGATAATAAAGCTTATATTCAGGCCGGAGCCGGGATAGTTTATGATTCGAAGCCGGCAAGAGAATACGAAGAGACATTAGAAAAAGCAAGTCAATTAATTGATCTTATAAAGGAGGTAACAAATGATTCTGTTAATCGATAATTATGATTCTTTTACTTATAATATTTACCAGTATTTATCTGAATTTATGCCTGTTATAACGATTCGAAATGACCAGATCACAATTAATGAAATTAAAGAGCTTAATCCTCAAGCCATTGTTATTTCGCCAGGGCCTAAAACCCCATATGATGCTGGTCTCTCAATAGAAATAATAACAGAATTTTATAATAAAATACCAATTCTTGGTATCTGTTTAGGTCATCAATGTATTGGCGTTGCCTTTAATTCAAAAGTAAGCTATGCAAAAGAAGTGATTCATGGTAAAACATCTTTAATTTTAAATAATCAAAAGAATATATTTGAAGGGTTAGATAAAGAGATCAAAGTTGCACGTTACCACTCCTTAGCAATTTTAAGAAAAAATTTCTCTGACCAACTAGAAATAACTGCGGAAACTATGGATGGAGAGATTATGGCTGTTAAACATAAAATGTATCCAGTTTATGGGTTACAGTTTCATCCCGAATCAATCAATACAAAATCTGGTAAAGCAATCATTAAAAATTTTATTAAGGAGGTTAGAAATGTTTCATAAAAGTTTAGAGAAAGTGATCAATAAAGAAAATTTATTAGAAGGTGAAATGATAGATGTCATGGAAAATATAATGGAAAACAAAGTATCAGATATCTTTAAAGCAAGTTTTCTAACGGCACTAAAAATTAAAGGTGAAACAGTTACTGAAATTCGCGGGGCTGCAAAAGTCATGCGTAATAAAGTGAATAAAGTAGATCTAAGTGAATTCAATACTCTAGATACTTGTGGCACCGGTGGAGACGGTTTAAGCACCTATAATATTTCTACAGCTGCTGGTATCATTTGTGCTGCTAATGATGTGATGGTTGTTAAACACGGTAACCGTTCTGTATCCTCTAAAAGTGGTAGTGCAGATGTTTTAGAAGCTTTAGGGATGAATATTAACTTAGATAAAGCCCATGTAAGGGCATCTGTAAAAGAAGAGAACTTTGGTTTTTTCTTTGCTCCAAATTATCATAATGCAATGAAAAATGTTATGAATACTCGAAAGTCATTAGGTTTCAGAACAATTTTCAATATTTTAGGACCGTTAACAAATCCAGCTTTTGCAAAAACACAAATACTTGGTGTTTTTGATGCTAACTTAACGGAAACTTTAGCTGAGGTATTAATGGGACTTGGTGTAAAACGAGCATTAGTTGTTCATGGGATGGATGGATTAGATGAAATTACAATTGATGGTGAAACAAAAATTACAGAAGTAAAAGATGGAATGATTAAAACATATTATATACATCCTGAAATGTATGGTCTGAAGAGCGAAACCAATGAATCCTTAAAAGGTGGCGACGCAAGTATAAATGCAAAAATAATTATAGAGATCCTAAAGGGTAAAAAGGGACCGATGAGAGATGTTTTATTACTTAATGCTGGTGCAGCCTTGTATATCAACAATCGTGTAAAATCAATAGCTTCTGGAATTACATTAGCAGCTGAAACTATTGATAGTAAGAAGGCATATCGTAAGTTAAATAAAATTATTGAACGGTCAAAGGTAATCCTATGATTTTAGATGAAATTATTCAAAGAAAAGAATTACGGTTGAAAAATAATGAATATATTCTAGAAAAAACTGAGTTTTCAAGTAGCAGTTTTTATAATCAATTGAAGAAGGAAGGGTTATCCATAATAGGGGAGTTAAAGAAAGCCTCTCCATCAAAGGGTATTATTGATAATTCCTTTGATTATTTATCTATACTAGAACTCTATAATGAAAGTGTAGATGGGGTTTCAGTTTTAACAGAAGAAGATTATTTTCTGGGAAGTAAAGAATATTTAGTTCAAGTGAAAAGTAAAACAAATTTACCTGTTCTTAGAAAAGACTTCATTATCAATAAGAAGCAAATTTTAGAAAGCCATTACCTAGGGGCAGACGCGATTTTACTAATTGTTTCGATTTTGACAGATGAAGCCTTAAAAAGTTTTTATGACTATGCAATCAGTTTAAACCTTGATGTGATTGTAGAAGTTCATGATGCCTTTGAAGTTGAAAGCGCTTTAAAACTAAACCCTAAAATCATTGGTATAAATAATAGGAACTTAAAAAACTTTTCTATTGACCTTGGCACAACTCGGCGATTAAAAAAAATGATTCCCGATAACATTTTAGTGATAAGTGAAAGTGGAATAAAAAGTAAGGAAGATATTAAAGCTATTGGCAATGTCAATGGTGTATTAATTGGTGAAAGTTTTATGCGATCAAAGGAGAAAAAACTACTAGCAAAGGAGTTAAAATTAGCTTATGAAAACGAAAATTAAAATATGTGGTATTCGAAGCAAAGAAGAAATAGAAGTAATAAATAAATTACCCATTGATTTCATTGGTTTTCTCTTTGCACCAAGTAAAAGAAGAGTCAGTATTGAGGAAGCAAAAATCCTAAAGGATAAGCTAAATAACAACATAAAAACAGTTGGCGTCTTTGTTGACGAATCCTTAGATACAGTTAATAAAATAGCCCATACGCTAAGTTTAGACGCTGTACAACTACATGGAGAAGAAGATGAAGTATATATTTCAAAAGTTGAAAAAAATGTTTGGAAAGCCTATAGGGTCGATGAAGATTTTATCGTTGCCAATATCATTAAAGGAAAGAATATTACTGCTAACATTTTTGATGGTAAAAGGCCAGGCTCTGGAGAAGTGTTTAATTGGCAAATCATTGAAAAAATAGAAAGTAATCGAATGAAAATATTAGCAGGAGGACTAAATCCAGGAAATATTGAAAAAGCTATTCGAGAAGTAAAACCTGATATTGTAGATGTGAGTTCAGGAGTAGAAATGAATAATAGAAAAAATAAAGTGTTATTAGAAGATTTGATTAGGAGG
Organism: Clostridia bacterium; assembly: GCA_035269305.1. Classification (GTDB taxonomy): domain Bacteria; phylum Bacillota; class Clostridia; order Peptostreptococcales; family Acidaminobacteraceae; genus DATFJG01. Next base: position 17,607 of record DATFJG010000121.1, read on the forward strand.
ATTCAAAATGTCTAAGTTTGGTATTTACGGTGGTCAATATGTTCCAGAAACTTTAATGGGAGCACTAAAAGAATTAGAAAAGAATTTTGAATATTATAGAAATGATAAAGCATTTATAGCTGATTATAACAGATACTTAAAGAACTATGTTGGTAGACCTTCAAATATGTATTTTGCAGAGCGGTTAACGAAGGCCCTTGGTGGTGGAAAGATCTATTTGAAAAGGGAAGATTTAAACCATACTGGCGCTCATAAAATAAACAATGTTATAGGCCAAGGCTTGTTAGCAAAAAAAATGGGCAAGAAAAAGATTATTGCAGAAACAGGCGCCGGGCAACATGGTGTTGCTACAGCAACAGTGGCACGTTTATTTGATCTAGAATGCAAAATTTTTATGGGAAAGGAAGATATTGTAAGACAAAGTTACAACGTTGAGAAAATGAGATTGTTAGGCGCTGAAGTTGTTCCAGTTGTTTCGGGATCCAAAACACTAAAAGATGCTACGAATGAGGCCATAAGATATTGGGTTAAAAACGTAGAGGATACTTTCTACATCATTGGGTCAGTAGTAGGGCCGCATCCTTATCCATTAATGGTAAGAGAATTTCAAAAAATCATAGGAGAAGAATCTAAAGTTCAATTAAACCATCTTGAGGAAAAACTTCCCAATACAATTATCGCTTGCATTGGTGGCGGTAGTAATGCTTTAGGAATTTTTCATGATTTTGTTAATGATACAGAAGTGAATCTAGTTGGTGTTGAAGCAGGGGGAAAAGGACTTAGTACAGATGAACATGGTTCAGTCTTCTTTGAAAAACAACTCGGAGTTTTTCATGGTATGAAAACTTATCTTAGACAAGATGATGATGGGCAAATAAAAGAAGCATATTCTATATCTGCAGGATTAGATTATCCTGGCATAGGACCAGAACATGCCTATTTTGATTCAATCAATCGGGTGAAATATGTTTCAATTACAGATCTAGAAGCAGTTAAAGCTTACGATTATCTCGCTGGATTAGAAGGAATAATACCCGCATTAGAAAGTTCACATGCCATTGCTTATGCTATGAAGTATGTTCCAACAACAAAAAAGGAAGATGTAATATTAATTAATTTATCTGGTCGTGGAGATAAAGACTTAGATTCAGTCACAAAGTATAAAGGAGAACATGATTATGAATAGAATAGATCAAAAATTTATAGAACTTAAAAAGAAAAACAAGAAAGCTTTAATTACATTTACTACTGCAGGTCATCCAACCATAGAAAAGACAAAAGAAATTATTTTGTTAAAAGAAGCCGCTGGAGCGGATATTATTGAAATCGGGATACCTTTTTCTGATCCACTAGCGGATGGTCCAGTAATACAAGCCTCTTCAATGAAGGCATTGAAGAATGGTCTAAAAGTAAAAGACGTTTTTCGTATGGTGGAAGATGTTAGGAAAGTGACAGATGTGCCATTAGTATTTTTGGTTTATTTCAATACAATTTTTAATTATGGAAAAGAGGCTTTTGTAGATAAGTGTAAATCTATTGGAATCGATGGTTTAATTATTCCTGACTTACCTTATGAAGAAGAAAATGAATTACTAACTTTTTTGGATGATTCATTGTATCTCATTCCATTAATTTCTCCTATTTCAAAAGATCGGGTAAAGAAAATTCTGCATAATAAAAAGGGGTTTGTTTATTGTATTACTTCTTTAGGGACAACTGGCCAAGCAGATGGTTTCTATAAAAATACAAAGGAATATCTTAAAAGTGTAAAAGAAATAACAGATTTGCCAATAGTTATTGGATTTGGAATAAAAACAACTGATCAGATCCAAGAGTTTCTACCTATAATTGATGGATATATTGTTGGTTCTAGGATTGTTCAGTGTATTGATGAAAATGAGAATAATCTTAGTCAAGTTGTAAAATTAGTAACTTCTTTAGTTTTATAAATAGATTAATAATCCTTGATATGAAAGCTTTAGTAGAGTATCCTTATAGTATAGAGAATATATATTTTAAGGAGGAATCAATGAACTATTTAGATAATAAATATTTTATATCAGGTGTAATTATTGTTTCTGTTTTTATTGTCTCTTTGATTATAGAACGATTGATCAACAAAAGAATAAAGAACGCGAACTTAAGACATTTATCGAGAAAATGGATACAATATGGTCGTATTATAATCATTATTTTAATTTTGCTATTTACATGGTTAAAAGATCCGACAAGTATTACAACAGTTATCGGCTTTACTTCAGCTGGTTTAGCATTGGCTTTACATCCGGTATTTATGAATATTGCTGGTTGGTTATTGATAATTATTAAAAAGCCAATAAACATTGGGGACCGTATAGAGTATAAATCCATTAAAGGTGATGTAATTGATATTCAAATGTTTTATACTCTAATTCTAGAAGTAGGTAACTGGGTAGATGGGGATCAAAGTACTGGTCGTGTGGTAAGTATTCCTAATGGAAAAATATTTACAGAGAATTATTTTAGTACGACAAAAGGATTTAATGGTATCTGGAATGAGATAAAAATTCTCATCACTTTTAATAGTAACAAGGATAAAGCCAAAAAAATTATCATGGATATTGCTAATGATTTGGTAAATGATGAAGTATTAGATACCATACGAAAAGAACAAGTTAAAATGTCAAAGAAGTATGCAATTAAGCCTGGAAAAGTAACTCCAATTACTTATTTTACAATACAACCAAGTGGTATCCAAATTGAATTAAGATATATTACATTGGCTAGAAACCGTCGCGGAATAAAGACTAAATTAAGTGAAAGCATTTATGAAGCAATTCACATAGCAGAAGATATAGAGTTTGCATACCCTAGTCAAAAGATCTATATGGATCAATAGACAAGGAACTTACATGGGAAAAGATTGAAATATACTAATCTAGTAAAAATAGCAATCGTTTTCATTTTACAAAAGATTGTTATTCTATAATCTGTATGTTATAATAGACTAAATATTAAGTATCTGTAACAGAAATAAAAGGAGGCTTTATGAAAAATATTTTATTTGTTTCAGCAGAGGTAGCACCATTTATAAAAACTGGTGGATTAGCTGATGTTGTGGGTGCTTTACCGCAAGAATTATTGGGTTTCGATAATAATGTAGATGTTATTTTACCAAAGTACTCATCTATTAGTGAGAAACATAGTGAAGGAATGGAGTTTTTAACTGATTTTGAAGTTAAAGTTGGTTGGCGTGATTCTTTTGTTGGGCTTTGGAAAAAAACAATTGCTAATGTTGATTATTATTTTATTGAAAATGAGTATTATTTTAATCGAAGTATTATTTATGGCAATCATGATGAAGGTGAAAAATTCTCGTATTTTAATAAAGCTGTATTAGAAAGCTTAAAGTATATTAATAGAGATTATGATATTTTACATTTAAATGATTGGCATACTGGTATGATTAGTTTACTATTAAAAGAACATTATTCCCATTTAGATGCATATAAAGACATTAAAACAGTATATACAATTCATAATCTTAAGTACCAAGGCATATACGATCCAGTTGTTCTAGGTGATATTTTAGGATTAGATATGGAATATTACTACAATGGTTCTGTAGAGTTTTATGGTGATATTAACTTTATGAAGGCTGGTATCTCTTTCTCTGATATCGTTACAACTGTAAGTGAAACTTATGCCGATGAAATTCAAGATGAGTACTATGGAGAAGGTTTACATGGACTGTTTTCAGCAGCAGACAACAAGTTAACAGGTGTTGTTAATGGTATTGATACCAGTGAATATAATCCAAAGACTGATGAAGATATCCCATACAATTATGATTTAAGAGGTTATAAAAAGAAAAGAAAAAATAAAGCCGTTTTACAAGGTGAGTTAGGTCTAGAGGTTAACAAAGATATTCCTATGATTGGTATTGTTACACGTCTTGTTGAAGCAAAGGGTATTGATTTAATTACTCATATGATGGCTGAATTATTAAATGAAGAGGTACAAGTAGTTTTATTAGGTACTGGAAATATTCAATATGAAAATGACTTCAGATGGTTTGATGAACATTACGATAACTTCTCGGGTAATATTTATTTCAGTCCAGAAATGGCAAAGAAAATTTATGCATCTGCAGATATATTCTTAATGCCATCTAGATATGAACCGTGTGGTCTGGGACAATTAATTGCTCAAAGTTATGGTAATGCACCAATTGTAAGAAAAACAGGTGGCTTGGCAGATACAGTTAAAAATTACGATCCTGAATCTGGTGAAGGCAATGGATTTGTTTTTGAAGATTTTAACGCACATAGTTTATTGTTCAAAATCAAAGAAGCGATTGAATTATATAAAGATGATCAACAATGGCAACAGTTATTTAAAAATTGTATGAATTCAGATAATAGCTGGGCTAATTCTGCTAGTAAATATAATGAAATTTATGAAGAGTTAGTTGTTTGAAAAAAATAATATTTATTAAAAAAATCACAGTATAAATAGCTGTGATTTTTTAATATTATTTTTGAATGATTAAATCAACTCATTTTTAATACGTTCTAGTAAATATGTTTCTCTTTCAAGACTTTGCCCGATACTATTATTACTAGCAATAAGTTCTTTGTTATGTTGAATGGCTTCATCAATATCGATCCATTGAGCTTTCATGCCATTAGCAATTTCATAATCTTCTAATTGTGCTTCTTGTAAGTCGCCTTTAATATTGCAAAGATAAAGATATGAAATCATATGCATTAAATCATAATCTTCTTTATGATATGGCCGATATTCATCTATGTAACCATATTCTGATACTACCTCAATTGCTTGAGCACCAGTTTCCTCTGAAATTTCTCTCTTTAGACCTTCAATAATTTCTTCTTCAGAGTCAACACCACCACCAGGCAAACTATAATCATCATAATATTTCGTGTACATTAATAGTATTTTGTGATTTCTCAATATGATTCCTCTAGCAGCAATGCGTTTAAAAATAACCCCTTCGAGAGATTCTAGTTGTGAATTTATAATCTTTTTTAGTAGTTTCATAAAATTTCCTTTCTTTTTTAGCGGACTTAAATAGTATAACATGTTTAAAAAAATATCTGTATAAAAAACTAAAATTATAATTATAAAAAAAAAATTATAAATGGTAAAATAGGGTATTAGTAATTCATAAAGACAAATTAAAGGAGGAAGAAATGATTATTTATTTATTAATTGGTGTCGCTGTACTGGTTTTATTTTATATTATTGCAATTTATAATGGTTTTATTAAGTTAAGAAACTCAGTTGATGAAAGCTTTTCTACAATGGATGTGTATATGAAAAAAAGATATGATTTAATACCTAATCTAGTAGAGACAGTAAAAGGTTATGCCAAACATGAACAAGAAACTTTAGAAAAAGTAATTCAAGCAAGAAATATGGCGATGGCTTCTGATAGTATTAATGAAAAACAAGCAAATGAGAATATGCTTACTGGAACATTGAAATCTTTATTTGCCTTAAGTGAGAGCTATCCAGAATTAAAAGCTGATACACAATTTCTTGATTTACAAAAGCAGTTACAAAAAGTTGAAGAAGATATTGCGAATGCAAGAAAGTATTACAATGCAGTTGTTAAAACTTTTAATACAAAAGTGGAATCCTTTCCATCAAACATAGTAGCTGGTATTTTTAACTTTAAAAAGTATCCATTTTTTATTATTGAAGCGACCCAAAGAGAAAATATTAAAGTTTCGTTTTAGGTGATAATATGAAAAAATATTTATTAGCTATAATTTTCTTGTCGCTGCTTCTTATTTTCTTTGGATTTTCATTTAGTCAATCCTTAGAAATCAATTCTATGGCAATTGATATGGAAGTTTATGAAAACAATAGTATTCAGATTGAAGAAAATATTACTACAGTTTTTTATGATAGAAATAAACATGGAATTTTTAGGGACTTACCTAAAAAAACATATTTTGGGAAACCAATTAAATATGAAAACATAAGTGTTGAAGGAGCGCCTTTCAAAATTGAATCCAGTGGCGATTTTTTAAGAATTAGAATTGGCGATCCAGATAAATATGTTGATGCAACAGAGAGCTATAAAATAAATTATTTGTTAGTTATCGGAGACGATAGAAATACAGATTTAGATGAGTTATATTTTAATATCATTGGTCCAGATTGGGAAATACCAATAAGTAACATTAATTTTAACATTGAAATGCCAAAGGCCTTTGATGAAAGCAAAGTTAATTTCACTTCAGGAAATGTTGGTAGTATAACTAGTAACGCTCTTGATTACCAAATTAATGGGTTAGTGATTAGTGGCAAATTTAATGATACTTTATATCCAGGGCAAGCTCTAACGATTGCTTTGCCTTTACCTGAGGGTTACTTTGATGTTGAAGCGGAAAAAAATATCTATGAGGAGCTAAAGATTTTTTATCCGGTTTTATTTATTTTACTTTTTGTTTTAGGGATTTTTGTAAAATTTAAATATGGAAAAAATAATGAAATATTTCCAACAGTAGAATTCTATCCACCAAATGATTTAACACCAGCTGAAATAGGTTATTTATATGATTATCAAGTAGACCCTTATGATCTGACTTCAATGTTAGTCTACTGGGCAAGTAAAGGTTACATAAAAATTATTGAGAAAGAAGAAAAGAAAGGTGTTATATTTAAAAAAGATGTAAGTCATATCTATCTAGAAAAGGTGAAAGATTTACCCAATACAGTAAAGTCCTTTGAAAAAACTTACTTTAATGAACTGTTTGATAGCTATGCAGTTAATAATGTAGTTGATACAGAAATATTAGAGAACACTTTCTATAGAACAATTAATAATGTACAAAGTCTTTTAAAACACTCTTTTAAAAATAAAGATCGTAGATTATATTCTAAGAAAAGTTGGTTATGGCCATTTGTTTTAATATTTATTAATTTTTCTATGTTATTTTTATTTTTCTCTTATACATTAATGCGTGTGATTCCATATGACACGCTTATGATTACTGCTTTGTCAGTAGGTATTAGTATTTTTATTACAGTAATATTCTTTACTTCAGCGAAAGCATTTTCTCTTGTTAAGACACGCCTTCCAAAAGATCGATTAAAAGTACTTTTTTCATCGATTTTGTTTGCACTATTAGGTTTTATTCTTATAGGGATTTATATGTGGGTTAATGCATTCGAAATATACCTAATATTATTCTTAGTACCGCCAGTATCATTAATATATATTAGTCCTTATGCACTTAAGCGAACAAAATTTGGAGATGACATCCTTGGGAAGACTTTAGGATTCAAGAATTTTATTGAGCAGGCGGAAAAAGATAGAATCAATCGTTTAGTAGATGAAGACCCAGAATACTTCTATAAGATTTTACCTTATGCAATGGTCCTAGGAGTAACGGATCAATGGGCAAGACAATTTGAAGATATAGCAATTAATGAACCCTCTTGGTATGTTAATAACACAAGTAGACGTTTTTCAACAATATATTTTGTCAACCACCTAAATAGTACTACAGAAAGCATCAGCAAGAACATGACTGCTTCGCCAAGTCAGAGCTCAAGTGGCGGCTCTAGTGGTGGTGGGTTTTCAGGTGGCGGCTCCGGTGGTGGTGGCGGTGGCGGTTGGTAAAATATCATTAATGAATAATGATAAAATAACCAATAATAACTATTGCTAAGTCAGCAAAAAGATGGGGGATATAAGAATGAAATATATCCTCCGTTAAACTACATAAGTAGTTGAATAAGATGCCGACAATGAACAACCCTAAAAGTGGTAAAATCAGTACAACTGGTTGTTCAAACCAGTTAATAAAGTTTGATAAGTGGTAAATAGAGAATAGAAAAGAAGAAAAAAAGTAAGCAAACTTTCTATTAGGAATATTAAAAAATATAAACCCACGAAAGAAGTATTCTTCTAGTAGAGCATTGATAAAAATCAAATAAAATGAAGCAATAAAAAACTTAATCCCATTTAATTGATATTTATTTATAAAATCATTTTTAATACTATTCAAATCAATCCAATCTTTTAATATAAAAAAAGCAATAAATATACCAATAAAACTTATTATGGATAAGTAAATACCAAGTTTGTATTGATGAATGCTTTTGGGTTTTAAATAATCGAATGACAGATCAAAAGAATACTTTGAAATAGCAAATGATAATAGAACTAATAGAAGCTTAAATAGGACTTTATAAAAGTAGCTAATTTCAAGTATTTGGTCTACAAAATATAATGTGAACACAAAAAATAATGAATATATTATAATAAAAAATTGTTTTTTCATTAGAAAAACCTCCAAATCTATTATAACATTTTATTATAAGTATTTGTAATTTTATTAGTAATTTTGGAGGTGTAGAATTAGTAAATTAAATAATTACGTCTATATGGTTAGGTGTTCTGATCATAGCCTTTATACTGGTTGGACAAATAATCTAAAAAAAAGAATAGAAAAACATAACAGTGGTAATGGTGCGAAGTATACTCGTAATAAGTTGCCGGTTCAATTAGTTTATTATGAAAAATTTAGTACTAAAATAGAAGCTATGAGAAGAGAATATAGGATTAAAAAGCTGAGTAAAGTTGAAAAAGAAGGATTAATTAAAATGAAAGAAAGGATTTGTGAGATGAATTTAATTGAAAGTTTCCAAGTGAATCATTTGAAATTAAAACCAGGTTTGTATGTTTCTAGAAAGGACCAAATTGGTAGTGAAACAGTAACAACATTTGATATTCGGATGACAACACCAAATGAAGAACCAGTTATGGGTACGGATGGGATTCATGCCATTGAACATTTAGGTGCAACTTTTTTAAGAAACGATGATGACGTAAAGAAGAAAACCGTCTATTTCGGACCTATGGGATGTAGAACGGGATTTTATCTAATAATGGCTGGGGATCTTGAATCTAAGGATATTGTTGATAAAGTTAAAGAAATGTTTGAAATTATTCTTAATTTTAATGAAGAAATACCTGGCGCTAATGCAAAAGAATGCGGTAATTTTAGTGATATGAATCTAAAAATGGCAAAGTACTATAGTCAGAAATATTATGACCAAGTGATTGGTAAAATAAAAAAGAGCCAGATGGTATATCCTTAAAATAAGAATCCATTAAAATTTGAGAAATATTATTATAAACTTGTTTTTCGGGTATATATGAATAAGAGTCATTAGAACTGAAAGGAGAGTTTATGCAAAAAAGTGTTTATCACAATCGAAATGGTAATATTCATAGTGAAGAATCTAGAGAACATTATTTAGAAGAACAAAAGAAAGCAGAACATGAATTGAAAGAAGCAAAAGAATTTATTAAAAAGATTTACAATGAAGACTTTGAACACTATGAAACAGAGCGCGCTGGGAATGCTTACCATGTTAAATTTAAAAAAAGTGGAGAATCTAAATATAAGGACTTGACAATAGAATTTGGTGACAACTACGCAAAAATTGAAGACATGTTATAAATTTAAATATTGATGAGATTTCATTTGAAATCTCATTTTTTTTATTGTATAATATAACAGTTGGCGAGAGTGCTGGAACTGGCAGACAGGCATGGTTGAGGGCCATGTGTTCATAGAACGTGTGGGTTCGATTCCCATCTCTCGCACCATAAAGTGCAAAAAATGCACTTTTTTTATTTTTTGGAAGTAAAATTAATGATATAATATTAGTTGAGTTAATAAAGTTTAAAATAAAGGGGTTAAAATGGAGCAGAAAAGAGTAATAATTGTAGACGGAAATAGTATCATTAATAGAGCCTTTTATGCGATCCCATCCTTAGTTAATAAAGATGGTATACATACGAATGCTATATATGGTTTTTATAATATGTTGTTCAAATTATTAGATGATTATAAACCAGATTATTTAAGTATTGCATTTGATGTAAAAGCTAAAACTTTTAGACATAAACAGTTTGAAGATTATAAAGGTCATCGTGCTGGTATGCCAGATGAGTTGGCGGAACAAATGCCAATTATTAAGGAAATACTAGATGCATTAGGTATTGAACGGATGGAATTAGCAGGATACGAAGCAGATGATTTAATCGGTACAGTTAGTCAACTGTGTGCAGATGCAGATTTGGAAGTACTTATTATATCTGGTGATAAAGATATATTACAATTAGTGAATGATAATGTTACTGTATTGTATACTAAACGTGGTATTTCTAATTTAAAAGAATATAGAGAAATTGACGTAGTAGAAGAATTTGGTGTTAAACCTGTCCGAGTACCAGATTATAAAGGTTTACGTGGTGATTCTTCGGATAATATCCCTGGTGTAGCAGGTATTGGTGACAAAACTGCAAAAAAACTCTTAAAGCAGTTTGATAGTGTAGAAGAAATTATCATGAATCAAGAAAGTATTAAATCAACCCGGGCAAGAAATAGTATTGAAGGGAATGAAGAAGTTGCAGTCCTTAGTAAAAAGTTAGCTACTATTATGAAAAATGTTCCCATTGAGTTTAATATTGAAGAGTTAATTATTGAAGAGCCTGAAATTGAAAGTGTTATTACTTTACTAAAAAAATATGATTTAAACAGTATTATTTCTAGACTTAAGAATTATAGCTCAGTGGAAATTGAAACATCAGATGTAAAAAATGAAGAGATTTCTAGTAAAGCTTTAGCTGAGACTTTAAAATCCGTTGATATTTTTTCTTTTAAGATCATATATGATAACATTAATATAAAGACTAATGAAGCAATTTCAATAGCTGTCTCTTATGGAGAAAAAAGTTTTTATGTTGACTTTAGAGAGAATGACAATAATCTTATAGATTTAAAAGAAATATTTGAGAATGAAGAAATTATTAAATATGGTTATGAAATGAAATTGGATTATCTAATTTTGTTAAGATATGACATTGATTTAAAAGGTATTGGTTTTGATTCATTTATTGCAAAGTATTTAATTGAACCCTCTACAAAACATTATTATTTATCAAATTCTGTTATGGAACACTTTAGTATTTCTATTATCAATGAAGATGAATTACTTGGTAAAGGGGCTAAGCGTAAAGAGTTTAGTGAAATAGATAAATCAGAGTTGAAAAAGTATAGTCTTGATTATTCATATTACGCTTTAAAATTGAAAGACAAGCTTTCTAAACGCTTAGAGGAAGCCGGGGAACTTGATTTGTTTACAGAAATTGAAATGCCATTAATTGGAACCCTAGCAAGAATTGAATTTAAAGGATTTAATATAGACCAAGAATATTTAAAAGAATTAGATATTGTTCTCACAGAGAAACTCGCGAATTTAACTGAAGAAATATATGAACTTTCTGGAGAAAAATTTAATATAAATTCACCAAAACAATTAGGGGTTATTTTATTTGAAAAGCTTGAGTTACCAGTTATTAAAAAAACAAAAACAGGGTATTCAACTGCTCATTCGGTATTAGAAAAACTAGAAAACAAACATGAGATTATTCCTTTGATTATGGAATATAGAACCTATCAAAAATTAAAATCCACATATATTGATGGCTTGTTTGATGTAATCAATCAAAAGTCCAAAAGAATTCATACATCATTAAACCAAACTGTAACTGTAACAGGCCGGTTAAGTTCTTCTAATCCTAACCTTCAAAATATTCCGGTACGGTTACCCTTTGGACGAAAAGTTAGAAAGGTATTCATACCTTCGGAAGGAAATATTCTTTTAGGTGCAGACTATTCTCAAATTGAGTTAAGAATACTTGCCCATATGTCGAAAGATGAAAAGTTATTACATGCTTATAAGAATAAAATAGATATCCATAGATTAACAGCTTCTCAAGTATTTAATGTTGAGTTAGAAGATGTTACTAATGCTCAAAGAAGTGCAGCAAAATCTGTAAATTTTGGTATTGTCTATGGTATGAGTGATCATGGATTATCTCAGGAGTTAAATATTTCAAGAAAAGAAGCCCAAAGTTATATAGATAAGTATTTTGCTAATTACTCAGGTGTCAAAACATTTATGGATGAAATCGTTGAAGAATGTAAGGATAATCACTATGTAACAACGCTATTAAGTCGAAAACGTTATATAAGAGATATTAATAGTAAGAATTACTTTAAAAGACAATTTGCTGAAAGAACTGCACAAAATACACCCATTCAAGGGTCGGCAGCTGATATAATAAAAATAGCGATGATCGATACTGAAAAAGCTCTTTTAGATGCAGGTTTAAATTCAAAATTAGTTTTACAAGTACATGATGAACTGTTATTAGATGTTATCCCTGATGAATTACAAAAGGTTAAGGAAATTCTAAAAGAATCTATGGAAAAAGCATATACACTTGATGTGCCCCTTGTAGTGGATATGAAAGAAGGGAAGAGTTGGTATGAAACAAAATAGTTTAAAAATAATTGGTTTAACAGGTGGCATTGCTTCTGGAAAATCAACAGTTTCAAACTATTTGATTAATAAAGGGTATCATGTAATCGATGCAGACATCATTGCAAGAGAGGTTGTAGCAAAAGGCAGTCGTGGGTTAGAAAAAATCGCTACTACTTTTGGTAAGTCAATTCTGAAAGAAAATGGAAGTCTCAATAGAAAGAAATTGAGAAATATCGTTTTTAATGATGAGAAAGCTTTAAAGCAATTAGAAGAGATTACCCATCCTTTAATTATTAATAAAATAAGTGAAAAACTTAAAAATCTGCGTAATAATGATAGGTTTAGTCTTGTTTTTTTAGATTGTCCATTATTATTCGAAATGTCATTAGAAGCTCTAGTTAATGAAGTCTGGTTAATTTCAACAACTACTGCAAATCAAATCAGTAGAATTGTAGAAAGAGACAAGACTGATCCGCTAGAGGCTAAAAAGATTATTGAGCAACAAATGTCATTAAAAGAGAAGATTAAAAAATCAGATATAATCATAAAAAACAATTCTACAATTGAAGAATTGAAGTCGAAAATTGATTTGTTATTGAAAGATAGGTGTTAGATGTTTAATAAAAAACCTAAATATCTCGTGAGATCAATAAAAGGAAAAAACCGTTATATTGTTGATTATTTAAGAAGTAAAGTTTCCATACGAAAAGATATGCTGGCCCTTATGAGTGGTTTTGAGAATGCTTTTGTAATGTATGATTCAAATATTTCTGAAACTGAATTAAGAATTGTACATAAACAACTAGATGAGATAACATATTTTCTTAAGAAACAAGATATTCCTTATGAGATTATTAAGTATAAGGTAGAAATTAAAAGAAATATTTTAAAGCAAATTTTAACATCAAGAAAAGGCGAAGATGCATATTCATATATGATTAGTTTTGTACTTGAAGAAGAGTTCTTTCCAAAAATTGTTGATTTGCATCTAAAATATAATAGTAATTTGAGATTTGGACTTAATTTTACAAATGATAATGAAATTCAAAGTAGAAAGGATTATATTTCGAATATGATCAATGATGACAATAGATTTGATTACTACGATATAGATTTATTTTATAACCATCAGTTGAAAAGGCTTGCATTATTTTCACATGATGAACAAAAAGTTATTGAATTAATTGATAAAATCAAGGAGAGTTGATATGGCTGGAAAAACTGTTTTAGTTGTAGACGATGCAATGTTTATGAGAAAAATGCTAAATGATATTTTAACTAAGGCTGGATATGAAGTTGTTGGTGAGGCAGCTGATGGTAAAGAAGCCTTAACGCGGTATAAAGAGCATAGACCTGATATTGTTACCATGGATATTACGATGTCGCCGGTTAATGGGATTGATGGTTGCCGGTTAATCAAAGAGGAAGATTCCGAAGCTAAAATCTTGATGGTTTCCGCCATGGGACAGGAGTCAATGGTTATTAATGCCATAAAAGCTGGAGCAAAAGGTTTTATTGTAAAACCCTTTGATGGGCCAAAAGTTATTAATGAAATTCAAAAAATAGTGAAGTGAGGCTTATGAAAAAAATATATAATATAAAAGTCTCTACACTGATAATGATCTTTTTGCCAATTCTCTCAATTTTGATTGGATATTTTGGCGTGAAGTTATATTTACTATCTAATAATAATTTTAATGATGAAATAGATTCTAATAGACCTGGTGTTGAAGAGATAATTGAAAATAATGATGTTTCATCTGATGAGTCTTTGACGACGGAAGAAGATTCGAATAATGAGATAAGTGAAAATGAAACCAGCAATCTAGAAAAAAGAGTTACACAAAGTATAGGACCAATTAACTATTATTCTATTCAAGTAGGTTCTTTTTCAGATGAAGAAAATGCAAATGAATTTAGAAATGAGTTAACAGATAAAGGTTATTTTGCATATAATCTTTCAGATAATAACTATAAAGTCTTTATTGCAGCAAGTTATAATAAGGATATGTTGGCAGAAGAACTAGCTTCTATTAAAGAAATAAGTCCAGATGCATTTATTAAAAGTATGAACATAAAAAGCAAAAACTTTTCTTATACTATTAAAGAAAATGATTACTTTAAAGAAATAAGCACTTCAATTTCCAATCAAATAAATACTATCAATGCATCTATTAATCTTCAAAATATTAAAGAAGATTTGAATAAAATAGAGAAGAATAATAGCCAATTCAAAGCAGTTAATGGTAATAATGATATGAGTAATCAAATCACTGCCTATGTTAATGAGATCAAGAATGCCATGGAAACTGTTGACATTGACAATGAAGATAGTATTCAAGGGTTCTTAGAGAATAATATTAACACGTTTATTAAATATTTTCGATAAATAGAAATGATTCAAAGGAATTAATTATTGACATCGATTAACCCTATGATATAATTAATATAACAAAAATTTAATAACTAGATTGAGATATGAGCCAAAATAGACAACTTATGGAGTGATAAGTATAGTTTTATTTGGCTTTTTTTATGTATGAAGGGGAGTGAGAGATAGATAATAATAAGTTGATCTGTATAGAATGGTTTTCAATGAATTATTGGAAAAGTACATAGTGTAAGAGATGGATTAAGTAGTTTAGACCCTATCTAATGATTTCGTTAATATTTAAAGGCAATTGGATTAAAAGGTTATTTTTTTAAGATTTATAGTGTTAAAAAAATTTTGCTTCAAAAGTTTGGTAATGAAATCACAAGCTTTTTAATTATGAAGTGATGCATACCACTGTATTAATCGGAATAGGGAAAAAATTAATAAGTTTAAAATTCAGTTTAGATACAAATCATCATGATTGGTTGTTAATTTAAATACAATCAAATGTAGTATTTATGCATTTTTATTGATAATATATTGACTTTTAGCTAATATATAATAAAATAAATATGTGCGAAAAAGATTTTGTATACAGTATTCAAAATTAAGAAAGGGTGAATAGATTGGGACTTTT
>DATFJG010000122.1:0-3677 GCA_035269305.1 Clostridia bacterium
CCTGAAGTAAAAATAAGTTCTTCCTTTTTTGCTCCTAATGATCCTGCTATTTTCATGCGTGCTTTATTTAGTGCTTCTTTTGCTTCAATACCCATAGTATAAGCAAATTCAGAAGTTGCTACAGCATAGGTATCAAAAAAATAAGGCTGCATAGCCTTCAGTACATTTTTATCCAACCTCGTAACTGCCGAATTATCTAAATATACCATTTCTTTATTCATATTAACACCTCTTTTTATATATATAATGTGATCTCTGACTCACGTGCTTCTTTAATATAAGTTCCAACAGCACAAAAATCAGTAATTATCTCTTCTCGTAAATCTTCTTTTTCTATTCCTAAAATGTCCATAGTCATATCACAGGCGAAAATCTTTCCACCTAATTGAACAAAATCGTTAAGCATTTCTTCTAAGGACCTAACATTAGCCTTTTTCATTTTCCACTTCATAAATAATTTACCCAACCCTAAGAAGTTCATCTTTGATAAGGGACCTTTATCTAATTTGTTTTTCTTTAATCTATTCAAACCCCAGAAAGTAAAGTACATCGATACATCCATACCCATAGCTAGTGAGCCATTAGCAATAATAAAAGCACTATATATCTTATCATAATCTCCACTTTCCACAATTAAAGTAGTTTTATCCTTCATAATAATCACCTCTAAACACCTATTTTTATCTCCCAATAATCATCTATATCTTTTACTGAGATTAATTCAAGATCCATTGCCTCAACTGCCATCGGAATTTCTTTTTTGGAAGATACATGATCTCCCGTAATAACCAATATATCTCCTTCTTTTGCCTTGTTAATCGCTTTTCTTGTCTCTACTAGAGGTACAGGACAATTTTCTCCCATACAATTTACTTTTATTTCTTTTGACATTATTTTCCCTCCTTGGTTAAATAATAAAATTTACCTCTTTTTTCCTCTTTCTCCTTAATATTATAATTTTTCTCTAACTGCCTTAAATATCTATTTACTTCATTTACATGCAAATCAAATATATTAGAAAGATCTTTGACAGTACAGGGTCTTCTTTTTAATGTTGAAATTATACTTTCTTTTAAAGTTGGTTGAATAGTATTTCTCTTTTTAGGTAAATAGGGTCCAATAATTTCAGCTTCTTTACCTATAATATTTACAGCATCTTCCAGGCTTGATTTTGAAGCTGGTGTACACCAATCTTCAGCTCCCGGTCTATCAAGAGTGTTTAGTTGCACTAAATCTGGTTTTATTTCTTTGATGATGTCATGGAATTTATATAGCTCCTCTTTGCTATCATTAATATTGGGAACAATAAATATTTCTAAAAATATTTTCCCATCAAACTCTTTACGCAATTCTATCAACCCTTCGATTATTTGAGATAGTTTGATTTTAGAATGTGGTCTATTGATAGTTTCGAAATTTCTTTTAATAACCGAGTCAAGAGAAGGTGAAATTAAGTCAACTTTTTTTATTTGATTGCGAACCTCTTTTTTGTGTAGTAAACTACTATTTGTTAATAGAGCAATTTGATAATCTGGATAATATTGCTTCAAAAAGTCTATTATTGTACCTATTTTTTTATAAAGTGTAGGTTCTCCTGATCCAGAAAATGTTATATAATCTAATTTTGGTTTGTCTTTTAAATAGTTGTTAAGCTCTTCAATAACTAAATTTACGGTCTTAAATTCATCCCTTTTTATGGTTAACTTTGTTGTCGGGCCACATTCACAATATATACAATTGAAAGAACATATTTTATGAGGAATGAGATCAATCCCCAATGATACTCCCAGCCTTCTGGAAGGAACAGGACCATATAAATAATTCATTTTTTCACTTCCTTTTTGTTTTAAGAGCATCAATTTGTAATGCAATTATATTATATCTGAGTAATTTAGTCAAGTATCTATATTACATATATCAATTTAGCAAAAATCATTAAATTTTTTATATAAAAATTATATATATTCTCATAACAGTAATGATAACATATCTCATGTAGCCTGGTATTCACCGTTACATTTAAGCATGTTTTTCTTCTAAGCAACTTTAATAAATTTTATATTATATAATAGTAATTGGGCTGGTAAAACCAGCCCAAAATATTTTACAAATAATATTTTTGTAAAGACAATATTTTATAAAACATTAATATATATTAATATAAGAATGTAAAATATTTAAGTTTTTAAAATGTTTATTTGTCAATCATTTCTTTTGTCTTTTTCATCTTTAGTTCCATTTCTTATTCTATCAATAGGCTCTATCTGACTATCCGAAATTTTATCATATATATGTAAACTATGGGTGGGATAGGCAAATTCTATACCCTCTGATAAAAATCTTTCCTTCAATTTTAGATTAATAACTTCCTGTAAGTCCATATATACTTTATAATCACTATCGTTAACATAATATACCACCTGATAAATCAAGCTATATTCGCCATATGAAGCAAAATGAGCTCGATCAAAATCAGTCTTTTCAATTTTTGTAATAATCTCCTCTACTATTTGTGGAATTTTCTTCAATTTTTCTAGAGGAGTATCATAGACTACTCCAAAGTCAAAATTAATACGTCTTGTTTTCATCCTTTTATAGTTATTTATTCTGGAATTAGTTAAATCATTGTTGGAAAATACCAGCTGTTCACCACTCAGACTTCTAACCCTAGTAGTCTTTATGCCAATATGCTCCACAACCCCTTTATAATCACCGATAATAATAAAATCACCAATATCAAAAGGCCTATCTAAAAATATTGTGAAATAACTGAAAATATCTGCTAAAATGGTTTGAGCAGCGAAAGCAATCGCTATACCGCCGATTCCAAGGCCTGTTATTAACCCTCTGATCTCAATATTTAAGTTATCTAAAATAAATAAGATTGCAATCAACCATGTTACCAGTCTTACTATAAAAACAGATACTGTAAAAACAGTATCCTGAGCCTGGCTGCTCTGTTTTTTCTCCCAGTATTTTTTCATGGTATATATTATTATATCTTGGATTAGTAATGTTACATATAATACAAAAAGCAGGATAAAGAATATATCTATAATTCTTTCAATAGGAACAATTAAATTAAGCCTAGTTATTGCAATAAATATTAAGACAAAATATGTCATAGGTAAAATTCTCTTATTAAGAGTTTTATAAAAAAAATCTCCAAAACTAAACGAAATTTTTTTTATCCTTTTCTGCAGACTTTCAAAAAATAAATACTTAACAGTCTTAATAATAAAAAAACCTATAACTACTATTAAAATTGAAAGTAGGTAACTATAAACAGTATTATTTAAAATGACATATTGTAATATACCATTTTCCATAATTATCAACCTCACATTTTTAAGATTTTAATTTTGTAGTACAATTAGGACATCTGATAGCTTTTATATTGATAGTAGAATAACAATAAGGACATTCTTTGGTATCGGGAGCTGCTTCTATTTCTTCTTCTTTTTTTCTTTCCTTTAAATTATTATAATAAGTTATAACCAAGTAAAGAACAAATGCAACAATAAAAAAATCTAGCAAAGTGTTAATAAATAATCCATACTTAATAATTGGAACACCAGCAGCTTCTGCCTCAGCTATGCTTTCAAATTCTCTCTGGCTGAGATTAATGTACAGATGAGAGAAACTAACCTTGCCGATTATTAAACTTATAGGAGGCA
>DATFJG010000123.1:0-91009 GCA_035269305.1 Clostridia bacterium
AAGTTGAAGAAATTGATGATGGCGAATGGGAAGTTTTCATAGAAAAAACTAAGTAATCAATTTTCCTAAATAGTAGGAGGTGACAATTTTGAGTACAGACTCAAATACGAAAAAAGTTAAATTTTTCGATAAATTAAAAAAAGACGAATTTTATAAACAATTATTTAAAAACCCATTGACTTATGTTGGTGCTGCTGTTTTTTTATCTATTTTACAAATGATTACACTAGCATCTACCGGTAATCCTTGGGGCGTTTCAGGTGTACTTGCTTATTGGGGTGCATGGGGATTTGAAGCTTTAGGTGGAAGTGTTGATAAATGGTACTACTTTTCATCACAAGGTGCCCAAAACGTTCTTAATAATGGCTTTTTAAATCATGCACCAACATGGAGAAATCTAGGCATAATTTTCGGAGCAGCTGCTGCTGCGTTACTGGCATCTGGTTTCAAGTTCAAGAAAATCAAGTCTAAGAGACAAGTAATCGCTGCTTCACTCGGTGGTCTATTAATGGGTTATGGTGCACGTCTAGCATACGGATGTAATATAGGTGCATTATATAGTGGTATTGCTTCTCTATCAGTTTCTGGATGGGTATTTGCTGTTGGAATGTTCTTTGGAGCTATTGTTGGTAGTAAGTTATTAGTTAAGTATTTTATGTAAGAAGGAGATGAAAACGTGGCAAAACGCGATAGAAGTAAACGTAGTAGAGGTCCTAAAGTAGAAAATTATGATGTAGTTATTATTGGTGGTGGGCCTGCTGGTTTATCTGCTGCAATCTATGCTGGTCGGGCTAGATTAAAAACAGTTTTAGTTGAAAAAGGTTTAGTTGGTGGGTTAGCAACTTATACAAATGAAATTGCAAACTACCCCGGCTTTCCAGAGGCACCTAAAGGTGAAGCAATTACTAATTTAATGAAAGATCAAGCCAAAAACATGGGCGTTGATTTTAAACTCACAGCAGTAAAATCTGTAGATTTAGAAGGTGATGTTAAAACTGTAGAAACCTTTAGAACAACTTATAAAGCTAAAACAGTAATAATCGCTACTGGTGGCCGTCCAAGAACTACAGGCGCATTAAATGAAGAAGAGTTCTTATTTGATAAGGGTATTTCTTTCTGTGCTACATGCGATGCTGCTGCTAATACAGATAAACACGTAGTCGTTATTGGTTCTGGAGATGCTGCAATAGAAGAAGGTATGTTTTTAACTAAATTTGCTTCAAAAGTTACGGTTTCTGTTCTTCATGATGAAGGTATTATGGATTGTAATGAAATAGCAAAAGAAGCAGCACTTTCTAACCCTAAAATGGATTTTGTTTGGAATACAACTGTTCATGCTTTTGAAGGTGATGATCACTTAGAAAGAGTTGTTCTTAAAAATACGAAAACAGATGAATTAATCCCAATTGAATGCGATAACTGTTTTGAGTTCATTGGTTATGTTCCTAATAACGAACTGTTTAAAGGTAAAATTGAAATGACAAATCGCGGTTATATTCCTGTTAATAACTTACAAGAGACGAATATTGAAGGTGTATTTGCTGTTGGTGATATTACTAATAAATGGTTAAAACAAATTGCTACTGCTGTTGGTGATGGAGCTGTTGGTGGTACTGCTGCAGAAAAATATATAAGTGAATCAGAAATATTTAATGACAAAATAATGCAGTCAGAGAAACCTGGTTTAATATATATTTACAATGCAATTGATGAAGATAGCAGAAATTTCTTATCAACAATTGAGAAAATTGAAAAAGATATGGATGGAAATCTTGCTATTTCTAGAATTGACGTTTATAAATCAGACGGTTTAGCTAAACGTTTAAAGGTTGAAAAATACCCTGCTGTTGTTACGACTGTTGATGGTAAAATTACAAATAAAACTTATGAAATGAATGAAGAAACAATCAAATCTTTACTATAAAACCAAAAAAGATAATGCCCTGAAGCATTATCTTTTTTTTGTTTATTAAAGTTTTAAATCTAATCTACTCTCTTGTTCAGTCTCTCGATTTTCTTGATTGTATGCCTCTCTCAACTTTGCCCTTGCCACTTGCAACTTTCCGTCAACCATGCCTGCAACTTTTATATCTTGAGGCGATGGATCAGATGGTGCTAATGCTGCCCGTTTCACTTGCATCAATTGAGCAATCAATTTTTGTGGATCATCATCAGAAGGAATTGAAATGCTTACTTCTCCACCTGTCTTATACCTTCTACCATCTGGCCCTTGGGTATAAGAATAAGACATACTTCCAGCAAACTGACCACCTACACTTTTATGAGCTTGTTCATGAGCTTCGACTTTTCTTTCAATTTGCTTTAATTCTTCAACTTGCTTTTTTTGTTCAGGTGATAATTCATCATTTGTATTTGCTTTTTCAGAATCATTATTCTCTAATTCTTTTCTATTTTCATTATTTTGGACAGAACTATTTTCTTGTAGAGATGTATTGGCATTAATATACGGATTATTTGATTGACTTATTTTCATCATAAGCATCACCACTTTTCGATATTTTGTATATATACCCAAAATTTAAGAACTTAAAAAAATAAATAATTTATCGTTGAACTAAACTAGTGATTCTTTATAATAATTGAATCATATGCTCCTAAAACTATTTTATCATCTAAAGCCTTATTTGTCAGTAGTTCTTTGCTACTTGTTTCTAGCCACTGGGATATATCAATTGTTTGGGACTTACTCTGTGTGTTATGAATAACAAATATTTTTCTTTCTTCGCCAACAAAATAGGCAAGAGTATTTTCATCTATGTCAATTATCTTATGATTACTATAGAAAAATTCTTTATGATTTTTCCTAATATCTATCAGTTGCTTATAGTAATTAAATATACTGTCTGGATCTTTTGAAACTTCTTCTAAAGAAATACCATCATTTGCTTTTGTATATTTCTCAACAGTCTTAAATCCACTTTTAACCATATCTGTCATGCCTTCGCCAGTACCAGATGCGTACCAATCAAAAGGCTCTCTAATATGTTCATCTGGCTTTCTGCCTTTCTGACCTATTTCTTCACCATAATAAACAAATGGCGTACCAGGTAATGTTAAATGAATTGCCGCTGCTAATTTTGCTTTTTCCTTATTATCAAAAACCTCCGTAAGGGTCCTAGACATGTCATGATTCCTTATAAAAGTAGCATCTATAAAATCTTCAGAAACCTCTGAATACTTATTATGCATCTCTAACTGTTCTTCTAATATATTTTGATAAGTTTGGTTGTTAACTGTCTTAATAATTAAATCACTGAAATTAAAATTAAATGATGAATCCATGGAATCAAAATATGGGGCAATTACATTTACATTTGAATCCCAATTTTCCCCTACAAGATAAATTTCAGGATCTAATGATTTTACATAATTATTAAACTCATGCCACCATAGATGATTATATTTGCTTTCTTCATGATCAATGTGTTTAGAAGCATCTAATCTAAAGCCATCTACACCTAAATCAATCCAAAATTTTGCAATAGCTTTCATTTCTTCTCTTACATTTGGATTTCTCAGGTTTAAATCAGGCATTTCATGCCAAAAAATCCCCATGTAATAATTTTGTGTATTTTTCGAATGCCAGATTTTTTGTCCCCATTCCCCTGTCTCTCCTATGCTATCAAAGGGGGTAGCCCAAACATAATAATCTTTGTAACCTTCATGGTTTTCAAGTGCCTTTTTAAACCAATGGTGTTCACTACTTGAATGGTTAATCACTAAATCCATTATAACCTTAATATTTTTATCATGGGCTTTCTCTACTAAGGTTTTAAAATCCTCTAAACTACCATAGTCTGAGTTCACGTCATAATAATTTATTGTATCATATCCATGATAACTAGGCGATTCATTAATTGGCATTAACCATAAAGCATCAACGCCTAGTATCTCAAGATAATCAAGCTTTTCTGCTATGCCATTAAAATCTCCAATCCCATCACCATCGCTATCATAAAAAGAACGAACAAAAATTTCGTAAAAAATTGATTCTTTTGCCCAGCTTACGTTTTTATACTCTCTCAATGACTTTTTTTTTCTGAAAGATAATACATCAGATTGTATTTCTGAAGCTTTATTTTTAACAACTATTTGGTAATAATATTCTTGATTCGATACTAGTCCTTCTACTTTTAAGCCTTGAGTCATGTCATAACTTTCAAGTTTTTTATAAAGTTTCAAGGTATTAGCATTATTTCCTAAATAAAATTCTATTATTGCATTCTTATTAGTTTTAAACAGAAAATTAATGCTCTCTTCATCAAGATCAATATAATCATTAGTGTTAACTAAAGCTAATGGTTTCTTTTCTTGAATTTCTCCTTGTGTACTTTCATTTTCCACAAGAGGTTTTGACACTTGATTTTTGCAACTTACCAGTAGTAATAATAAAATTAATATTAATAATCTTCTCTTGTTTCTCAAAATTTCCTCCTCTACCTAAATATGCAACCGTTTGCATAATTGTATTATAACCATCTGAATAATTCAATTAATCTTTTTAAATCGAATGATATGTTTTAAATCATTTATGATATAATATAAATAACTACGAAAATAATAAAAGGGAGTTGTTTTCTTTGAAAAAATTTATTATACTAATATGTCTTATTGCATTAACGATTTCACCAAATTATGCATTATTTCAACTGAACAATCCTATGGAAATTTCTGCATCAACTATTAATGAAACAATTGATCAACTATTAATAAAATATCCTGAAC
The DNA here is from genome assembly GCA_035269305.1 of Clostridia bacterium. Taxonomy (GTDB): domain Bacteria; phylum Bacillota; class Clostridia; order Peptostreptococcales; family Acidaminobacteraceae; genus DATFJG01. Next base: position 4,747 of record DATFJG010000123.1, read on the forward strand.
ATATTGCAGTCGAAATTATTGGCTATTCAGTAGAAAATCAACCCATAAAAGTATTAAGAATTAGTAATGATATCCATTCAACAGATCTTACTATAAGATACAATCAAAATAAAAAAAATAGTTTGTTTTTAGCTGGACTACATGCTAAAGAAGTTATTACGCCACTTGTTTTTTTAGAGATAGTAAATGATAACTTAGAAGCATTGGTCAATGGTGATGAAGCTATAAAGAGCACTCTTGATAATAATATTATTCACTTTATTCCCCTAATGAATCCTGATGGCTTCGATCTTGCAAAACATGGAGAAGTCCATGAAATTTTTGGCAGCGATTTCAATGAGTATTTAAAAGCTAATACTAATGGCGTAGACTTGAATAATAATTTTCCAGATAAGTTTTATGACTTAGAATTAGGTCAATGGCATTCGATTGAAGAAAAGGCACATTTACCCTCCAATTATATTTCATATGAACCCTCAGTAGCTTACTATTGGGGAACAGAAATCCAACCTGAAACTGAAGCAGTTGTTGAGTACATGAAAAGATGTTATTTCGAATATTTTGTTGATTTACATTCCCAAGGCGATTATATCTATTGGGACCATTGGCATTTATCCGATATTTTTCGAGAAGAAAATTTAAATTTCGCAATGAAGATTCAGGAAATCTCTACATCTAATGATTTCCCCTACGCTTATGAGCTAGGAGAAAGAAATATTGCAGAAGCACCTCATGGCTTTGGTTATAGCACTGCATATTTTGCTTCCTTATACGATAATCCAGCAATAACATTAGAAGTAGCCCGGTTATCTAATCTACCTTATGCTACTTCAGATCACTATTACGAAGCAATCAACAGACTTAAAGATATTTTCATAGAATTAGATAATTATAAAGTTGAACATTCACCTCATAGAGTTTATAAAGACCAAGAACTTTTTAGTGATTATTCTCATGAAGAATATGCAAAAGCTGTTGCCAAGGAAATCAATGGTCTTTATATTTATGATTCAGGAGATTTAAAAACTTATAGCGGAAATGTTATTAACCCAAATTTATTTAATAATCTGAGCATTTTTTTTAATAGGAAATTGTCTTCGTTGATCATTGAAACCATAGAGCAAATAAAAAGCACTCCTCAATGAGAGAGAGTGCTTCAATATTCTAAATGATTCCTGGAATAAACATTTTAGTTTCAGTAATATATTCCACGTATTCATCCCCAAACTCATCTATCATGTCCTTTTCCTCTTTTTTAGCTAAACGGAAATACATTCCTATTATAAATGGATACATTATCAATAGTGGTAAAGTCATCCATTCAATAAGCATTCCTGTGGATAATAAAAAGAGTCCTAAGTATTGTGGGTGTCTAATATATTTATATATACCCGTTTTAACAATTTTCCCTTCGCCTGATGCTTTAGACCAATATTTATGATAGATATTGTACCACCCATTACCAATAATAATAAACCCAGTTAACGAAAGTGCAATGTTGATGTACATGCCAATATAACCGATACTATTAAAGAATGTATGTCCCCACAAAATGCCATTTGGTAAATTTTTTCCAATAATCATAGATATAATATACATACTAAAGGGAATACCATGCATTTCTATTGCAAAGGCCAATATAAATGCTATATATACTCTAGCAGGTTTTTTTTCCATTTTTTTATAAAACGGAATAAAAAACAAAATACTCCCATATATTACTACAAAAATTACAACTGCCCACCACTGATTAAAATGACTATTTATTGTTTCCATTGTGCCCTCCTATTTTTAAACCTAAATTTCTATAAGTCAATTCTAACAAGAGGACCTTAAAGGTATAGCATCATTTTCTTAAAAAATTCTTAAAAAAACATTTACTATGTTTTTTCTAGAATTATCGTAAATGCTGTACCTTTCTTTTGATTTTTATGATATATTAACTCTCCATTATGTTTGTCAACTATTTTTTTGCATATTGCTAAACCTAGACCTGAACTTGATTCACTTTTCATATTACTTGCAAAGGGTTTGAAGATATTATTTCGAAGCTCACTAGGAATTCCATCACCATCATCACTAATAGTTATCCTAACATAATCATTTTCTTCTAAAATTTCTATTCTAATCTTAGTACCAGAATCATTATACTTAATAGCATTATTCAATATATTATTTAAAGCTCTTTTAAACAACTTCTGATCTATGGCTACATTAATTCTATGTTCAGGAATAATAAAATCATAATCGAATGATTCACTATCTAATAGATCAATGTGCTCTACTACATATCTTCTTATATACTCTGTAAAATCTACATTCTCTTTATTTATAAAATAATCTTCACTATTCAATTTAGAATAATCAAATAAATCGGTAATTAACTCATTTGACCTTTTAGCATTTCTATTAATAATATTTGAGTATTTTACTAACGTTTCTTGAGAAATATTTTCACTACACATTAATTCTGAATACCCTAAAATACTAGCTAAGGGATTTTTTAGATCATGTGAGATATCTAAAACAAGCTTTTTTCGGTTTTCTTCTGATTCTCGTCGAAGTAATTTTTCTTGCTCTATTTTTTTAATCATCTGATTAAATATATTATTCAACTGAACAAACTCTTCATTAGCTTCCATTTTAACGGGTTCGTATTTTTCTTCATTTATTACCTTTTTAAAAGCATTAATCAATTGGTTTAATGGTTTAATGAAGGATTTCGCAGTCATTCTTGAATATAACAACAAACCAATAAAAAATAAAAAAAAGTAAATAACGAAGGTAGTCATAATAAACAGACTAATTCGAGTGCTTTGAGCATCATTTACTTGATTATTTCTATTTATATACATTCTCACTTCAAAATCTACTGGGTAGTTAATGATAATCCAAAAGTTTTCCTTTGAATTATAAACTACATCGTAATTGTATTGATCATCAGGGGTTTTCATATTAAATAAATATTCAGAAAACTCTTCTTCACTAAGCTTTTTCTTCCTCGTAACATTATTTCCTTTAGCTAATAAAACTTGTTTTTCTTTATTGATAACTTCGATGCCCCCACCATAATCAATAAGAGCTTCTGCATCTATATCTCTATAATTCTCTCTTAAAAAATTCTTAGCTTTAAATGTATTCTCAATAGAATTTTTCTGAATAAAACCACCAATATTAATTATCAAAAATGTTGAAAATATACCAATTATTGTAATTAATAAAAATAAAGAAATATAATTTTTTAACAATTGTGATCTCAAATTATTATTTTGCATTTTACTCTTTTCCCTCAAATCTATAACCGATACCTCTAATGGTTTTAATGTATCTTACTTGATCTTTTTCATCTTCGATCTTACTTCTAAGTCTCGAAATATAAACCATAATAGTATTATTATCGCCATAATAATAATCATCCCATACTTCTTCATAAATTTGCTTTTTAGTAAATACCTTTCCTTCATTTTTCATAAAATATATTAGAAGCTTAAACTCCTTAGCGTTTAGATCTAGTAATTCTCCTTTTTTAAAAGCTGAAAATTGCTCTAGATCAATCAGTAGATCCCCTGATTCTAAGATTTTTTTCTCTTCATTTTTGGGTTCTATATACTCATAATTTCTTCTAAAATGCGCCTTTATTCTTGCAACTAACTCAACCATTGAAATAGGCTTTGTCAAATAATCATCGGCTCCTAGTCCTAGACCTAAAATTTTGTCTTCATCGCTTCCCCTTGCAGTCAAAAGAATCACTGGAATTTTTGATTCTTTTCTTATTTTATTAAGTACTTTAAATCCATTAAGTTTTGGCATATTAACATCGAGAACAGCTAAATCTAGTGCTTCACTTTTAAAAACATCTAAAGCTTCTATACCGTCTTTTGCAGTCAGTACTTGATAACCATCTTTTATCAAATGAATCTCAATTAATTCTCGAATATCTCGTTCATCTTCTGCTACTAATATTCTCATTTGCCACCTCACCTTAATTTTATATTCTTCAAATAGTCTCTATAAACAGAATAATTTGGCATATATTCTTCAATTAATCTATAAAAATCTTTTGAATGATTTGGTTGAAGAAAATGTACCAACTCATGTAAAACAACATATTTAATTACATTTTCTGGTAATGATACTAATAATTGATTAAGATTCACATTGCCTTTTGAGTAACTACAACTCCCCCATCTGGTAACCATTTTTTTTATTTTTATAGTTGGATAATTAATACCATTATCCTTTATTAAAGGATACAACTCATTTACGAACTTACTAAAGATCTTCTTACTTTCAACTCTTTGCCATTGATCATATATTTTCTGAATGTTCTCCTGAGAATTATTTAGTGTATATATACACACTAATTGGTCTTCAATTTTAAAGTAATTATTACCCTTTTTAATTCTTACTTCGTAGGGGTTACCTAGATAAAAGATCCTAGTACCATTCGTTACTACTTTAGGATTAATATTAATCATTTCTTTGAAAATCTTAATTTTTTTCAAAATCCACTTTTTCTTTGATTCAATAAAATCTATAACTCGCTGATAACTAATGTTTCTTGGCACAGAAATTTTAACTTCTTGTTTAGAATTGATTCTTAAATTTATATTTTTAACTTTTTTATATGTTATATAACAAGGAATTGTTTCCTCATTATATGTTAACTGATAAATCTTCATTATCTTTTACCTCGTAATTCTCATCTAAATTTAAGTTACATTTTTGTCGAATCTTCTCTATATCTAGATAGTTATTCATAATAATCTCTACTAATTCAGGTTGAAACATCTTTCCCTTTTGTTCTGTAAAAAAATTTAGTGTTCTCTGTATACTCCAGCTCTCTTTATATACCCGTTCACTTCTTAACGCGTCATATACATCTGCAACTGTTACTATTCTTGCATATAATGATATTTCCCTTCCCTTTAATCCTTTAGGATAACCTTCACCATTCCAAAGTTCTTGGTGCTCATAAGCAATTTTAGCCGCAATATTAAGTATCTTACTGTTCTTATTCTTTAGCAACTCATAACCTATATTCGTATGTTGCTTCATTATTTCAAATTCTTTGTCTGTGAGACCATTTGGTTTTTGCAATATTGAATCCGGAATCCCAATTTTACCAAGATCGTGTAACGGGGAGGTGATTAAAACTATTTTTGAAATGTCTTTATGACCTAACTTAACAGCTAAATATTCAGCTACTTTAGATACCCGTTTAACATGATTCGCTGTTTCACCAGATCTTGTTTCAATAACATCTCCTAAAGTATAAATTAACTCTGTTTGAATCTCCATCATAGCTTTATCTTTTTTATTGACCTTTTTCTGATTTCTAATATGTTCTATGGATAAGAAAATAATAATTAATAATACCACAATTATAAACAAAAACGACACAATCATACTTCTATTCTTTTCAAAATATGACGCTGGTTTATTAATCCATAAAACATTTTTAGGCTCACTCGTAAAATAACTTTCATAGCTTTGATAAAGTTCATAATCTAGTATCTGCTGGTCTTTATAATCTAAATCATTTCTATAATTTAGTATTGATTTACCAGCAAAAAAGTCTTTAACAGATGCTCCGACAGCGTTCCCATGAACTTTTGGCGAAGTTAAATAACCACCAATCGCACCTTGGTTTAAGTAAAAATCCCAAACGGTAAATATTGGCACTTTTGAGGCTTCACTCATTAAACTAATCGCTTCTTTATAATTCAATCGTAAATCATTACCATCAACAAAATATAGTAGAAAAAGAATGCCTTCGGTATCATCTAAAGTTCTACTGAACTCAATAAGATCACTTATTGGTAAATCATTTATAAATTCTAATGTTACTGGAAAATCTTTTTCAGCATTAATCATTGACTGAATTTCTTCATTAATAGTTCTGCCAGTTCTTGTATCATCATTAATAACATAAATTTTCTCTAAACGATTATTAAGTGATATCATATATTCCAAAGTTTTTTCATAATCAATTGTTTCTTCTATAATATAATAATCATCTGATAATTCATACTCACTTACATTATTAATGCCCCCTGCTATAACTGGCAGCCCATCAAATAGACTCTTTTTATTATTAATAACAAAATCTAATGCATTATTATCTACAGTAACAATTAAATCAAAATCTGTATTTTTAAACTTAAGTTTATATAACCCATATAAATATCTATAATACTCCTCTGAATAATTTTTCTTTGTATCTAAATACTCGATTTGATAATTAATATTTAAATCACTTGTTAGTATTTCTTCAATAATACCTTCATGAAAATCATTTGTCCATTTAAAATCTTGGGCATAGGAATGAAGAATCAATACATTTCTTTCAACAACTTCATCACCATAAGATTGATTCATATTTAAGAAAAACACAATGAAAATTATTAGTATATAAATACTTTTCTTCATCACATCACCACCTAATGAAATACTACCCAATTTGTTAAATAATACTCAAAATCATTTGAGCTTTTTAGGACCATATAATGAGAACCATTGATACAATAATAAAATAATAGAGATGAATCTTATTAGTATTTGGTATACTTAATCGATGAAAGTTTTTCACTGATTTATGTGCAACAAAGGCCTTCGGCAAAAGTATAAATGAAATCGCTGCTTGTATTGGGTATAATCCAATAATTATATATAGACCAGTAAGAATAAAAGCGCCAAAGAGTAAAATATCATATAATAACAAACTTAAACGACTGCCCAACTTGACACTTAATGTTCCCATGACTAATCTTTTATCCCTTTTATAATCTCTCATTTCATTACTCAACATCATCGCCGGAACAAACAACGAAACAGGTAAACCTAATAAAATAGGATACCAATCTAATTGTTTAGCAAAAGGATAATAGGCGCCTAAAAGCATGAGTGGGCCCATCAATATAAAAGATAGTGGTACGCCTAAACCTTTTCTTTTATAAACAAATGGTTCACCAGTATAAGCGTATGAACCAATCAAACCTAATAAACCTATAACTAACATATAATAATCTGTTATATATACCAAATATAACCCTATCAGACCAGCTAACCCAAGGGCTGCAATACCTGATAGAAATACAAAGACATCAAAGTAACTTCTTTCCTTTCCTAAAAATTTAACAGTTTTTTTCGAATGGTTCACATATTTAAAGGACCCTTCAAAATAATCATTGACAAGATTTGCACCTGCCTGTGAAGCAATACCTGCAATGGTTATTATTAGTATTAATATCCCATTAAGAGTGCTTATCTCATCTCTAATATATCCTTGTCTATAAGCTGCAACGATTCCAAAAGTAGTAGCTGCTAAGGCTAAACTTAAAGACATCACTCTTAAAGCAATGTAATATTCTTTTAGATATTTCTTAAACTGGTTCATTTATTTTCCTCCATACTTATTAATATATTTAATCCATTAATCCCATCGCCCACTGCTCTATTTCTTTATTATTTGTATAATCTAATGGAAGACCTTTAGGTAAACCAAAAATAAACCGTGCTGGTGCAGGCATTGGATGGCTAATTTTTCCACCAAATATCATTGTATCAATAGGATGAATCTCCTCATAGTTTCTTTTGAAATTATTGATCACTCTATTTTTCCAAAATTTTCTCCCATCATTAATAATGTAAGATAATGCAAAACAAGCAACTCTTTTATTTTTAAGGCCAGTTTTATTTTTTGAAATAAACTCAGAGGCTTCAGCTAACCAATGCATTCCATTTATTGGTGCACCAATTATGATTGTATCATATTTACTAATAGACTTTACTTCTGATAGTTCTAAAAAATCTACTTGATATGCATTAGCAATTAAAGTGTTTTTAATTATTTCTGCAGCATCTTTTGTCGTGCCTGTATTTGTTTTATAAGCAATTAAAATCATTTGACCTCCTATTATACTTTATTATACTTTTCTAGGATTATAAAAAGAACAGGGTACTTTAACACAACACTTACCACATACATCAGTTACACCTAGATCAGAATGATACGCATCATTAATTAAACAAATCTCATAACACCTCTTACGATCAAATCCAGTATGTGTTAATGCTTCAAATGAGCATCGATCAACACAAATCCCACAACTACCATCTAATTTATATAGACAATTTTCTTCATTAACTTTTTTAGAGGGGGTTAATTCAATTGTTGATACAATACTACCGATTCTCCCACAACAACCAGCTTCAGTAATAAGCATATTGTTTAGACCAAAGGTACCTAAACCTGAAATCTCTGCAACATGTCTATGTGACCACTGACTCTTTAGTGTTTTTTCGTTAAAATTATGTGTCGCTGGAATAGTATTTGATCTATATCCCATTTTTTCTAAGTACTTTTTAAGATAATTATTTAAATCACTAATCAATTGATTGGTTTCAATATATGCAATTGACCATTCTTTTGAACTCTTCTTTCCGTTAATATTAGAAATAGCAATCTTTTCGTCAAAAGGTAAAAAGTAAGTAATCACAGTTTTTGAATTTTCAATCAAATCTTTTGGCATTAAGTGGTCTTTAGACACACTTACTTTCAGTTTCTTAAACTCTTCATCCGCTGTACTAGCAAACTTTACAATAGGTTTTTTCCACTGACAAAAAATTGCATTCTTCTGACCATACTCCAAAACATATGACTCAATCAATTGTGTAATTAATTTTTCCATAGTACTCCTCCAAAATCTAGATCATTTTTTGAATAATCTTACCCTTACCATTACTCACTTCTATTTCCGCATACGCTCCATTGATTAATACTAATTGTGGTGGTAGGTGACCTAAGTCAATATTGTAAACAACAGGTATTTCTAAATCAACAAAGACCTTTTCATAGGCATCTTTTAAATTAAAATCCCCAATGTCTTCATAACCATCTGCTCTCCCCATTAATACACCCGCACAATATTTAAACCAGTCATTCATTTTCATCTGCCATAATGTTCTATACAAATCTGTTGAACTCATTTCACAACTTTCAAAATACCAGAGAATACCATCTTCTTTATAGGTTTGAATATATTCGCTCACACGATCAAAGGGTGTACCAATCAATTTACAAATAACATCTAAATTTCCACCAATTAATCGACCATTGAATTTAACAGCATTCTTATCACCTAAAATTGCCCAATTGACTTTTTCAGTTAAATCATATGGCGGAAAATTATTTTCGCTCACATCAAGCCACTCTTTTTGATAAAATTTTAAACTCTCTTGTTTTATACTATCACCCTTTTTTTTATTAAGTATCTCTAAAGCATTTATTACTGATGGATCAATACTTGTATTACCAAAATCTAATAGATTTGGACCGTGGGCTGTAGCTATATTTATGTTCAAAGATAAGGCGAAAAGTAATGTACTCGTATCTGAAAAGCCCATAACCCATTTAGAAGGGGCTTTCTTTAATTTTTCATAATCTAAATATGGTAGCATATCCATTAAGAACTCACCACCCCATGGTGGTATAATTACAGCCACTGATTCATCATAATACATTCTCTGAAAAGCCGCTGCTCTATCTTTAGCTGATGCACTCGTTAGCTTTTCTTGTTTTTTAACATGTTCTCCTTCTAAAGTTTTATACCCTAAAACCTTTAGTTGCTTTCTAGCAAAATCTAATTTATTTGCAAAAACACCTGTCACACCTGATGAAGGTGCAACGATACCAATTGTATCTCCTTTTTTTAATGGTTCCGGATATCTAATCATATGTTCTCCTCTCTCTAATAACTTAATTATATCAAAAAAAAGCTCTATATATAAGCATAAAAAAAAAGCCATGCAATTTGCATGGCTTTAGATAATTACTCATCTGGTTGTGAATCATTGTTATCATTCTTCTCAATGATATTGATCTGTTTAGCTGTACCCTGTACTGGAAAGGATTCTGCCACCGGACCGTCAAAAAAAACATTCACATACATATTTTTTTCTAATGCGGCCATCGCTACTTTTTCACTCTTATAAATTTTAGTACTTTCATTAACGGTTACCCAACCTTCTGTATAAGTTGCACCATTATTCTCATCACCCTTTACCAATATTAATAGGGTATCATCTGAAGCATCATCCTCAATTTCAACAATTTCACCAGCGACACCATATTCAACAAATTGGCTATCTGCTGACTTTTCAAAATCAATAGATTTTTCATTACAACCAACTAGAGCAATTATTATTAAGCTCATTATTAGTAATATATTCATTTTCTTCATAAGACTACCTCCTTTTATTGTTAATTAGACTTTATTTCAACAAAAAAAGTTCCATCTATTGAATTATATCTCTAACTTTAGCATCTATTGTATCTATTAGATCATTAATATTCATTTTTAATTGCATACCTACTTTTCCAGCACTGAAAACGATAGTTTCTTTATCTAATGCACTTTCATGTATTACAGTTGGATAATCATTTTTCATAGCAATCGGTGAGCAACCACCTTTAACATATCCAGTTTTTGATTGTAATTTTTTAAGATCCAACATTTCAATATTCTTTTCATTGAAAACATCTGCAACTTTTTTTAAACTTAGATGTTCATTGACAGGTACCATACATACATATATATTCCGCTCATCACTTATAACAACTAAAGTTTTGAAAACTCTTTCTAAGGGCTCATTGACTTTTTTTGCAACAGATACCCCATCATTTTGACCATCTCTTGTGCTATAAGTTTTATACTCATATGTAACACTTTCTTGTTCTAATAATCGCATAGCATTGGTTTTTTTTACTTTTCCCATTGAAAATCATCCTTTCAAATCCTATTTATATTCATTTTATCAAATCATAAGAGGATTATCGATAATTAATTATGATAATTAAAAGGGACCTTTAAAGGCCCCTTAATTTAGGAGTGTTGTGCTATAATTTTTTTTGATACGTCTACTAAATTCAAACAACTATCCATACTCAATTTTCTGAGTTTCTCATAGGCTTCACCTTCATTTAACTGGTATTCCTTCATGATGATTCCTTTCCCATGATTTATAATTTCCCTTTTTTCTAATGTTAGCTCAAGATTTTTGATTTCCTGTCTCAATCGATTAATATTTCTAGCTGTTTTAATAGAGAAATTTACAGCTCTTTCAAGCTGACTTTTTTGAATAGGTTTTAAAACATAAGCATAAACATTAAATGATTCAATTTTCATTAGAAAATAATCACTTGGTTTTTTAACCATAAATAATACAGTTGATAAGTGATCTTTTTCTATTGTTTCAGCTACTCGGTAAGAAGTCATCCCCTTAATATCCAAGTCAATTAAAACCAAGGTTGGATGCAGGCTTCTAGAAGACCTAATTGTACTTGGGCCATCAGAAGCCTGATAAGTAATGTAACCTTTTTGGCCTAGAATCTTACATAGTTTTTTTCTCATCTCTGATTGGCTATGAGCAATTAAAATTGACTCTTTATCCATAAGATCACTCCATCCCATTCAAATATTTTACTTTTAGAACTTTCTTAAGTATTTATCAAGTTCCCATTGTGAAATATATCTAGAATACTCTCCCCATTCTAGTAATGCTGCTTCGCTAAACTTTTCATAAACATGCTCACCTAAAGCTTCCTGGATAACAGTATCCTTGGAAAGGGCTTTTACCGCTTCATATAAGTTACCTGGTAAACTATCTATACCTTTATCAAACATTTCTTTGTCACACATTTCATAAACGTTACTAGTAACTGGCTCTGGTGGTTTAATCTCATTTTTTACACCATCAATACCTGCTTTTAATATTGCTGCTAATGCTAAGTAAGGATTAGCTGATGGATCCGGATTTCTCAACTCAATTCTTGTAGAGTTTCCTCGTTTCGCTGGAATTCGAATCAATGGACTTCTGTTACTTGCCGACCAAGCAATTAAAACCGGCGCTTCATATCCCGGAACTAATCTCTTATAAGAATTCACTGTAGGATTAGTCAAAGCAGCCATACCTTTTGCATGCTGAATAATCCCTCCTAAAAAGCTATAAGCTGTCTCAGATAATTCCATATCATCTGATTCATCAAAAAATGCATTCTCTCCTGCTAAAGTGGCTAATGACATATTGATGTGCATTCCAGAACCGTTAATACCAAATTTAGGCTTTGGCATAAATGTAGCATGTAGTCCATGGCGTTGAGCAATGATTCGAACAGCCATTTTGAATGTCATTATATTATCTGCTGTTGTTAAGGCATCTTCGTATTTAAAATCAATTTCATGTTGCCCTGGGGCTACTTCATGATGTGATGCTTCTATTTCAAATCCCATTTTCTTTAAAATTAAAGTCATATCTTTTCTAGCATCTCCCCCTAAATCTACAGGAGCCATATCAAAATAACCAGCATTATCATGAGTTTCTAAAGATGGATCCCCTTTTTCATCAGTGTGAAACATAAAAAATTCACATTCAGGCCCTACATTAAACGTAAAACCTAAGTCTTTAGCTTCTGCTATCGTTTTTTTCAAAACCTCTCGAGGACACCCATCAAAAGGTTCGCCCTTTGGTGTAAAGACATCACATATTAATCGTGCTTCCTTTGGATAATCCGACCATGGTAAAACCATAAATGTGGATAAATCAGGATGTAAATACATATCAGATTCCTCTATTCTTACAAATCCATCAATAGAAGAACCATCAAACATTATTTCATTATCTAAAGCTTTTTCTAATTGTTCAATAGTAATTGAAACATTTTTCATAACACCAAAAATATCTGTGAATTGTAAATCAATAAATTCTACTCCTAATTCTTTAGCTTGGCTTATAATTTCAGTCTTACTTAACTCTACTTTTTTCATAACTCCTCCTTAAATTCTTTAATAAAAAAGACGTCCACAAAACACAGGTAACTAACCTTTGAGTTGTGGACGCCATTGCCCATTAATTATTTATTTTGAATAATTATACATGAATCATAAAATTAATGCAAGGGGTTTTTATGATTTCTCAACTATTTAGTTATCTATCTGTATTTTATTTTTAATAATTTTACGCGTTTCACTCGGATTAGCTCTACCTTTTGTTTTTGCCATTACTTGTCCCACTAAATAGTCTAAAGCTCTTGGACTACCTTCTCTAAAATCTGTTATAGCTTTTTGATTATCTGCTAAAATACTCTCTATGATTTCTAATAATTTAGAAGTTTCATTGATTTGTGTTAAACCCTTATCTTCAATAATTTCTTTTGGTGATTTTTTTGAGATTGTTAGTTCATCAAAAACATCTCTAGCCATGGTACGGCTTATAACCCCTTCATCTATTATATTAATCAGGGCTGAAAGTCTTTTGGCATCGATTGGTATGGTTTTTAACTCTTTGGCATTCATTACTCTTAGAATTTCCACAATAATCCAATTTGATGCTTCTTTAGCTGGTGTACCCAATAGAATTAATGCTTCAAAAAAATCAGCTAATTTTTTGTCATCAATTAAAATTTCTACATCTTTTACATCTAAGTCAAACTTTTCAATAAATCTTATTCTCTTTTTCTGTGGTAATTCTGGAATACTTTCTTGAATTGTATCTACTAATGAAGGGTCTATTTTTACTACTGATAAATCAGGATCTGGAAAATACCTGTAATCATGGGCATCTTCTTTTGAACGCATAGTAATTGTTCTACCCTTGGCACTGTCCCATTTTCTAGTTTCTTGAACAATTTTGTGTCCTTCGTTAAATGAATATAACTCCATTTGTCTTTTTTCTTCTTTAATAAGTGCTTTATGAATTTCCTTAAAGGAGTTCATATTTTTTATCTCTACTTTAGTGTTTAAAGCTTCTTGTCCCATAGGTCTTACAGATATATTCGCATCACATCTTAATGAACCTTCTTCCATTTTGCAGTCAGAAATCTCCGCATATTCTAAAATAGATTTAAGATTTTTTAGAAAAACTATGGCTTCCTCTGGACTTCTCATATCTGGCTCACTTACAATTTCTACTAATGGTACACCCGTTCTATTATAATCAATCAAAGAAATTGGGTCATAAGTATCATGCATTAATTTACCAGCATCTTCTTCAATATGAATCCTTGTAATGCCAACTCTTTTATCTATCTCATCAAGAGAAATATCAATATATCCACCAATACATATGGGTAAATCAAATTGTGAAATTTGATATGCTTTTGGTAAATCTGGATAAAAATAATTTTTCCGATCAAACTTGTTCACAAGGTTTATTTCACAATTTAAAGCTTTTCCAGCTTTGACTGCTAGATCTACAACTTGCTCATTTAAAACCGGTAGTGTTCCTGGCAATCCAGTGCAAATGGGACAAGTATTAGTGTTTGGCGCCTCACCAAAAGTTGTTGGACAAGAGCAAAATATTTTAGATTTTGTATCTAACTCTACATGAATTTCTAGCCCTATAACTGTTTCATATCTCATCTACTTCACCTCCATTTTAGGGAAATTTCTGTTTATTTTTAAAGCTTTTTCCAATTGGTTGCCTACGCGAAAAAGTGTGTTTTCTTCAAAGTGATTACCTATTAGCTGAATACCAATGGGTAATCCTGTTGAGCTAAAACCTGATGGCATTGATAACGCCGGTAAACCTGCTACATTAATATTTACTGTATAAATATCTGCTAAGTACATCTCCAATGGGTCACTTGTTTTTTCACCAATACCAAAAGGTAAAATAGGTGATGTAGGACTAAGAATCACGTCATAATCTTCAAATGCTTTACTAAAAGTTTTGGTTACTTTACTTCTGAATTTCATCGCCTTTTTATAATAGGCATCGTAATAACCTGATGACAAAGCATATGTTCCTAACATGATTCTCCTTTTCACTTCTTTACCAAAACCTTCAGTACGTGCCTTTAACATTAAATCATCAGTATCTTTAAACTCTTCCGGGCGATAACCATATCGAATGCCATCATACCTAGCCAAATTTGAACTGGCCTCTGCTGATGATATAATATAATAAGCAGACAATCCTGCATCTGAAATAGGCAAAGAAAATTCTTCTACAATTGCGCCTAATTTTCTAAGGGTTTCCATCGTCTCTACAATACTTTCTCTAATTTCACTGTTAAGACCATTACTTAAGAATTCCTTAGGCACACCAATTTTCATTTTGTATATCGGTTGATTAATATTTTCTAAATAATCTTCATTAGGTGACTTTTTACTTGTATTATCTAATGGATCTTTCCCTTGAAGTACTTTTAAAGCTAAAGCTGAATCCTCAATGCTTCGAGTAAAAGGTCCCACTTGATCAAGAGAAGATGCAAAAGCTATTAATCCAAATCTTGATACTCTATGATAGCTAGGTTTTAAACCTACGACTGAACAGAAGGATGCTGGTTGTCGAATAGACCCACCGGTATCTGAACCAATTGTTAATGGTGCAAAACCAGCTGCTAATGCCGCCGCTGATCCACCAGATGAACCCCCAGGAACTTTTGTCAAATCCCATGGATTTTTTGTTGTATGCATGGCTGAATTTTCAGTTGAAGAACCCATAGCAAATTCGTCCATATTTGTTTTACCAATAATTATGGCATCTGCTGCCTTCAGTTTTTTAACAACCGTTGCATCATAAGGTGGTTGATAGTCTTCTAACATTTTTGATGCACATGTTGTTTTTAAATCCTTTGTACTAATATTATCTTTCACTGCTACCGGTATTCCTCCAAGAAGACCTAGTGTTTCACCTTTATCTAATCGTGCATCTAAGGTTAATGCTTCTTCTAAAGCTTCCTTCTCTCTTAATGATATGAATGCTTTTATATCCTGATCAAAAGCTTTTATTTGATCAAAATAAGCTTTAACAACTTCAATCACTCTAAGGTCTTTTTTTCTATAAGCTTCTTTTATTTCACTTATTGTCATTTCTACTATTTTTTTCATAAATCTCTCCTATTCTAAAATTCTAGGAATCACTATACAGCCATCTTTGATTTCTTTAACATTTTGAAACAATTCTTTTCTGTTATCAAATTTTTTTACTTCATCTTTTCTTAGCTTTTCAACTGTATTATCCATCAATGATACTTCAGTAGTTGACAAATCCTCATTTTCAATGTTTTCAAAATGTGTTAGTATACTTTCAAACTCTTTGGCAAATCTTTCTTTCTCTTGTTCGTCAAATTTCAATTTTGATAAATTAGCAATGTACTCAATGGTTTCAATAGTCACTTTCATTTTTTCCTCCTAAGGCATTAATCGATTCATATCTCTTGGTAAAAGACATGCTTCACGAATATTCTCTAAATCTAATACTTGCATTGTTATTCTTTCTAAACCTATTGCAAAGCCACCATGTGGGGGCATACCATATTTAAATCCTTCTAAATAGAAATCAAAAGTTTTTGGATCAATATCAAATGCGACCATATTTTTCTTTAATGCTTCATAATCATGAATTCTTTGACCTCCTGTTGTGATTTCAAGTCCTTTATACAATAAGTCAAAGCTTTTCGTCATATCTTCTAATGAATCATCTGGCATTGTATACATTGGCCTTTTAGATTTTGGATATTTTGTAATAAAAACAAAATCACTAGCATATCTTTCTTTAACATACTCACATATTAGTTTTTCTCCTTCACCATCTAGACCACCGTAAGGTGATTTTTTGCCATATTCTTTTAAAATTAAATCTTGAGCATCCGTTAATTTAATTCTTGGTATATCTACTATATCTTTGAGTTCAATTGATAGTAAACCTAATGCATCATCAGCTTTATCTCTTAAGCTCTGGAATAGATATTTTATAAAGCTTTCTTCTAAAGCCATTAAATCATACTCATCAGTAATAAATCCCATTTCAACATCGAGACTTACATATTCATTTAAATGTCGCCATGTATTATGCAGTTCTGCTCTATAGGCATGCCCAACTTCATATACTGCTTCGAAACCAGCACCTACCATCATCTGTTTATAAAATTGAGGACTTTGTGCTAAAAATGCCCGTTGGTCAAAATAATTAACAGTAAATAATTCTGAACCACCCTCTGTACCAGAAGCTAGAATTTTTGGCGTATGAATTTCAGCAAATCCCTTTTGACCGAAAAAATCTCTAAAAGCATTACATATCTCACTCTGAACTTTAAAGATAGCTCTTTTCTTCGGTCGCCTTAAAGTCATAAAAGGAAAATCTAATTGCTTCTCTAAAGATGCTTTTATCTTTCGTTGATTGATACTAAAGGGTAACAAATCATAATATGTTTTTCCGATGATTTTGAATGTTTCAACTTTAATTTCTATACCTGTTGGGGCTTTCGAGTTTTTTACTAATTTACCTGTTACTTCTATTGCCATTTCTAGTTTTAATTGTTCAATAATTCCTTCATCATCAGTTACTAGTTGAAGGATTCCTGTTTTATCTCGCAGGTGAATAAAACATACTTGACCAAATTTATTTATCTTGTGAACCCACCCTTTTACCATAACTTTTTCATCAATAGATCCCTCTAATGCTTTAATTAATACTCTTTCCATAATCAAATCCTCCTTAATTTTTATAATAAAAAAAGCCTTTCATCCCCTATGAAGGGACGAAAGGCTTAGTTCCGTGGTACCACCCAGTTTAGTTATTTTCATAACTCACTTATATCAGTACGGAAAATATATTCGATACTGTTCAACTTGGTAACGGATTGATGCCGCCTAAATCTACTCTTATACTTAATTTTGACCTAGAAGCTCGGAGATGTTCTTCAATATAGGTAATTTTATCTGACTTCCACTACCACAGACTCGCTAAAAAATTATCTTCTATAGTTACTTTTCTCCTCATTGCTTTAAATTTGTTTATAATATTATTCTAATAATTATACATTGTCAAGCATTTTTTTGAATTGACATAATATTAAGATAACTTAATTAACTTCATTATTCAAAGCAATTACGCCTTCATCACCATTTCTAATACGTATGACATTAGAAATATCAGAAATAAATATTTTTCCATCGCCAACTTCTCCTGTCTGACATATTTCCTTGGTAACTGCTACGACTTGTTCAACAGGCACTTCAGATATAACTGTTTCAATCTTAATTTTAGGCAATACCTCTGGTGTATACGAAACACCTCTATAATTTTTCTTTAATCCTTTTTGTACACCACAACCAGAAACTTTAGTAACAGTCATACCCTGGACACCTATATTGTTTAAAGCATGCTTTAATTCAAAAAATTTGTTTTCTCTCGTTATAATCTCTACTTTAGTAATTTTTTTCATTTTCATCTCCTCACCTAAGCTATACTTCTAGGTTCAAAATCGGCATAACTCTCTGTACCATGTTCCTCTATATCTAAGCCATTATGCTCTTCTTCATTGGTTACTCGTAGGCCAATAATTGTATCAATTGACTTAAATAAAATATAACTCATCGAAATTGTCCAGATTGCTACAGCAATGATTCCAGTCATTTGTGCTCTTAGTAAAGCCAAGCTGCCACCATAGAACAATCCACCTTCTGTAGCAAAAAATCCAACTAAGGCTGTTCCAAGTGCACCACTGATCCCATGAACAGCCACAGCACCAACAGGATCATCAATTTTAAGTTTAAGATCAACCCATTCGATTCCTAGTATAATTACAATACCTGCGAATAAACCTATGAAAATTGCACCAAGGGGTGATACAATATCGCAGCCTGCTGTAATTGCTACTAAACCTGCCAATGCTCCATTTAATGTCATACTGACATCTGGCTTTCTATATCTAAACCATGAAAAAATCATAGCTACAATGGCTGCTGTTGCAGCTGATAAATTAGTTGTCACAAATATATGAGAAATACTCATATAGTCGGTACCTGATAGTGTTGATCCTGGATTAAATCCAAACCAACCAAACCACAAAATAAAAACACCTAAGGCTCCTAAAGTCAAACTATGACCTTTGATTACCTGCGACTCTCCTTTTTTATTATACTTACCAATTCGTGGGCCTAATACCCATGCACCTACAAGGGCTGCCCAACCGCCTAGCGAATGGACAACTGTTGAGCCGGCGAAGTCGTGAAAACCAAGGGATGATAACCAACCGCCGCCCCAAATCCAGTGTCCAACAACAGGATAAATTATTGCACTAATAACAAAACTGTAGGCTAAATAAGAAATAAACTTTGTTCGTTCAGCCATTGCACCTGAAACAATTGTTGCTGCCGTGGCACAAAAAACTGTTTGAAATATTAAAAATGCGAATAAAGGGATATTCAAACCCAAGTGTTCATATGTTTGAGTGGTGAAAAAATTAATTTCACCAATTATACCATTTTGATCTACACCAAACATTATACTGAAACCCACTACCCAAAACACGACTGACCCAACTGAAAAATCCATTAGATTTTTCATAATTATATTACCAGCATTTTTGGCTCGTGTGAATCCTGTTTCTACCATTGCAAAACCTGCTTGCATAAAGAATACTAATACCGTTGCAATTAAAACCCAAACCGTATCAATTGCCATTGAATAATCCATAATTCTCCTCTCCAATCCTTTAAATTCATTAATAAAATAATTGCTAAAAATTTAAAATAAAAAAGCGCCTATAAATCAAGAGAATGATATTCTCTTAAATTATAGACGCCTTTGCCTACGTGTTATTTTAAATTTTCTTAATAGTAACACAGGTTTATTAATAAATCAAATATTTTTTAATCAATTTTATGATTCTAGTGGCTTTTTCTTCTGATTCATTAAATCTAATTTTACTTGTACTTGTTGAATCTTAGACGTTGCACGACCCATTGGACAGATAACACACCAACTGCGCCCTTTAAAAAGAATTCCTATTAAAATTCCAACAATAAATGAACTTCCCATAAATCTAAACATTGAAAAAGCAATTTTTAAATAGTCTCCATTTGCATGACTGATTGATACCGTTAACAAAACTACCATGATTAATAATAATCCATCTTTAAAAATATTATTTTTCATAAACTTCGGCATTTTATAACCAATACTGATTCGGTCGATTATTTGTCCTAAAAAAGAACCTCTTGGACAATACTTTACACAATGAACTTTACCATTACCTTTTAGTGCGTGAATAATCGGTGCGCCCATACACATAAAACCTAGAATGCCAAATCTAAAATCAACAATTGACAAAACAAAAAATATTACTATTATAATCCATGCCCATTCCATATGGCTTTTTTTATTTTTCATCATAACCCCTCCTACAGGGGGTAGTTTATACCATAGAATATACTAATGCAAGTGAAAAAAAGATGTTTAAATGTTGGAATTATTCTGATAATTCTTAAAACTAAAGTATCACAAAATATGAGTTATTCTAATCTGATGTCACTTGG
Organism: Clostridia bacterium; assembly: GCA_035269305.1. GTDB lineage: Bacteria > Bacillota > Clostridia > Peptostreptococcales > Acidaminobacteraceae > DATFJG01. The sequence goes on from DATFJG010000123.1 coordinate 25,074, forward strand.
ATTTCCTTCCATTTTATTTCATTAGCAGATATAATCTCAAACTTATATAAGCCAGAACCCATGATATGTCCGTCTTCAAAGGTAGCATAAACCCACTTTTCATTTAGTAAGTGGGCATCTGTAAAAAACATTGTTCCACCAAGTACCCCATCAATAGAAATTAACTCCGGTTTTTCTAATAAATCTTCTTCTATTATCTTATAGTCATCTATACCCATTCTTTCTAATCTTATACTTGTCACATAATCAATAATTTTGGAGTCTTCCAGCTTCTGGCTGAGCTCTTGATTTTCGGCTTCTATAGCCTTCATAGTTATTATAGCTTTTTCATAATCTTTAGTTATTGAATCAATATTTTCTTCTTTTTCGTCTATTACTTCAGCCTGAATTATACTATTATCTTTCATACTTTCTAAATCTTTTTTTAACTGATTATTTTGATACAATAAAACAACTACTACCAAAATAATCATAACGATAATAATATTTTTCTTATTACTCAAATTATCACCCACTTCTCGATTTTACTTAAAAATACTTCTAATTTTTTTATATCCCATATCTTCTATTTCATCATACTCTAAAACTTTTACAACCATTTGAAATCCTCTTTCATCAAGAATTTTTGATTCAGGATAATTTTTGAAACTGAATTTCTTTCCTAGATAAGCATTAATTGAAAGAACGAGAGCATCTAATATATCATCCTTTTTCACTTGTTTTCTTAAATATTTGTCTAAGGTATAATCTACTATTCTATCCGTTTCTGGATGTATTTTCTTTAAAAGATCTAATCTTTCAGAATAACCTTCTTTTTTCCGCTTATTATGATTCATTGCTTGGCCATTTAGCATCATAAAAGCCAGTTCTGGATGCGATTCAAATATTTTTTCTCCTAGTAATTTATTCTTAATTAAATATTGATCCAACCTTTTAATTTTAGGCGCAATACCCCATAACTGTTTAGAGATACCTTTATTCATTAACTTTTTATTTAAAGCATTCCCCTCATTGTAGCTATCACAATAGATAGCTGACCTAGAAGGAACACCAAAAACACTCATACCCCTTGGATAGCCTAATACTTTTCTAATCTCTTTATCACAAATACGCTCTTCTTTTGATTCATCGAGTAAACCTAATGGCATATCAATTAATATCAAATCACTTGATTTATAATAATCTAAAAGTTCTTCAATATTTGAAAAAAGTTTTACTTTCCAAAAAAGATTCTCTTTGAGATTAACTGAAATCCAACCATATTTACAACCATCAATACCTACTACATTCATTTATGATACTGCCTATAGTTCGCAAAATAATTCGTGTATATTCCCATCTGGATCAGCAAATAAAGCCGTCCTTTGATTCCATGGCATATCTTCAGGCCTATGAATGGCAGCGGCCCCTTTATTGATTAACTGCTCAAATGATTCATCTAAATCTTCCTTATTTTCACAAGGAAAAGCTAATTCAAATCCTTGACCAGTTGATTTTTCTTTAAAAGCATTGGAGTATTTATACATAACGGTTCTGAGACATATTGCAAATCTTACCCCATCATTTGCAAATTCAACATATTCTCCTAAGTCATTAATTATTCTAAAACCTAAAACCTTATTATAAAAATCTCTCATTTCATCCATGTTATCCGTCCAAATAGTTATTAAACTTATAATATTTTTCATATCTTCTCCTCTCCTATTTAACACTAATTTCTATTTCATTCTTTATATTTAACTTGACTGCTCCTAATGTTACTATTAATAAAGCCATCAATAATACAAAGCTTCCTCTTGGCGTCATTATGGTTGCTGCATAGCCTATCGTTGTATTTGCGATAGTATGAAATAGTATCGCTGCCCAAACACTTTCATTTGTTCTAAAAAATACTATTGAAATTAGAACAGAAATAAGCACTGTATATATCACATAACCACTTATTGTCGGCAATAGTGTGAATTTTTCAACCATTTGCCACTGAAATGTCCCCTGCATAAAAAATCTTGGGAGATGCCAAAAACTCCAGATAATTCCAATAATAAAACTACTAATAAAAATATTATAAGATTTCATGATTCTACTCATTAAAAATCCTCGCCAACCAAACTCTTCGCCTAACGGCCCTTGAAATATTAAGATATAGAAAAAAACTAATGGAAAAACTTTTAATGGATAGTAAAATACAAAATCATCCCCTATGAGTTGTGTAATGATTAAAAATAAGCCTATCATTACGGGAAAATATGCAAATATCATTAAATATTCTTTTGTTTTGATCTTAATCTTTAGCACCGATCTAAACAAATTGCTTTCTGTGGATTTTTTAGAGTATTTTATAGTCATTATTATACCAACAATTGAAGGCATATAGGTACCTGCGAGTATTAATCCGTTTTTAGAAATAAAAAAATTACTACCACTTACTAAAGGTAACCAAAAAATCCAAGTCAATAAATATACAAGTAGTACGAAAACTATTGATTCTTTAATATTATCTCTCATATCATCTCCTTAGAATAATACATTAGAATAATACATTATCTAGGTTAATTATATCATTATCAATCATATTTCACATATTTTTTTAGGCTAACTCATAATAAAAATAGGAGTTTATAACTCCTATTCATAAGACATCTAATTATTCTTTTCTATATAGAATGATGGTACTGTAAAGCCTTCATGAAGTCCTGAGATAATAGAATTTAAGCCTAACCTAGAATATATACCATATAAAGATTCGTTATAGACAAATAGACCAGTAATATTTCTGAAATCTTCAACAATATATTCTTCATTAGACTCAAATATTATATTTTTACTATATGAGGGTTGACAAAATTCTTGAATTAAATAGTTTTCATGTTTTATTCGCTCTAATTGAACAATCCACTCTTCATTCGTTAAGTCATTTCCAGCAAAAACACCCTTTGATGCATAATTATCAATAGGTTTCGCTATCAAAGAATTTTTATTAAGAATATATTTATCCTTAACTTCTTTAATTTTTTCAGTTATCGGAATATGGCTATTAATATATCTAATTTCTTCTACGGTTAAATACTTCTGGTATCTTTCATCATGTAATACTTTAAAAAAAAGTTTCGTATGAACTATTTGACTTCTTAAGTTTCCAATAATACAGGTTTTGTTTGCTTTTATACCTTCGATTAAGTCCGGAATTTGATCATAATTATCCATTAAATCCTTAGTGACTAACCGCCTATAAATTATATCAATTTTTTTCTCTTCATAATATAAAAAGCCCTGTCTTTCACTTAGATCTCTTGGATCTGCAATAATAACATCATAATTTGTTTTTTCAAAAGCTTCTTTGAACTCAACAAACTCAATTGATGGTTCATCATGTATAAAATCTAAAATACACAGCGTAGGATTTTCCTTAGAAATACCCGCCTCATTTTTAATCTTAGTGACTTCACTTACCCAAGTGTCGAACAGCTCAAAAGAGTGAATGTTATAGTCTTTTTTTAGCTCTTTTAATAATAAACTTTTGCCAAAAATCTCCGATAGAACCATGTCTTCATTCATCGCAGATGAGCCATCTGTATTTAACTCACAAAATTTATATTTTCCTTTTCCATAATAAAAAATATCGAATCGACCCATTGGTACATTAGATGAATATGGTTTCTCTAATAATATTAGCTCTTCTAATCGTTGATCAAAGTTATATATTTTTCTTATCTCTTCATTATCAAAATAGAGATCTATAGTCTTGTTGACTAAATTAAAAATATTCTTAATAATTATATTAAAATCAATTATATCTTCTTTCGTAAAAAACTTTGGTACATATAAAAATGGCACAGGTTCACCCTTATAAATTGCTTTTGATTTATTTACTTCCTCATTTATTTTTACAAAATCTTTATAATAATTTGAGTAATTTTCTATAATCCCTTCTACAAGTTTTTCATCATTTCCCATGTCAAGCCCCCTGTCACTATTGAAAAGAATCTGCTTTTATCCTCCTGAAAGATTTTCTTTAAAAAATTCGATACACTTCCATAATTATCAATTAAATATTTAACTTCATATAACTCAACTATTTCACTTTCCTTCAATACTTCCATTGCATCAGTAAATAACTCATTAATTATATTTTTACTGTTGATACCCTTGTAATTGATGTTTAAACTTTCTTTGAACAGTTCTTTAAATTTCATGTAATCTTCATCATCATATTCTAAAGATAATTTATAGTATTTATCCAAATTTTCTTGATTATAAAATATTCCTTTAATTAATGCTGGTACTGCAAGACTTAAAGGATATGGTAAAGCATCAGGCATTCTTAACTCAATATAACCTTTCAAACGTGTATCAGGAAAGACCATTCCTAAAGTATATTCTAAATCTATCTCTTGGTAGTCTTCTGTTTGAATTATTTCTTTTAGACTTTGCTGTCCAGTAAATGCATAATCTTTATTACTCCTTATAAAAATTGGCGGAGTGTTCATTATATACTCAGCATAATCATTAAAGTTAAAATTTTTTTTATTTAGTGCATTATTTGGAATGCCACATCTTGATTGATCTGTATGATCCCATATATTTAATCTTAAATTATTACTCTCATAAATCTTTCCTTCAAAAACTGGAGAAGCATCGAAAATTCTATAGATAAATGGGCTTAAAAAATTAGATACTCGAAATTTTTTTATAAAGTCATCTTCTGAATGATAATCAATAGCGACTTGCGTTGAAGCCGTACCTTTCATCATATAATGGGCATATTTCCCACAATTCTTAAAATATTCAAACATTTGATGATACCTTAATTTAGGAAGAATTTCTAATGTTTCTATTTTTGTTTTAGGATGATAACCTAAACTAATAATACATTGGTTCTCTAATAACGAAGACTTAATTTCATCTAATATACTAGAATATGCTTTTCTTATACTATCTATTCCCATAAAGGGTTTCAAACTAACTTCTATTTGTCCACCGGGTTCGAGAGTAATATAATGGTTATTTTTTGTTAAACCTAAAATCTCTTCTGAAGCCCTGTTTAGTTCTTTATATCCAAGATTTAATAAATTCTCCATAACTTTTTTTACACCACTATTATAATCACAACTTTCAAGTGATTTTTGGTCTATAATAAAGTGTTCAAATTCAACACCTATCCTTTCGGTATTATTTTTAATACCATTATTAAATATTTGAACTAACTCTTTTATAAATATCATTTCATTCATTTATCGTCTCCTTAATATTCCTATACCTTATAATATCACTAAGGATTGAAACTTCAAGAACATTTTTATTTTTTATGTTTAGTAAGGTAAATTTAGGGAATGTATATAGATAGAAGTATTTTAATATAGTAGATTAAATGGAGGTAATATGAAAGTTAATATTGTTATTGCAGGCGCAGCTGGACAAGGCTTAAAAACGCTAAATAATATCTTGTCTAAGATTTTCTTTAGATTAGGGTATGACATATATTCAACGAAAGATTATATGTCACGCATTCGAGGTGGGCATAATTTTATGTCAATTCGCATTGGTGATGAAAAAATTACTAGTTCAGAGAAAGAAATTGACTTATTAATTGCTTTGAACTCAGAAAGTATAGAGATTCACAAATCAGATATTAAGAAAGATGGTGTTATTCTATTTGATGGCGATAAAACACATGATCAGTTAATTAATATCCCCGCAAAGGAAATTGCAAAAGAAATTGGTAATCGACGGGTTTCAAATATGGCTTTTGTTGGTAGTGTTCTAAAAATTCTAGGTATCGATTTAAAAGAAGCTTCTGAAATCGTTACACATTATTTTGATGCTGATGAAACCGTTGCTGAAGCAAATATCGAATCATTAGAAAAAGGATATAATTTGCTTGATGAGAAACTCCCATTACCAAAGGTTGAGAAAAATGATGACCAAATACTAATTAATGGTAATGACGCCGTTGGTTTTGGTGGTGCAATTGGTGGTGTACAATTTTACTCTGCTTATCCTATGACACCTTCTACAGGCATTCTCAATTATATGGCTAAACACTCAAATAAAATGAACATTGCAGTAGAACAAGCTGAGGATGAAATAGCAGCTGTTAATATGGCTCTTGGTGCTTCTTATGGTGGTATTCGTGCGATGACTGGTACTTCTGGTGGCGGATTTGCTTTAATGAACGAAACCATTGGATTAATATCTCTCATGGAATTACCTTTAGTGATTGCTAATGTTCAAAGACCAGGACCAGCTACTGGTATGCCGACACGAACGAGCCAAGGTGATTTAAGTTTCATTATTAATTCTTCTTCTGGAGAATTTCCATTAGTTGTTAGTGCACCGCGTCATCAAAAAGATGCTTTTTACCAAACGTTTAAGGCAATGAATTTATCAGAAAAATATCAAATGCCTTTTATTATTCTAACAGATCAATACTTAGCTGATACAAAACAAAATTTTAAGACCTTTGATATCGATGCTTTAGAAAATAAGAATTATTATTTTAATAATAAAGAAAAATCAGATGTTAAAGACTTTAAACGATATGAACTAACCCAAAATGGTATCTCACATCTGACTTATCCTGGTCAGCTATCGAATAGTTATGTTATTGCAGACAGTCATGAACATACTGAGTATGGTAGAATTTCTGAAGATATTGATGTTAGAAACAAGATGGTTGAGAAACGACAAAGAAAGTTTGATCATTTTATAAAAGAAGATTTAGAGGAACCTATATATAAAGGTCCAGAAAATCCAGAGCATGTTCTCATTAGTTGGGGATCTACTTATAGTCCTTCTTTAGAAGCAATACAAGATTTTGATAATATTGGTCTATTAAGTTTTAATCACGTTTGGCCTCTACCTACAAAAAAATTGAATGAGTATGCAAAAGGTTCAAAATTTATTGTGATTGAAAACAACTCTATGGGACAATTTGCAAAATTAATTAGACAGGAAACATGTTTAACAATCGACTCTCAAATCTTAAAATATGATGGTCGTCCATTTACTTCAAAAGAAATTGTCAATCGTATTAAAAATGAGGTGTTATAATGAATAATAGTGTATTTGAACTATCGGAAAAAACTAGTTGGTGTCCGGGATGTGGAAACTTTCCATTGAGAGAAGCTTTAAAACAAGCATTGAATGAACTGGACTTAGATTATACTAATACTGTTATGTCATCTGGTATTGGTCAAGCAGCGAAAATGCCACACTATATAAATATCAACGCTTTTAATGGATTACATGGTCGCGCAATGCCACCTGCTTTAGGTATTAGAGTTGCCAATAAAAATATGAAAGTAATCGTTGAATCCGGTGATGGAGATAATTATGGTGAAGGTGGTAACCATACCATTCATAATATGCGAAGAAATTTAGATGTATCACATTTTGTTCATAATAATCAAATCTATGGACTTACAAAAGGTCAAGCATCACCAACAACAGGTTTTAATATGACAACTCCTGTACAACAAAATGGTATAACTGCTAATCCTATTAACCCGCTACAATTAGCAATAACAATGAATGCCACTTTTGTTGCAAGAGCTTCTGTTGGTAATAAAGAACACTTGGTAGAGATCATGAAAAAAGCTATTGAACACAGAGGATATGCTTTAGTAGACATCCTTCAACCTTGTGTAACTTTTAATAATGTTAATACCTATCAATGGTATAAAAAACACTCTTACATCCTTGAAAATGATTATGATGCATCAGACAAATATGCAGCATACAAAAGAGCTGCAGAATTTGGTGAAGAGGGCATACCTTTAGGTATTTTGTACCAAGCTGAAGAACCTACTTTTTTAGATCGTCATCCAGAAATCGGAGATAATCCGCTGGTAGAAAACATTATACAACCTTCTGAGCGTAAAGAGCTCATTAATGAATTTAAGTAAAAAAAATGCCTCCAGAATCTGGAGGCTTATTTTTTTTACTTTTTTTTCTTGAAAATAGTTTTTGCTTTCTCTAGTGATTTTTTAAAAACCCCTTTAGATTTTTCAAATCCTTCTTTTATTTCTTCTAATGCTTCTTCACTGGCTTCTGATACTTTATTAATCTGATCTTGTGTATTTTTTCTTTGTTTCTTAAGCTTATAAATTCTTTCTTCATATTCTTCTTTTACATCATCTTTAACAGTTTCTAGCTTTTTATCTAATTCTTTAATATCTTTATTCCATTCTTCAATTTGAGATTTCATTTTTTCAACAATTTCGTTACGTTTATTCATAATTAATACCTCCATATTTCATGCTTTATCTTCTACTTTGTTATATATACCCACTTCTTAGGCTTCTAAATGTTTTTTTGAAATTACATTTTCAGAAATTACATAAGCATGATGTGAATTTACAGTAAAATTCTTCCTAAACCATGAATTTATAGTATTATTATTCATCTAACTTCAAAAAAAATCTATACTTTTAATTTTAATAGAACGCTTTCAATTAAGAAATCCATAACTTCTGGAAAGTGTTCCGCGCCAATATCAGCTTTATAAAGTTCAACATAAAACAATGAGTCAAAACCCGCTAGTAAAATCCTCAAATCAATATCTGGGTTAATCTCTCCAGATTTTTGCCACACTTTGAAATATGGTAAAAACAACTCATAGGCAAACTCAAATTTATCTTTTTTTCTATTTGAATCGTAACCATCTCGGTATTTATGGTGTACTTCTTTATTCAAAAATAACTTAAGGATTGGATCTTCTTTCATTCTTTCTAGAAAGGTTCTTAATATATCTTCTATAATGTTTATTGCTTTTTTGTCCTTACTAATCAAACGCGTCATTTCTTTCTTCATATCATCATGTCTCATTAAATATATTTCTAAAAATATGTCGTCCTTAGAACTAAAGTAATTATAAAATGTACCAGTTCCAACATTTGCTTCTTTTGTTATTTGACTTACTTTAGTTTTTTTATAACCATTCTTGGTAAATAATTTTATTGCAGCATCTAATAAACTTTTTTCTATATTAATATCTTTGCTCAAAATTTCTCCTTCCGTTAATCAATTCACTTATGATTACATATTATCACAAGATACTTAAAAATTACATAGTTAAATATGTAAAAAGACGAGAATACTTTTAAGTACGCCTCGTCTTTGTTACAGTTAAGGATTTTTTTGGGAATTATGTTAGTTCAATGGTAAATATTTGAAAAAGGATGATTCGCAATTTACCTAGTTTTAATTCTATATTTGTTTCGTTATTACCAATTTAATTATATAAACGTAATGTTTCAATTAATAAATCTATATTTCCATTTTTATTAAACTTCCCTGTATCATTATTCTTAGCAGATCTTAAAGTTATATTATTTAGCATATTTTGACCTCCTTGTTTAACCTTTATCTCTATAATTAAATGATAATGGTTATCAGTCTCAATGTCAAGTGTTTTTTGAACTTTTTTTTATATAACCATATTATTATACATTTTTCGCTTTCGATCCATGTCCACAATTTGAGAATCAACTTTCTTTATTATTTTTGCAGGAATTCCAACTGCTGTTGAATTTTCAAATGTATCAGTCAAAACAACGGATGATGCACCAATTTTAGTTCCTCTTTTTATTTCAATGGGGCCAAGTACTTTCGCACCTGAACCAATGACAACATTGTCTCGAACAGTTGGATGTCGCTTTCCAGTATCTTTACCTGTTCCGCCAAGGGTTACTCCTTGATAAATCGTAACATTATCACCTATCTCAGTTGTTTCGCCAATAACTACACCTGTACCATGGTCTATGAATAGATTTCGGCCAATGGTAGCACCAGGATGAATTTCAATTCCAGTAAGAAATCTTGCTAGTTGAGAAAGTAATCTTGATACAAAGAAAATATTGTGATTATATAAGAAATTTGCTATTCTATAAAAGAACATGACATGAACTGTTGGATATAGCAAAATAACTTCAACATAATTCTTTGCAGCTGGATCTTTATCAATTATATTGTCTAAATAACTTTTCATATTCTTAAACATATTGCACCTTACCCTTCATTGAAAACACCTGTTGATAAATAACGTTCACCAATATCACAATTAATTGTGACAATTTTACTGTTATTAGGAACTTTCTTTGCTAGTTTAATAGCGCCTGCTACATTAGCACCTGTTGATAATCCAAATAGTAGTCCATATATATCACGTATTTTTCTTGTCATTTCAAAGGCTTCATTACTATTGACCTTAATAATATCATCAATCATTTTAGTGTCTAGAATTTCAGGAATGAACCCTGCACCAATTCCTTGTATCTTATGAGGACCTGGATCATTACCGGATAATACTGAAGATTCTTCCGGTTCAATTGCAACTACTTTTGCATTGGTCTCTTCTTTCAACCTTCTACTTATACCAGTTATAGAACCACCTGTCCCGACGCCTTCAATAAAATAATCTATGTCTGGTACTTGATTTATGATCTCCACTGAAGTCATTTCATAATGTATCCCTGGGTTAGCAGGATTTCTAAACTGATCTAAATACACGTAATTATCATTTGCTTTTAACATACTCTCAACTTTATTAATAGAACCTTTCATTCCTTCATTCCCTGGGGTTAAAATCAATTCTGCTCCATAGGATTTTATTTCATTCTTGCGTTCATTGCTCATGGTTTCAGGCATTACAATAATCACTTTATAACCTTTTAATCTTCCTAGCATTGATAAAGCAATTCCTGTATTACCACTCGTCGGTTCTATTATTATACTCTTTTCATTCAATAAACCTTTATCTTCAGCATCTTTGATCATGCCATAAGCAGTTCTCATTTTTATACTACCAGTCATATTTCTTGACTCTAATTTTAGATAAATCTCTTCTCCATCTATAGATAGATTAATCACAGGGGTATTTCCAATTAATTCAATAATATCTTTACTCATAACTCACTCCTTTATATTCTAAAACAAAAAACTCCACTCCCTAACTTATAGGGGTGAAGTATTATTCACGGTTCCACACTACTTTTTTCTCATTCAGACACTTTCATATCTTATCTCTATAACGGGAGAACCCGACTAAACCTACTAATTTCGGTTTGTATCTCAAAAGGGCACTTCAATATAATTTCCATTAGAAATCTTCCAGCCTAGGATTTCCTCTCTCTTAATATCCATTAAATCTACTTTCCTCTATCATCGATTATTATTTGTTATTCACATTATATTAATCCTTAGTGATCTTGTCAAGATTAAATTGTAATTATTTCAATTGAAACAAAAAAACTTCACACCCTAACTCATAGGGGTGAAGTATATTCACGGTTCCACACTACTTTTTTCTCATCAAGACACTTTCATATCTTATCTCTATAACGGGAGAACCCGACTAAACCTACTAATTTCAGTTTGTATCTTAAGAGGGCACTTCAATATAACTTCCATTAGAAATCTTTCAGCCTTGGATTTCCTCTCTCTTAATAGCCATTAAATCTACTTTCCTCTATCATTGATTGATATTTGATTAGTATTATATGTGCTATCATATTATCTGTCAATAATAATTTTAAAGTAAGTAGAAGAAAAGTGATCATTTAATGGAAGTCAATAGGCTGATGAGTGCCAATCAAATCATCTCTTTACACTTTATCTAATTAATGTGCAATTAGGCTTAGATGAATTTATCTAATAATTAAAAGTACTTTCTAATTTTTTTATTATAAGTGCTTTTCACTAACTCAATACTGAGTTTAACAACTTAGTCTAAGTAAAATTCTTTTAAAAAGAATTTGACATGGTAATTTTTTAATGCTATCGTATTAATCACATTGGCATTGGAGGAAAATTATGAAAAATTTAGAATCAATAATAATTATCCAAAATTTAATTTTTTCTAGTACTTGTTGCTGTTGTTCTGTTTTTATAGAAAACAAAATAATAGCGTTTTGTGCTGGAAATAACAATGCTTAAGTAAATATAAATCATTATATTTATACAATAATTTTAATTATTAAGTATCGGTTGTTTACCGATACTTTTTTTATTGCTATAAAAAATGATTCGTCAATTATATGTAAAAATTATTAGGAGGAAATTATGAAAAAAAGTATTATATTAGTGACAATTATTGGGATTCTTATTTTAGGTGTACTAGCATTTTCTATAAACTCTAGAGAAGATGATAACACACTTATAGTTGGTATGAGTGGTGGTTACAGACCATATACTTTCTTAAACGATCACGCTGAATTAAAAGGTTTTGATGTAGATGTATGGGAAGAAATAGGCGCAAGAACTAATTATAGGATTGAATTTGAAACATCAGATTTTAGTGGTCTTTTTGGTAAACTTGAATCTGGTCAAATTAATACAATAGCAAACCAGATAACAATTACAGAAGAGCGAGAAGAGAAATATGATTTTTCAAAACCTTATGTGTACTATGGTGCTCAACTCGTGAGTAAAGAAGGAAACACTGATATAAAAGATTTAGAAAGTCTACAAGGAAAAAAAGTTGGCGTTAGTCTAGGTTCTAATTATGAAAAAATGATTATGGATTCTCAATATGCTGATCAAATTGATGTTATAACTTATGAAAACTTTCAAGGATCACTACAAGATGTATCTAATGGTCGTTTAGATGCTGTTTTAAATGATCGATTAGCAGCCCTTACTGCTGTTAATGAATCTGGACTTAATTTGCAATTAGCTGGTGAACCATTGGAAGTGCTGTCGAATGCTTTCCCATTTGTTAAAAATGATACTAACAAAGAATTGATCAGAACAGTTAATATTGCTATTACTGAAATGTATGAGGATGGCACCATGGAAAAACTTTCATTAAAATGGTTCCCAGTCAACATAACAGAAATAGCAGGTGAGTAAAATGAATTTTGATTTAAGTTATTTTTTCAAGATCATCCCTGTCATTGGCAGAGCATTGCCAGTAACGCTGTCCATTGCTACCTTATCAATGGCATTAGGTTTAATTTTAGGTACAGCAATAACTTTTATCTTAAAACATGCTTATTGGCCAATCAAGGAGTTTTTTAAAGGTTATGTATCATTTTTTAGAGGTACACCATTAATGGTTCAGCTTTTCATATTTTTCTATGGCGTTCCTCAGTTACTACCTTTTTTATCGAGAATTAATGCATACTCTGCATCAGTTCTTGTAATGAGTATTAACGCAAGTGCGTATATTTCTGAAGTTATTCGATCTTCATTAAATTCAGTAGATTCTGGTCAACTAGAAGCAGCAACTGCTATGGGTATGACAAAATTTCAAGCGATGGAACGGATTGTTTTACCCCAAGCTTTTAGAATTGCAATACCACCTTTAGGCAATACATTAATTAATCTGATCCAAGGTACAGCTTTAACTTTTATGCTTGGTCTTAAAGATATAATGGGTATTTCAAAAATGTTAGCAGCTTCATCCTATCGTTTTTTTGAAGCCTACTTAGCTGTTGGGTTAATTTACTGGATTATTACAAAGTTGGCATCAATCGCTAATAAATATCTTGAAAGGCGGTTAGATTATGAGCAATAATGAAAACTTCTTAGAAGTTAAAAATCTGAATAAAAGTTATAGTGATGAAGCAATCTTAAAAAATTTCTCTTTTCAGCTCAAGAAAAATGAAATTGTCTCAATTATTGGCCCGTCAGGTGCCGGTAAGTCAACATTTTTAAGAACCTTAAACTCATTAGAGCCAGTGACATCTGGTACTTTGATTTTTGATCATAAGACATATGATTTAAGTACAATAAGTAGTTATAAGAAAACCGAAATAAGGAAAAATATGAATATGGTTTTTCAACATTATAATTTATTTAATAATAAAACTATAATTCAGAACATTACTGAAGCACTACTCATAGTGCATAAATATAATCTTAAGGCTGCCACTAAAAAAGCTCTAGAAATGCTTGACCTTGTTGATTTAAAAGAAAAAGCCAATCAATACCCGCATCAACTATCCGGTGGTCAAAAACAAAGAATTGGTATTGCAAGAGCTTTAGCTGCTGATCCTAAAGTCATACTTTTTGATGAACCAACTTCTGCATTAGATCCTGAATTAATTGGGGAAGTTGTTAATATCATAAAAAAGACAGCAGCAAGACAATCAACAATGATTATTGTAACCCATGAAATGAGTTTAGCACGAGAAATATCAGATAGAATCATATTTATGGACCATGGCAATGTTATCGAAGAAGGGGCACCTGATGACTTGTTTCTTCATTCAAATAATAATCGCTTAAGACAATTTTTATCTCGCCTAAAATAATTTTGATAAAAAAATCCACTTTAAAAAGTGGATTTTTTAGTCTACATATTGTAATTTATACAAGTCATAATACATTTTTCCTTTTTCTATTAACTCATTATGTGTACCCATTTCCATGATTTTTCCTTGATGTAATACTATAATCTTATCTGCATTCTTTATTGTCGATAATCGATGGGCAACAATAATTGTTGTACGGCCTTTTATCAACTTTTCAATAGCATTTTGAATAAGTAGCTCTGTATGTGTATCAATATTTGATGTTGCTTCATCTAGTATTAAAATATCAGGATCAAAAGCTAATGCTCTTGCAAATGATAGTAGTTGCCTTTGACCAGTGGACAAAGTAGAACCTCTTTCTGTTACTTCTTGATCATATCCTTTTTCTAAACTAGTAATAAACTCATGAGCATTGACGTACTTCGATACTTCTTTGATTTCTTTTAATGTGATATTTTTGTCATTTAATCTAATATTTCCCTTAATATCTCCAGCAAACAAGAAAACATCTTGTAAAACCATCCCAATATGTTTTCTTAAATCTTTTTTTCGAATGTCCTTAAGATCAATACCATCAACTGTGATTTTACCCCTTTGAATATCATAGAAACGATTAATAAGACTAGTAATCGTTGTCTTTCCAGAACCTGTTGCACCAACTAAAGCAACCGTTTCACCTGGATTTACTTCAAAATTAATATTTTTCAGAACATAATTTTCCTCTGTATCATATGAAAAAAAGACATCCTCAAAAGTAATTTTACCATTAACTCGCTCTGGTAGTTTTTTCTCATTAACAGGATTCTTTATTTCTATTGGTTCATCTAATAATATAAAAACACGTTCACTAGATGCCATAGCTGATTGAAATATATTGAATTTCTCTGCCAAATCGAATATGGGTCTAAAAAATTGATTTAGATATTGAATAAAAGCCACTAAGACACCTAATTCAATGGCTTGATTAATTGACTGTCCGCCACCATACCATATTATTAATCCCAAAGAAATCGAATAAATCAGGTTCATACTTGGCTTAAATATAGCATATAATTTTGTTTCATTCAAAGACGCCTGAAAATATGATTCGTTGATTTTTTTAAACTCTTCATATATAAAGTTCTCACGATTAAAAATTTGAATAATACTCATTCCATTAATATTCTCTGCAAGGGTTGCATTGATACGAGCCAATCGTTTTTTTACCTGTCTTTGAATCTTTCTAGCCTTAATTCTAAAAAAATAAGAAATGATAAGAACTATTGGCACTGTTGAAAATGCAACAAGTGCTAACTGAAAATTGATGGATAACATGACAATAATTGTACCAAATATTAAAAACAAATCTTTTAGGGTTGTTACCAATACAGTTGTGAATAGCTCCGCAATATTTTTCATATCATTTGTTACCCGTGTAACTAAACGACCTACTGGATTATTATCAAAAAAACTTAGAGACAGATCTTGAATATGTTTAAATAGATCTGAACGTAAATCATAAATAATTTTTTGACTTGCATAATGTAATGTAATCATATTAATAAAAGAAAAAATATAATTTAATAGTAATAGTACTAGTAGTATTAGACCAATTTTTACTAAATCACTTTTATCATTTTCTCTAAATAATTGATAGTCATCTTCTGTAATTTTTTCTACAGAAAAACTTTTACCATTACTGATAAGAGTATTATTTTTTAACTCATAATCCTTTTCTGAGTAGTTATTGACTCTTCCCATGACTAGATAATATTGGTTATCATACCTTATTAGAGTATTATACTTATCATTTTTATTTCCTTCTACTTTTGATACTTTTGTATAAAACTGATCATTAACAGAAAAAGAATCTTCATTGATTGAATCTTCACTCACTACCATTGGTTCATTATATGCCGTAATATTTTCATCAATTGCAACTTTGGTTAAGTAAGGAACAGATAAGTCTATGCCCGTCATTAAAACAATTAGCACCAAGCAAAATAAAAACTTAAATAACTGAGGTTTAAGATATTTCCCAAGTCGCTTGACGATATCTAAATCAAAAGAACCAATGATTTCTTTCTCTTCATTTCGTTCAGTATCCATTAGTTCCCTCCTTTTAGTTTTTCTTCTATTAATTGTTTCTGATATAAATCATAGTAATATCCCTTATCTTCTAATAAAGATTTATGGTTACCAGATTCTACTATTGAACCATGGTCTAAAACAATAATTTTGTCTGCACTCTTAATTGTTGAAACACGATGAGCAATTATAATTGATGTTTTATCCTTTAACTCTTCAGCTAAATGATTTAGGATACTCTCTTCAGTTTTTGTATCAACAGCTGATAAAGAGTCATCTAATATGATAATATCTGGATCTTTTGCTAATGCTCTAGCAATTGAAACACGTTGCTTTTGACCACCAGACATGTTCACACCACGCTCACCTAATAGGGTTTGATAACTTCCTTCAAACTTAATAATTTCAGAGTGCACCATAGCAATTTTGCTAACTTTTTTTATATTATCAAATGAAATTTTACTATTTGAAAAGCCAATATTTTCTTCAATAGATTTAGAAAATAAGAAATTGTCCTGTGGTACATAACCAATCATCTCTCTAATTTTTCTAATTGGTAACTCTAATAAATCATATTCATCAATTTTTATTTTCTCATCAGGTATATTGTATTGGCGAAGTAACAAATTAACTAAAGTTGTTTTACCACTTCCTGTTTTTCCTACTATGGCTAATGTTTCACCAGAATTCACACTTAAACTTATATTTTTTAAAGCGAACTCATTTGTATCAGGATATTTGAAGCTTAGATCTTTAATTTCAATATTAGGTTTGATTATCTCATCATTTAGTTCTTCCTTTACCATAGGACCATCTTTTATTTCAGGTTCTGTATCTAAAATCTTATTTATTCTTTCAAGGGAAACTCTTCCCTGTTGTAATCGATGATAAACAAAACCTAAAGCCATCATAGGCCAAGTAAGCATACTTACATAACTTAGAAATGATACTAAGTTTCCAATAGTTATTTCATTATTAATAACTAAACTCCCACCATAAATCAGCGAAATTATTATACTAATCATAGTTATTAGAGATACTAAGGGAAAAACTAAGCCTTGAAGTTTTATTAAATCCATATTTTTATCAAAATTATTTTTATTACTTCGGTTAAACTTCTCTAATTCACTTGTCTCTTGAACAAAGGACTTAATGATACGGATACCACCAAATGATTCTTGAACAACTTCACTCATTGTTGAGAATGCCTCTTGAACTGCTTTAAATTTTCTTCTCATTACTTTACTCAATAGTAATACTAATATAGCTATAAATGGTAAAGGACTTAAAGCAATTAAAGTCAACCTAAAATCTATCCTTGTAATCATTAGAATAATTGTGATGATAGTCATAAATAGTGAATCAATAATCATAATTGTCCCACCACCAAATGCCATTCGAATCATAGAAATATCATTTGTACAATGGGCCATTAAGTCTCCTGTTTTATGATTATTGTAATAGTTTTGACTCATATTTTCTAAATGCCTAAAAACTTTGTTTCTAACATATTTTTCTAAGCGTTTAGAAATGCCTATGATATACATTCTCCAACCAAATCTACCAACAGCAACAGCAATAGCAATTATTAAAACTAGAAAAACATACTTATAAATCATTCTCATCGTTAACAGCCCATCAGATAAAGCATCTGTAAAATTACCAATAATTAAAGGTGTAATCATCTGTAAACCATCAACAAAAACTAATAATAAAATGCCTATGAAATAATTCCCTTTATTTTTCTTTAAAAAATCAATAATATGTTTAAATAAATCTTTCATTAATATCTCCATCCTTTACAGTTAATATATATTCTATCTTATTTACTGCATATTAAAAAGTGAATTCTAAAAAAAAAATAACCTTCCTTAAATAGAAGGTTATAGTAATTATCAAAATTATTATTTTTATACTTTAAATTTATTAATTTCATCATTTAATTTAACTGCTAACTCATTTAATCGTTCTGATTCAGCAGTTACATTGTTTACTGAGTTTTCCTGCTCTGTAGTGGATGCTGTAACTTCCTCAGCTGCTGCTGCTGTCTCTTCGGATACAGATGTAATACTATGAATAACATTAACTATTTGGTCTTTATTATCATCAATTTCCTTTACAAATTGATCAATGGTCTCAATGGCCTGAGTAATTTCATTAACAATTTCAGAGTTTTCATCAAAAGCATTGTTCACGTTACTAACAGAATCATTTTGCAATTCATTATTGTTTTTTACATCTAATATTTTTTTAACAGTCTGATTACTGTCTTCTTGAATCGAGTTAATTATACTAGCAATTTGATCCGTCGAACTAGAAGTTTCTTCAGCTAACTTCCTAATTTCATCTGCTACAACTGCGAAACCTTTACCATGTTCACCAGCTCTTGCCGCCTCAATTGATGCATTTAGTGCTAATAAGTTAGTTTGAGATGCAATAGAATTGATTGTTTCTACTATTACATTTATACTTTCAGATTTTTCATTTAAGTCATGAATTGAAGAACTTACATCTTGAATTGAGTCAGAATTTTCCTTACTTTTTTCTTCGAGTATATTAACTGCTTTTCTACTCTTGTTATTAATTTCTAGGGCTTTATGAGATTGATTTAAAATAGATTCTACATTTTGAACTAAAGCATTAATTTTATCCCCTAGTTGACTAGTCATTTGAGCCCCTTTATCAGTTTCAACAGCTTGATCTGTAGCACCTTCAGCAATTTCAGAAGATGCATGTGCAATCTCTTTCGCTGAACGCAATGAAACTTCGGCAAATCCATCTAATGATCTAGCGGATGCTAATAGATCTTTAGCGAATTTTATATTATGCTCTATCAATTCACCAATATTTTCAGCCATTAAATTCAAATTTTTACTTAGGTGCCCAATTTCATCCTTAGACTTATTGGTAGAACGTATAGATAAATTACCAGATGCCATTTCCTTAATTACTCCATTTAATGCTTCAATTGGTTTTGTAAATCTATTTGAAACAATAACTGTTAAGAAGATACCTATTAGTAATGAGACTAAAACCATTTGAATAGATTGAGTTCTCAGATCTACGAGAGAACCATATATATAACTTTTATCATAAGCTACTAACATATACTTATCAGTTACTTCATTATAATCTACATAGGCTAAAGTATTTTTCATTTTATCTGTTGTTGAAGATTTATAATCTAATGATATAAAATCATTCTTATGTTTGATTGCTAATTCACTAAAATATTTATCACTTTTTAGATCTTTTAATTGGTCTTTCTTTCCAATAAGCGCTGAATTTTCATGATAGTATATTGACCCATCACCATTAAAGACCATTGCATTACGATAATAAGAACGATTTAGATCATCCATGGAAGCTTTAAATCTTATCAATGCTCTTGATTCTAAACTACTAACATTTTTTTCAACAACTTCAAATGCTTGAGCGCCAATAACAACTACATCTAATGTTTCATCATAAATAGAATATACTCTGAAAGTCTTATTATTGATTTCAATAGAAGTATACAACTCACCATTAGTTAACGTCTCATTTAGAATCTCCTCTTTATTTGAACCCAATTTCAAATCATTAATAATTACTTCTCCAGTTGTATCTATTACAGAAAACTTCTGATCTATGTTTTCTGTTAGCTCATTAAACAACTCTACTTGTATAGCCTCTAAATTGATTTCTTCATTAATTTCTATTATATCTAATTGGTAAGAATAGGCATTATTAATAAGGTTTAAAAACAATAATGTCTTTTCCTTTAATTCTTCTTCAAATCGTTCATCTAAATTTTCTTTAGCAATATCTATTTGACTAAAATTGTTAGATAACAAATTGTTTTGACTTTCTGTTTCTTGGGTTAACAAGGCTCTAATATTTTCATCAATTTGCTTTTGTGTTAAGTCATAATTAATATAGCTTAAACCACTTACAATTAGTATAATTAAAACAGAAATCAGTAAAATTAATTTTAATTTAATACTGTCTCTAAATCTAATTTCTCCTTTAGTTGCATCTTTTCTTCTCAAAAACTTATTTTTAAGTGATTTGTTCTTAAATAATTTATTTAAAAACTCTTTACTTTTCATAATATCCTCCAAATCTAATTCTTAGCTTATGTCAATTATATCATCCCATTAAAATCTTACAATGGAAATACCTTACAAAAAAATTATATTTATGTTAAATAAATATAGTATTTGTTTATAAAATGAAAAAGGCTAATATGATTTACTATATTAGCCTTTGTTTCGATTTATTTATGAAATCTTACCTAGTGTAAAAATCTATCTATAATCGAATGTTATTAAATATTGAATACTTGAATCTCTTTTTCTAATTTTTCCGACATATCCTTTAGATGGGAAACACTGTTAAATAAATATTCCATGTTTGACAACTGTTCCTCAGTGGAAGCAGAAACTTCTTCACTACTTGCAGAAATTTCTTCTGAAGCGGATGAAATACTATTAATATTGTCTTGAATATCATCTTTCTTCAGTTCTATATCTTCAACTGATAAGAAAATTTTATCAATAATACTAACAATAGATTCTATAGTTGTAGTTATACTTGAAAATATTTCTTCAGTCTCTTTAACAGCCAAACTGTTTTTATTTACTATTTCTTCGGTTTCAGTCATACTAGTAACTGCACTTTTTGTAGAGTTAATAATCAACTGAACTTTTGAATTAATTTCGTTAGTTGAAACAGCTGTTTCTTCAGCTAGTTTTCTAATCTCATCAGCTACTACAGAAAACCCTTTACCTGCTTCTCCTGCTCTTGCTGCTTCAATAGAAGCATTCAGTGCCAATAGGTTTGTCTGTTCTGCTATACTACTAATTGTTTCAGTAACATCTTTAATCAACTTAGTATTCTCATCCATCTCTTTAATTGTTTGTCCAACACTTTTTGTACTTGTTAGTGTTTTTTTAGACCATTCTTCTAGCGCATTAATCTTATTTTTACCCTTATCATTTAAATGATTAATGCTTTCAATTTTCTCATTTAATACTTTACTATTATCATATAGATTATCTACATCCATTGCTAATGCATCTATCTTTCTCACAGTATCTTCAGTATTTTCAGCTTGAGCTACAGTTGCTTGTGTGACTTCCTCAACTGCTGTTGCTATTTCTTTAGATGTTGATTTATTATTCAAAGTTAACTCTTTCAGCTCAATCATTGAAGATTTTAATTCATTTGCACTCTTTTGTGAATAAGAAATAAAGTTATTCAGATGACTTTTCATATGGTTGTAGAAAGATTTAAGCTCACCAATTTCATTTTTCTCATTTATTTCTAAATCTTCTCCAGTCAAATCATTATTTGCAATTTTTCCCATAGATTCTTTTACTCTAACAATCCCGACTGATAACCGTTTACTATATATAGTTGCAGATATTAAAATTAAAACCAATACAACTCCAAATATAATGCCAAAATAGATGACTGATTTATTAATCTCGTTTTCAATTTTTGTATTCACTTGATCAACTGAAGCATCAATATTATCCACATAGTTGCCTGTACCGATAACCCAACCCCATGGCTCAAAATATTCTGTATAACCTCTTTTTTGACTTGCTTTGGTCTCTCCGGGTTTAGGGAAATAATAATCTACATATGTAGATCCATTTTCTACTGCACCATCAACTAATTCTTTTATAAAATTTGTTTCATTTTGATCCTTTAAATTTCCTCTAAATTCTCCCTCTTGATCCGAATGTCCTGGAAATAATTGTAAAATATATTCTTCATTATCAATCCAGAAATAACCAATATCATCTTTGCCATATCTCATCTCTCTTATGGATTTCTTAGCTTGGGCCTGCGCTTCTTCTAAAGATAACTCGCCAGAAACATATAAACTATGATTTAATTCTAGTATTCCTTTAGCACCCTCTACTAAATTTTTAATTTTCTCATCATAGTCTAGTAGTAACTGTGTTTTGGTTTCATTTAAGGTTACATCTTTTACTGTATTGAGAGAGTATAGACTCATGATTCCTAAAGCACTAATAGATAAAACTGCTATAATAGTAATAATAACAATTAATTGCATTTTAATTGATTTCATAAAATACCCCTTCCATACTTAACTCATAAGTATATTATACCCTTACAACTTATGTTTAAACAATTCTCATAGAGTTATGTAATTTTTTTGTAAAGAAAAAGCGGCTTCACAGACTTTGTGAAACCACTTATGAATTAATACTTATTTCTCTTAATATCTTTTAATAATCGTTTTATATCTTTTGCTAATACATCCCTTGTTTTTTCTAAATCATTTTTGTAAATGTGAGTGTTCCAGCTAAGTTTCGCACTTTCTGGTACAAACATTATATCAACATTTTCACCTAAAGTTACTAATATATCGATATCTTCAAATTCATTAATTTGTCCTATCTTATTATTTTTTAAATCTATACCAATATCTGACATTACTTTCAACATCTCTTTATTTAACTTTTTGCCCTTGGTTAAACCACTTGATAAAATTTCTAAATCTTGAAGATCATTGAATTTTTTAGCTAATCCTTGAGCTATTTGAGAATATAAAGTATTATCATAATCAATAAACATTAGTTTCATTTAATCTCACCATGTTTTTCAACATTTGTCTTCTCTACAATTTTGTTATTTCCATCAACAAAAATTACTGAAGGTTCAAAGGTTTTAGCTTCTTCAGGAGTCATATGTGCATAAGCAATAATAATTACTTGATCACCTGGTTGCACTCTTCTTGCAGCTGCACCATTTAGACAAACAACACCACTTCCTGCTTCACCTTTAATCGTATAGGTTTCAATTCTCTCCCCATTATTATTGTTTACAATTTGAACCTTTTCACCTGGTAATATATTTGCTTCTTCAAGTAAATTAGAATCTATTGTTATGCTGCCAACATAATTTAAATCAGCTTGTGTTACTGTTGCTCTATGAATCTTTCCTTTAAACATCGTGATATTCATAATCATCCCTCCACAATAATATTATCGATTAGTCTTGGTTTCCCAATTTTCACTGCTAACGCAATGACTACATCTCTATCAATTATTTCAATATTTTCTAAAGTTTTTGCATCTAGTATCTCTACATAATCTATTTCAGAATAAGGTATTTCATTGATTTTGTCAAGAATCTCTTCTCGAATCACCTTTTTATTCTTCTCTCCCTTTAGAATTCTTTCTTTTGCTTCTTTTAATGATTCATTCAATACCAAAGCATCTTTTCTTTCATTAGGTTCTAAGTAAGTATTTCTAGAACTCATAGCTAAACCATCTGATTCTCTTACAATTGGGCAATCAATAATTTCGACTGGTATGTTCAAATCATTTACCATTTTTTTAATAACCGCGACTTGTTGATAATCTTTACGCCCAAAGTATGCTTTACTTGGTCTAATAATATTAAATAGTTTGGTCACAACGGACATAACACCTTTAAAGTGTCCTTCTCTAGAGGCGCCACATAGTTTATTCGTTATATTACTCTCTGTAATAACATAAGTTGCGTAATTATCTTCATACATCTCATCAACACTTGGATTAAATATATAATCGACACCTTCATTTTTACATAAGTTCTGATCTCTATTAATATCTCGAGGATAAGTTTCTAAATCCTCACCAGGACCAAACTGAGTTGGATTAACAAATATTGAAACAACAACGATATCATTGTTCTTGCGCGCTTCTTTAATTAAAGACAAATGGCCTTCATGAAGAAATCCCATGGTTGGCACTAAGGCAATGGATCTGTTCACTTTTCTTTCTAAATCTAATATATTTCTAATTTCATCTATCTTATCTATTGTTTTCATCTAATCACTTCCTAATATAATTTATTAATAACCTCTTCATCTATACTAAAAGTATGTTTTTCTTCAGGGAAGCTTTGATTTTTAACATCTTCAATATACTTTTCTATAGAAGAAGCCATCTCTTTATTCAACTCAGCATATTTTTTTACAAACTTAGGTGTGAAATCTGAATACATACCTAACATATCTTGAATAACAAGCACTTGACCATCACATTCTTTTCCTGCACCAATACCAATTGTTGGAATAGTAAGTTTTTCACTAATTATTTTGGCTAATTTTGAAGGGATCCCTTCTAATACAATGGCAAAGACACCAGATTTTTCTAATAACAATGCATCTTCTATCAACTTTTCAGCCGCTTCTATATCTTTTCCTTGAACTTTGAATCCCCCCATCATATTAACAGATTGAGGTGTTAATCCTAAATGTCCACAGACTGGTATTTGCGCCTTGATGATCCCTTCTATTTTATCAATTATATTACTTCCACCTTCAAGTTTAACAGCGTGTGCACCACCTTCTTGAATCATTCTCCCAGCATTCCTTATACTTTCTTCTACAGAAATATGATAACTTAGGAAAGGCATATCTGCTATTACTAATGCATGCTTTGTTCCACGTACAACTGCTTTCGTATGATGAATAATATCATTAACAGTAACTTTTAACGTATCATCATATCCTAGCATCGTCATTCCCAAAGAATCACCAACTAAGATACTTTCAATTCCTACAGTATCAACTAATTTGGCAGTTGAGTAATCATAAGCTGTTAACATAGTAATTTTTTCTTTTTTATTTTTCATCTCTAAAAAACTTTTAGTTGTTATCTTTTTCATGACTATCCTCCAATACATTCCGCATATTCTTAATAATTTCAGTCTTCTGGATACTGTTCTTTTCAATATAATCTAAAGTCTTAATTCCCATGACTCTATAAAAACTTTCATATTCTTGATTTACTTTATTATATGATTCCAGATGAGATTCTATTGTCTTAACATCTCCCCTTGCAAGAGGTCCTGTTAATGAATGTTCAATTCCTTCATTTTGAATATTTTTAATTGTACTATTAATCAATGGAAGCATCGCTTCAAATGCTTTGTCTTTATCAATTCCAATAGAGCTTGTCAGTTCAAGACCAAAATCTATTAATGTTGTTAGATAATTAGAAAATACACAAGCCGACATATGATAAACTGATTTTTGATTTGGTTCAATCTCAAAATAATGATTAATACTACTTAATATTTTTTTTATGTGTTTATTCTTACTACCTATTGATTCAATTGAAAAATATGTCTTCTCAAAATCTTTTACTGCTTTTTCTATATTAGATACAGACTGTAACGGATGCAGCGCATAAATATCCGCTTTTTTTTCATAAGCTTTAATTAATATCTTAGAAGAATGAACACCGCTCATATGAATAAATGTTTTCTCTCTTAAATCCTGAAAGGTATCAATTGAAGTTTCTAAAACATTTTGAATTTGATCATCCTTTACAGTAATGAAAATTACATCGGCTGCATTAATTAATTCTTCTTTTTGAAAGGCTCTCGTCTTTGTATAGTTAATTGCATGTTCTAAAGATTTTTTGCTACGACTATTATAGCCTATGACAGAAATCCCATGATTGATAAGAAATTTGCCAAAAGCTGTTCCTACTTTACCTGCACCAATAATTCCGACCTTCATATTTATCTCTCCATTAAAAAAACTCTATTTTGCCCACGACAAGATAGAGTTATTGTATATTTCATAAATTAACTATATCCTGTCTCTGTCATTAAAAGATCAAAGCAGTGATTTAAAACTATTGTTTTTCTAATTAAGTATGATTCTCAATAAGATATCATCTTAAGGTCATCTTAACACATAATTAACATTTACGCAATAAAAGTATTTTTCGTGATAATTATTTGACAATATCCTTTTTTCATATTATTATACTTATAGACCCCCCTACCGAAGGGCGAGGCTTTTAATGAGAAATGCTGACAGAAAAAATGGAGGTTTAAATGAGTAGAAAAATATTGATTGTTGGTGGTGTTGCCGGTGGTGCATCAACTGCTGCAAGACTAAGACGAAATGATGAAGATGCAGAAATAATATTATTTGAACGTGGCGAATATATATCTTTTGCAAACTGTGGTTTACCCTATTATATAGGTGGTACCATTGAGCAAAGAGATGCTTTATTGGTTCAAACCCCTGAAGCTATGGGCACACGTTTCAATATGGATATAAGGGTAGAAAACGAAGTTATTTCAATTGACCGAGAAAATAAAAAAGTTATTGTTAAAGATTTAAAAGCAGACAAAGAATACGAAGAGAGTTACGATAAATTAGTATTATCACCTGGTTCTACACCATTAGTACCGCCAATTCCTGGTATTGATGGCGATAATATATTTACCTTATGGACAATTCCAGATACTGATCAAATAAAATCATATATAGATGTAAAGAAGCCAAAATCAGCTGTTGTAGTTGGTGGGGGGTTTATTGGTATAGAAATGGCTGAGAACTTACATGACCTTGGTATTAATGTAACAATAGTAGAAATGCAAAACCAAGTCATGGCACCAGTTGATTTTGAAATAGCTCAAGAAATTCATAAACATATTCGATCTAAAAACGTAGATTTAATTCTTGAAGATGGTGTTAGTACTTTTGAGGATGCAGCAGGCAAGAAAAAAATTACTCTCCAGAGTGGCAAAACAATTTCAACAGATATGGTAATGTTATCCATTGGTGTTCGACCAAATAATGAGTTAGCTAAAGACGCAGATCTTGAATTAAATAAACGTGGTGGCTTTGTTGTCAATGAATACCTTCAAACAAATGATGAAGATATCTATGCTTTAGGAGATGCAATTGAAGTCGTAGACTATGTTGATGGTACGAAGACAATGATTCCCTTAGCAGGCCCTGCAAATAAACAAGGTAGAATTGTTGCTAATAATGTTTGTGGTAATAAAGAAAAATACAAAGGCACACAAGGTACATCTATTGCTAAAGTATTTGACCTAACTGTTGCTTCTACTGGACATAATGAAAAAGTCCTTCAAAGAAAAGGATTAGAATATAAGAAAGACTACCATTATTCTATTACTCACTCAAAGTCTAATGCTGGATACTATCCTGGTGCTATACCAATGACTATTAAAACATTATTTGATAATAAAGGTAAAGTACTTGGTGCACAAATCGTTGGTTATAATGGCGTTGATAAAAGAATTGATGTTTTAGCAACGGCTTTAAGAGCTGACATGACAGTATATGATCTAAAAGAGTTAGAATTAGCATATGCTCCACCTTTCTCATCAGCAAAAGATCCTGTAAACATGGTTGGATTTGTTGGAGAAAACATCTTAGAAGGAAAGGTAAATGTTTTTAGTACTTCTGAGTTCGATAAAATCGATGATTCATATATTATTTTAGATATTAGAGAAGAAGAAGAATTGAATTTAGGCTATATTACTAATTCTGTTCACATACCTCTTGACCAATTAAGAGAACGAAAAAATGAACTAGATATTGATAAGAAAATTGTTGTTTACTGTGCAATAGGTGTTAGAGGCTATATTGCTGCAAGAATACTAATGCAAAGTGGTTTTAAAGAAGTATATAACTTAAATGGTGGTTTCAACACTTATTCTGCTGTCTTCTGTTTAGATGATGACAGTAAATGTGGTGGTGTAGGTTTTGATCCATCCGTAGAGTTTGATGAGTTTGGAAATATCGAACACCATGAGTCAGATCCTGTAAGTTTTGAAAATATAACTGATGTTGTTGAATTAAATGCTTGTGGCCTTAGTTGTCCGGGTCCAATAATGCAAGTTTCAAAAAAGATGAAAGAACTAGACAATGGAGAAGTTCTAAAGGTAAGAACAACTGATCCGGGTTTTACTGCAGATATTGGTTCATGGACAAAACGAACACAGAATACTCTCATTAGCGCAGGCAAAGAAGGTAATGAATTTGTAGCATTAGTAGGAAAAGGAACCAATATAAAACCTAATGCAAAAGAGCAAGCTTCTTTGACTGAACTACCAAAGGATAAAACAATGGTTGTCTTTAGTGGTGATCTTGATAAAGCAATCGCTTCATTGATTATTGCCAATGGTGCATTATCAATGGACAGAAATGTGACAATGTTCTTTACTTTCTGGGGTTTGAATATATTACGAAAGAATAACGGTCCTAAAGTGAAGAAAAACTTAATTGAAAAAATGTTTGGTAAAATGATGCCACAAGGCACTTCAAAACTAAAACTATCTCAAATGAATATGGGTGGCATGGGTGCTGGTATGATTAAAGGTTTAATGAAGAAGCATAATGTTCCATCAATAGAAGAATTACTTCAACAAGTAATTGATAATGGTGCAAAAATAATTGCTTGTCAAATGTCTATGGATTTAATGGGTATTAGAAGAGAAGAACTAATTGAAGGTGTCGAAATTGGAGGCGTTGCAAACTACTTAGATGCTTCAGAAGATGCGGGAACCAACTTATTTATCTAATAACCACACTTAATATCACTCACTAAAAAAGCGACAGTTAAAGCTGTCGCTTTTTACATATAAAATTTCTATTCATGAGAAACAATTTTAAATTCTGGTAATGGGTAATCATCTTTCTTAATATTAATTTTCACCTCACCGTCAGTTAATCTTAACTCTACTAAACTATACTCCCCTTCTTCATAATTAAAAGTCATACCATCATCAAAGTACAACTCATAAGTTGTATCTGACCCATGATAAACATGAATTTCTAATGTCTTTGGTAATGTATTTAAGCTTAAAGAGTTTTCTTGCATTGGTATAATACTACCTGCTTTAATGAACATTGGAAATTCATCTAACGCCACATCTAAAGTATAATATTTTTCACCTTCAAACTTCTCGCCGTTAAAATAATGGTGCCATGTACCCTTTGGTAAATAGACCATTCGCTTCTTCTGTCGTGGCTTATAAATTGGTGCTACGAGTATTTGATCGGCGAATAAGAAACTATCGTCAATATTAACTGTTTCATCATCAAAATCTTTATAAAATAATGGTTGAATGAGACTTCTACCATCTTGACTCGTATGGTATAACTTATTGTAAATATGCGGTACCAATTGGTATCTCATTTTTATAAATTTCTTAATTATTTTTAAGTAATCCTCTCCAAAACACCAAGGTTCTTGATTAATAAAATCCAAAGCACAGTGGTTTCTAAATAAAGGCGTAAATATTCCAAACTGTACCCATCTAGTTAACAACTCACCACTTGAATTTTCTAAGAAGCCACCCATATCTGCGCCAATAAAGTTAAAGCCACTAAGAGAAAGATTAATCATCATTGGAATAGCATTTTCAAGATGTTCCCAAATAGAAGCATTATCTCCTGTCCAAAGTGCAGCATATCTTTGTGTACCGGCGAAAGCACTTCTTGTTAAAACAAAGGGCCGGGTGTTTTGCATTTTCTTTAAAGCATTATAAGTGCTTATGTCTTCTAAATGACCATATATATTATGAATTTCTTTTTGGTATCGCTTAGTCCCTGAATCATCAATATGATAAGCATCTAACGGTAAAGTTTTGTTTTTTGTAGAAAAATCAGCAATTTCATTCATATCAT
This sequence comes from Clostridia bacterium, assembly GCA_035269305.1. Classification (GTDB taxonomy): domain Bacteria; phylum Bacillota; class Clostridia; order Peptostreptococcales; family Acidaminobacteraceae; genus DATFJG01. The sequence continues at coordinate 54,870 of DATFJG010000123.1, forward strand.
TCCAAATACCACTAACACCAGCATCAACTAATACTTTATGAAGATCTCCCCACCAATTTCTAACTTCCTTTCGTGTAAAATCAGGGAAGACACTATCACCTGGCCATACTTCTCCTACATATACTTCACCTTGACTATTCTTTATAAAATAATCTTTAGCCATGCCTTCATCATAGACTTTGTATCCCGTTTCTCTTTTTACACCAGGATCAATAATTGTAACTAATTTATAACCCATTTCATTTAGTTCTTTAATCATACTTGAAAAATCTTTGAAATCTTTTTTATCTGTTGTAAACACCTTATAATCATCCATATAGTCGATATCTAAATAAAAAACATCACAAGGAATTTTTTCTTTGTGCATGCGTCTAGCGACTGACATCAATTCTTCTTTGGTTTGATAACTCCAACGACATTGTTGATAACCTAAGAAATCTCTTCTAGGTAGTGGCATTTTTCCAGTAATTTTAGAATATCTTTTGACAACAGTATCTACATTTTTACCAGTAATCAAATAATAATCAAGATATCCGCCGTCGGCTTTAAACAATACACCCTCTTGATTTTTATTGAAATCAAAATAAGTTTTATATGTATTATCATAATATACTCCATAAACTAAGTCTTTACGTAATCCAATATAAAAAGGTATTGATGTATGATATTCTCTCTGAGTTGATGTATGAATTGGTGAAACCGCTAAAACATCTGTATTGAAATTAGCTGTATCCCTTGCAAGAAAATTTAAATGGCCATATTTTTCTCCCAAACCGTAAAAACCAACCTCATCGTTATATTTTTTTAAGTGAAAAAGAGAAGTTGATTCTCCCTGGTCCGTCATATACTTCTCCATTAACCCTTTTTCTTTTTTCTCTTTCACTTTTTTTTCTATATCTACTATTTTATCTTGTTGTAAAATTTTTCCCTTTAGGTCAGTAATCGTTAATCTTAAATCTTTTGCTACATGAACGATTAACTCTTTTGTTTTTATTCTTTGAGCTTCATTGACTACATCAATTGTCTTTTCATTTAAAACAACTCCAACACTTGATTCAGGCCTCTCGCCTTTTTTATGATAAGTAATCCGAGTAATCCCCTCATAAAAATGTAGAGTTAATTGATTATTTTCATTAATAAATTCTATCTTATCCATTTTTTCTCCTTTCAATGCAAACCCTTGCATTAATCATACGATATATTTTAATATTTTTCAACTTTAAATAAATTATCACCTGGTAATAATATCTACTATTGACATCTGATTCGTTATACTTTATACTTACATTTATAGGAGTGATAAGAATGAATATACCCACATTAAAAATCGGAAATTTAGAAGCAAAGTTCCCATTGATACAAGGGGGAATGGGAATAGGTGTTTCATTGTCTAGACTTGCTGCAGCAGTAGCAAATCAAGGTGGCATTGGAATAATATCTGGTGCTCAAACAGGTTATAAAGAAGATAATTTTAAAACAAATAATGATCAAGCCAATGTAACTGGTATTCAAAAAGAAATTAGGAAAGCAAGAGAGTTAAGTCCAAATGGAATAATTGGAATAAATTTTTTGCAAGCCTCACATAACTATATTGAATTAGTTAATACTGCCGTTAAAGAAAAAGTGGATTTGATTATTTCTGGTGCTGGTTTACCAAAAACTCTACCAGAATATGTTCAAGGTACCCAAACAAAAATTGCACCAATCGTTTCATCTGGTCGAGCGGCAAAACTACTGACTAAGTTATGGAAAAAAAGATATGATTATCTACCGGATGCCATTGTAGTAGAAGGTTCAAAAGCAGGAGGTCATCTAGGTTTTAAAAGAGAAGATTTAGAATCGAATACTGTTAAGCCTTTAAAAGACTTGGTAGTAGAAGTACTAGAAGCCATTAAACCTTTTGAGGAAAAATATAATCAGAAAATTCCTGTCATCGCAGCTGGCGGTATCTATACTGGAAAAGATATGCGTGAAATGATTGAATTAGGCGCATCCGGTGTACAAATGGCAACAAGATTTGTCGCTACTGAAGAATGTGATGCCCATGATAACTTCAAAAAAGCATACATTGATGCAACAGAAGAATCTATCGAACTCATTCAAAGCCCTGTCGGGTTACCAGGACGCGTAGTAAAAAATGAGTTTACAAGAAAAGTCGCTGCTGATGCATTAAAAATAAGAAGTTGTTACAGATGTCTAAAAGGTTGTAATCCTAAAGTCGCGCCCTTTTGTATCACTGAAGCTTTAATAGATGCTGTTAATGGTGATACTGAAAACGGACTGATATTTGTTGGTACAAATGGTTATAAGATTGATCATATATCAACGGTGAAGGATGTTATTGAATCACTGAAAAAAGAATACTTAAAATAAATTTTGAAAAGAATCTATGAAAATGGATTCTTTTTTTTATGCAAAAAAAAATCCTTTTGAAAGGATTTAGTTAATTCAAATGATTAAAATGAAATAATAGTCTATGTTTAATAATCCATGCTTTTAATTGAGTATAACATACCATATTCATGATCTACTTCAACTTGACAAGCTTTACATAAACCAAACTTATTTACTTCTTTTTCATCATGACATCTGTTACAAGAATCTACCTTCACGTTTGAATTTTTTATTACATCATTTGTCATAATTAACCCCTTTCAATACCATTTGTATTATTGTATACGATTATTTAATTATATTATAATACATCAAAATCAGAATTGCAAGAATAAATATTAATATTTTTTAATAAAAAAGTAATTTCTCATGAAATTGAAAAATTACTTTCCTATTAGAATCAATATTCAATTGACTTCCTCTGTAGATACTTTATATTTCTCTAGTTTAATCATCACTTTGAATAGATCGCCATCTATTACAATGTCAAGAGAGCCATTTTGAACTTCTACTAGACTTTTTGCAATGGACAAGCCTAACCCACTACCGTCATTACTTCGAGCTTCATCTCCCCTTGTAAAACGTTGGAGTAATTCATCTGCGCAAATATTTAAAGCATTTCTTGAAATATTCTTAACAGTTAATATGACATAATTTTCTTTAGATGTAACATCAATATATACTCTTGAATTTTCTAACGCATATTTGAATATATTTGAAAAAATATTGTCAATTGACCGCCATATTAAACTACCATCGGCATTAACAAAGAAACGTTCATCATCAGAAAAACTTAGTATAAAGTCAAGCCCAGATTCTTCAATTGAGTTTTCATATTCCCCTAATCCTTGATTAATTAAGTCAACTAAATCAATCTTACTTTTTTCTGTTTGTATATTGCCGCTTTTTAATTTTGACATTTCAAATAAGTCATCTGTTAGAATTTTTAATCGATTAGATTTTTGATCAAGAACATTAATATATTTCTTTTGTTTTTCAGGATCTTTCTCTTCTTTTAACAAATCAATGTAAGTAATTATAGAAGTCAAAGGGGTTCTTAAATCATGAGATACATTCGTTATTAACTCGGTTTTTAGCCTTTCACTCTTAACTTCATTCATTAAAGCATTCTTTAATCCTTCTCTAATACCATTGATTTCTCCAGCAATTTTTTTAAGTTCTCCATTTCTTTTCACTTCAATTTTATGGTCTAAATTACCTTCTCTTATTTTTTGAGTACCAATTTTGACTTTCTTGATTCCCTTAATATTTATAATCCATAGCAATATGATAAAAAATACTGGAATAGCTAGAATAGTTAAAGGATAAATTAATACGGAAAACAGTACTAAAAATGTATATAGCCCAATTGCTAAGACTATTTTTATTCCTAAACTTCCCATATTAAAAATGCTTTGTAAACTTAAAAATATTTTTGATAAAATAGTATAAATTAGCGAATGCTTTATAAGCGTTCTATTCTTTAGATGCTTAATAATTGATAAGAACAATAGTAATCCCAGAGAAATAGCGAAAATGGTTAATGGAAGATAGTATTCTATTTCATTTAAACCCATTTGTATAAATTCAGACATAATTATTATATATGTAACCACTAAAATCGAAAGAATCAATAAATTAATATCCGTATATAATTTGTCAACAAAATTCATTTGAACTTTTTCTACTTCCCCATTCCTACCAATGATAATCATCAATAGTAATAAAGAAATAACACCAACAGATAGATAAATAACTGATAGTCTTAAACGATTTTCAGCAATACTTTTGGTCAAAGTGTAATCTTCTCTTAAATCCTCTAAGATATTATTTGGAAAGCTTGTGTAAAAAATATCTGTTTTCTCATGAATATTTTTCAAAGTATGATTAAAGTAATATGCCTTTTCCTTAAATGCTTCTGGTGCAACTATATTACTACTTTGATTTTTTACCATATAGATTTCTGAAGAACTAAATGCTCTTGCCATTGAATCGTCAGCATTAGACAATTCAAATGAATCACTTTTTAAATAATATTTTAGATACATAACTTCTGAACTGTTTGAGAGATTTCTTTTAATTTCTGCAACATCTTGATCTATTAATTCCCTTTTAATCTCAGTTATCTGATTTTCCTCAAGATTATTTAATTCTTCAATGGACTCAATATTATAATCTTCCTTAGCTTGACTAAGTATTCTTTCATCTGAGATATATCCTTTTTGCTTCGTAAGTGATAGTTTTTCATTTAATTCAAGTCTTTCATGTATTCTATGAAGGTCTGAATAAATCTTACTATTGAGTATCTGACTCTCATAAAAACTATTGCTATTTAAAACCGATACAATTGAATGTTCTGTTCTCTGATCATCTATTAAAAGACCTGAAACTAATAATGTAAAGGATGCTACAATTAAAGCAAATAATATTATTTTAACAATTATTGAATGGCTTAATTTCTTCAACTTTGTATCCAATGCCCCACACCACCTTTAAGTATTCTGGATTCTTCGGATTGATTTCAATTTTTTCCCTAATTCTTCTAATATGAACTGCTACTGTGTTCTTAGAATTATAAGATTCTTCTTGCCAAACATTCTCATAGATTTCATCTATTGAGAAAACTCTACCTGCATTTTTTAACAGAAACTTAAGCATCTCATATTCAATTGGCGTTAATTTTATGATTTCTCCATCAACTGTTACTTCTTTTTTCTCATCATCAATTACTAATCCACCAGTTTGAAAAACATCTTCTTTCATTTCCATGCTGCCGAGTTGAGTATATCTTCTAATTTGAGATTTAACCCTTGCAATCAATTCCAATGGATTAAATGGTTTTGTAATATAATCATCGGCTCCCATGTTTAGCCCCATTATTTTATCCATATCTTCTGACTTTGCAGATAACATAATTACTGGAATATTAAAATCTTTTCTAATTTTATTCGTTGTTTCTAAACCATTCATTTGCGGCATCATAATATCCATTATTACTAAATGTACTTTGTTATCTCTCAATAATTGAAGTGCCTCAACTCCATTATGTGCTTTTAATACATCATAACCTTCATTTGATAGATATATTTCTATCGCATCTACTATTTCATGTTCATCATCGCATACTAATATATTCATATATCTCCCTCCTACTGAATTCTATTATAACAGGAAAATATTAATAAATAGCTAATAAAATTCTTAAGATTTTCTTAAGAATTAAAAAATCCCTTTCTTTCGAAAGAGATTCTATAATTCTATATATTCAAGTTGATCTGTTCTGCTATGATTTCATTAGCAGTTTTTTCTTTCCTTATTTTTTTGATAACCCCATCTATAACAAAATATTCTGCAGGAAAATCATGGGATAGAAAATATAACATACTCTCACTATAACCATAAGCTCCCGCTTCTAAAATTGCAAGATAGTCACCCATTTCTAGTTTCGGCATTTCAATATCTTTGGCGAAAAAATCTAAACCTGTACATAATTGACCACCAATAGATACTATTTCTGATGGTTCACTTAATTCATTGAAAGTTTCTATATAATGGTTTTGCTTAATAAGTGCTGGTCTTAACAAATGATTAATTCCACCTTTAACTAAAACAAAATTCTTTTCTCTTGATGTTTTTCTGTCAATCACTTGTGTTACATAAGCACCAGATTCACCAACTAAATACCTACCACTTTCAAGAATGATCTTAAAATTCTGGCGATTTGCGAAGTCATCATTTTTCACTAAAATCTTTTCTAACTGAATTCCTAATGACTCAATACCTAACACATTACCATTATGGAGATAATCAATACCAAAACCACTACCAACATCAATTGTTTCAAATGTCATATTCATTTGGTTTTCTAATTTTCTCGTTAGTTTGAATACTTTTTCGAAATAATCACCAATGAGAGTCTCATTTAACACTTGCGTCGCTGCAAAAATATGTAACCCTTTAATCTTAGCGTACTCTAAAGTGCTGAATACTTCTGTAAAATTTGGTATTTGTTCCTCATCGATTCCAAATTTCATAGCACCACCGCCCATTTGCAAGATTGACTCATCTACTGTAAACAATGGATTAATTCTTAAATTAATATTTTGTGTTAAATTAAGACTTTTGCATAATTTTTCAACTTTTTGTAGCTCATTTATAGACTCTACATTAATAGCAAATATTTGCTTCTCAATAGCTAACTTTAGGCCTTCAATGGATTTAGCTGGACCTGCAAACACAATTCGCTTTGGATCAACTCCCATTGAAATGGCAGCTTTTAACTCACCAATTGAAGCAATTTCTATTCCTGATCCTAACTGATTGAGAAATCTTACAATATTTATATTTGGATTTGCCTTCATTGAAAAAAATACGTCAATTATACTTGGTAATTTCTCCTCAAGGGAACTGTATTGATCCTTAATTACTTGGCTATCATAAATATAAAATGGGGTTTTAGTTTTTTCGATGAAATCTTTATACGCTTTAATATCTATTTTCATTTCTTATCCTTTCAATTAATATTCTTAAAATAGTCATTTATTCTAGTCATTGCTTCTTTAATATCATCAGGCTTTGCACCAAAGGATAATCTTAAATGTCCTTTACCCCTTGAACCAAAGGCACTACCAGGTATAACTAACACATTTTTTTCCTTTAATAAATCCATAGTGATTTCATCATCATTTCCATAAAATGAAACATCTATAAAATAATAAAGTCCTGCTTCTGTATTAACATATTTTATATGTTCTATTTTTCTCAGGTAGTTTTCCATAATGTTCTTGTTTTCTCTTAACTGATTTATAACAATACCTTTATTATTCTTTAACCCTTCTAAAGCTGCATATTGAGAGATTGTTGAAGCACAGGAATTCATCAATAAATGGTGCTTAACCATTTCGTCGATAAATCCTCGATTCCCATAAATCCAACCAATACGCCACCCTGTCATTGAAAACTCCTTTGAAACGCTTGAAATGGCAATAACATTATCTTTATGGTTATAGTCATACAATGACTTGACTCGACTACCATTATAGTTCAAACCTTGATAAGCTTCATCAGAAAGAATAATAATATTTTTCTCATTTGCCAGTTGTACTAACTTTTCTAAGTCACCCCCATGAAAAGCAACCCCTGTTGGATTACCTGGATTATTAATGATGATCATCTTTGTTTGGTCTGTTATCTTATCATAAATACTTTTTAAATTAATTTGATAGTTTTTATTTAACTCATAATACTTGCAAGATGCCCCTGTTAACCTTCCAATAGGCTCATAGGCTAAGTAGCCCGGATTAGGTATTAAAACCTCGTCACCGGCTTCTAAAAGGGATCTCATGACAAGATAAATCCCTTCAGCAGCACCAATAGTTACTAAAGCATTATTAAAGTCCCCTTTTGTATAACGCTTTGAAATTTCATCTCTTAATGCTTTTATGCCATAATTACTAGAATAGTAGGTTTCATCATTATTAATAGCATCAACAGCTGCCTTTTTTATATAATCCGGCGTTTTACAATAAGGACGACCAATACCTAAATTAATCGTTTCTTCATTCGCCAATTGATTCAAAGACCTAATTTTTGAATACTCTAAGGCTTTTACTTGTTCTAAAATCATAACCTTAAACCTTCTTCAAGGGATAATTTTACATCGGTTTGGTCATCTCTATACTTAATAATAATTGGTGTATATACACCTAAGTTATTTTCTTTTCCAAAATCAGTATTAATCGGTCTATTGCCAGGTACAACTACAGCATTTTCTGGCACCTCTAAGACACCTTCATTATTTTTGGTGATAACACATTCATTCACTAAATCATAAATAGGTGTTGATGCAGTAATGATTACACCTGAAGAAATAACGGCATTTGAATTAACAAGTACGCCTTCATAAATACCCGAGTTTCCACCAACGAAAACATTGTCTTCTATTATTACAGGTGTAGAGTTAACTGGTTCTAGTACACCACCGATTTGAACACCAGCACTAATATGACAATTTTTTCCAACTTGAGCACAACTGCCAACAAGAACATTTGAATCAAGTAAGGTTCCTTCGGCTACATAGGCGCCAACATTTACATAAGTCGGTGGCATAACAATGACTCCTTCTTCAATGAAACTACCCTTTCTTAATGAAGTACCACCTGGAACAATTCTCCTTTTATTGTTAATAAAAGTCTTAGCTGGATAAGTGTCTTTATCATAAAAACTTAACCCCCCAGCCGCCATATCTACAACTTCACCTATTCTAAAACCAAGTAATATTCCCTTCTTTACCCATGCATTTGCTTGCCACTCACCATCAACTTTTATTGCTGATCTAATTTTTCCGCTATCTAATAACTTGATAAACTCATTAAATGTATCTTTTACTTCTTGTATTGCTTCTGCTTCAAATCCTTCATAAAATTCTAATATTCTCTCTTCTAAATTCATTTTTACTGCCTCCCTATTGCTTCAACGATTGATTCAATTAATCCTACATTTTTATTTGTTAATTTTACCAGTGGTAATCTTACTTCGCCAGTATCCATACCAGCATATTTCATAGCACCTTTTATCGGTGAAGGATTGGTTTCTATAAATGCACCCTTCATCATTGGTAGTAATTTATTATGAATGCTTCGCGCCTCTTGAAAGTTTCCCTTTAGTGCGGCGCGAACCATTGTTGACATTTCTTTTGGGTAAAGATTACTTATAACAGATACAACACCATGACCACCAAGTCCTAAAAGTGGCAATGTTAAACTATCATCTCCACTCATCACATGAAAATTTGTTTTTGGATTTGCAATTTCTGTTATAACAGATTGAATTTGACTCATATTTCCTGAAGCTTCCTTTACGCCAATGATGCCTTCTAATTCAGCAATTCTTTTTAACGTTTCTGTTTCAATATTTCTACCTGTTCTTCCTTCAATGTTGTAAACCAATATGGGTATATTCGTTGCTTCAACAACTGCTTTAAAATGTTGAAATATCCCTTCTTGAGTAGGCTTGTTATAATAAGGTGTAACAATTAGAGCGATATCAGCTCCTTTTTTTTCAGCTTCTATTGTATCTTTAACGGTCTTTGCTGTGGCGTTACTACCTGTTCCAACCATTAAAGGCACTCGATTATTGATTGTTTTGATACAACAATCAATTATTTTATTTTCTTCTTCTGCCGTTAATGTAGGTGTTTCAGCAGTTGTTCCTAAAGCTAATAAACCGTCAATTCCATTTTCAATTTGATATTCTACATTTTTCTCTAACTGTTTGTAATCAACACTTCCATCCTCTAAAAAAGGTGTAATTAAAGCAGTAAATGCTCCGTTAATTATCATCATTAATCCCCTCCAATATATCATCAAAATAATCCTTAAACTCAAAAGTACCTTTCTTGTCAACAATATAATGTGCTGCCATTAATGCTCCTTTAGCAAAACCTTCTCTATTACGTGCTTCATGTTTTATACTTATTTGGTCTTCCTTTGAATCAAATATCACTTCATGTAAACCATTAATATTTCCACAGCGCATACTTGTAAAATGTAACTCATTCTTATCAATAGCTCTATTGCCTGGTTGATATGTTACTTTGTCTTTTCTATCGTATTGGTTCAAAATAATATTGGCTATGGTTTCAGCAGTACCAGAAGGAATATCTTTTTTCATACGGTGATGGCTTTCAAAACCTGCTACATCATATCCCTTGACTTGATTCATTAACTTACTTCCATAACTAATCATCTTAAAAAGAATATTTACACCAATGGAATAATTTGATCCAAACATGAGTGTAGTATTATTTTTTTCAACCATTTCTTTAACTTTTTCTAAATCATCATACCAGCCCGTTGTTCCCACAACAACTGGCATTTTTAACTCAACTAATTTTCCAATATTTTCAAGTATGACAGCTGGTGTAGTGAAATCGATGCATACATCGCAGTCCCTTAAATTCTGTTTTGTAATTTCTCTTCCAGTAGCTTTTTCATGAAATGGATCAATTATCGCCTTTACTTCAATACTAAAATCATTTGATAGCTTATGAAGCATTTGTCCCATTTTTCCATAACCAATTAGACCTACTTTTAACATACCGTCACCTCTTCTTCAAATATTAAACCATCATGCAGTGCATTGATTGTTTTTTCTAATTTTTCTGAATCGATAATAAACCCTATATTTACATGGGATGCTCCATAAGAAACCATTTTTATATTAATATTATGCTCTTCTAAAATATCAAAGGCTTGATTAAAAATGCCTGTTGATTCTTCAGTATTGCCGATTAAACTCACAATTGATTGGTTTTTTGTAATTTTTATATGAGCAAAATGAGATAAAGCTTCTTCTAAAGTATCCAAGTCATGACTTTCATCTAGTGTTAAAGAAATACTTACTTCACTGGTAGCAATCATATCAACAGATATTTTAAGTGCATCAAAGACTTCAAAAACTCTTGCAAGAAATCCATAATGGCCTAGCATACGATTAGATTCGATATGAATTAATGTAATATCCGTTCGATAAGAAATTGTTTTAATATGACTTTGATCTTTTAAATAATCAATGGTATCAACTATTTTCGTTCCTTCAGCATCAGGATCTAAGAAATTTTTTATCCAAACGGCAATATTTTTCTCCATTGCTGGAAATATGGCTTGAGGATGTAAAATTTCTGCACCATAGTACGCCATCTCTGAAGCTTCCTTGTAACTAATGCAGTTTATTTTACGAGTATTCTTTACTAACTTCGGATTAGAAGTTAGTATTCCTTCGACATCTTTCCATAAAACAACTCTTTCGGCACCAATGGCTTGAGCGATGTATGATGCTGTTAAATCTGAGCCACCTCTTCCTAAGGTTGTAATATTTCCATTTTTCTCCTTTGATATAAAACCTGTTATAATCGGCAAAATATTTTGATCTAAATATTTTTCTATATTATACTTGATTAACTCACTTGATTCTTCTAAGATACTCGCTTGACCATAATTACTATTAGAGACTATTCCTATTTCCCAACTATTAAACCCTTGAGCATTTATCCCCAATACCTTTAAATATTCACTTAATACAATTATTGAAAGTCTTTCCCCAAAACTCATCATTAAATCATAATTTTTTTTGCTTAATTGCTTTTCTTCTTTGATCGCCATTAAAGCTGTTTCCATTTGTTTAAATATATCTTCTAATCGGTTATAATCAATAGTTAGCGCTTCACAAATATTTTGATGAATCGTCTTTACATTTACGAAATCAATTGTCCCTTTAGCCGCTTTATTACCAGCTATTATAAGTTCATTAGTTGACTCACCAATAGCTGAAATAACAACTACTAATTCTTTGTCTAAATTATTTTTGATAATTTTTGCTGTATTTTTTAAGCGTTCACTATTCTTTAAGCTTACGCCTCCGAATTTGATAACTATTCTATCTTTTTCCATATAAAAAAACATCCTTTCTACGAGTAGTTACACTACTTGTAAAAAGGATGCAGTAAAGTTTTGTATATATTTTAAGTCACATAAATATACCCAAGTTTTTAACATCCTCAATAATTCACAGTAGCGCAACATTATAATCAATTTATAATGACAGTTCTATATTTATTTAATATAGACCCAGGAAATATATTTTGGTGAATATATACCTTCGGCAAATTTCCCTTTCGTCACTTCTCATCGATTACCAATCTAAAAGCAACTACTATTAAAATTCGCACCTCTAACTTCAAACATGAGGTTTATTAAGTTTTTTATATACTAACATTTATAATTATACATGTCAACGTTAATAATTATTTTTTTAATAATTTCGTTAATCTAAGCTCTTATGAAATTTTTTAATAGCAGTCATTAATAGAATAAATGAAAATGCAACTAGCACAAGTGACTCTGTAATTAATAATTTAAATGATGTTCCTTTCAGTATGATTCCTCTTAAAATAACAATAAAGTAAGTCGCTGGTAATAATTTGCTTATATTCTGTACCATACTTGGCATTGCATCAATTGGAAACATAAAACCACTTAAAAGTATTGTTGGCAGTAATATAATGAAAGTAATCTGCATTGCTTGTAATTGATTTCTTGCAATAGTAGAAATTAGCATGCCAATAGATAAAGCGGTAATTACAAAAACAAAACCCAGTATCATTAATAACAAAAGACTCCCGCGAATTGGAATTGAAAACAACTGCGTACCTAAGAATAACGCAATCAAAAAATCTATGAATCCAATACTAATATATGGAATCATCTTTCCAATAATTAACTCAGAAGGTTTAATCGGACTAACAATTAATAATTCCAAGTTCCCCCGTTCACGTTCTCGTACCAAAGAAAAAGCTGTTAGTATTATCGTAATATTTTGCATAACTATACCAATTAATCCTGGCACAATAAAATTAGTACTTTTAAGATTTGGGTTATACCAAACCTTAGTATTTAGAGCCCCTTCAGTCATCTTTAGTCTAACTTCTTTACTAACAGAATTAACATTTGCAATTAAGGTTCCACTTTGAAGAGCTGTCTGAGCAACTGTTGGGTCTGTACCATCAATAATTAATAGCGCCTCTTCCTTTTTTTCGCCTAAATCACTATAGCCATGGGGTATTATTAAAGCACTTTTAACCTCATTTGAATCAATCATTTCTTCTATTGAATTTAGGTTATTAACATATGCATAGGGCTTGAAATAATTTGAAGCAGCAAATTTACTCACTAAAGCACGACTTTCATAAGAATAGTCATTATCTAAAATCGCAAGCTTTATTTCATCTACTTCAGTAGTAATTGTATATCCAAAAAGTACAGTAAAAAGTATAGGCATCATTAAAACAATAAAGAGACTCGCTTTATCTCGCTTGATATGAATAAACTCTTTTTTTATTATATTCAATAATCGATAGAAACTCATATTAGGCATCTCCTTTAATGAATTTTAAACTTTTAAATGATGTATCAATTGATTCCCCCGTAATTTTTTCGACATACTTAATAAATACATCTTCAAGAGTTTTTACATTTTCATCAGATTTTAAATTTTCTGGTGTGTCCACTGTTAACAACTCACCTTTAAAAATGAATCCAACTGCATCACAGCTTTCCGCTTCATCCATATAATGTGTTGTGACTAAAACAGTAATACCTTGATTAGATAATTCAAAAATCATTTTCCAAAATACTCGCCTTGATACAGGGTCGACACCTGCAGTTGGTTCATCTAATATTAAAAGTTTCGGTCGATGAATAAGTGCACAACCTAAAGCCAGTCGTTGTTTCCATCCACCTGATAATTGACTTGCTAAGACTTTTTCTTTGCCGTTAAGATTCGCCATATTTATTAATTGCTCAATACGTTCTTCTTTATCTTTACCCCGAACACCATAGATACTCGCATAAAAATTGAGATTTTCAATTACCGTTAAATCTTCATATAAGCTAAATTTTTGTGACATATAACCTATATTTTTCTTAACTTGATCTGGATGCTTTGAAACATCTGTATCATTTACAAAAATTTCTCCTTCTGTTTTATCTAATACACCGATGATCATTCGGATAGTTGTAGACTTACCAGAACCATTAGGTCCAAGCAAACCAAAAATTTGTCCTTTTTTTACTTTCAGACTTAAATTTTTTACAGCAACAAAATCACCGTATTTCTTTTTAACACCTTTAAGTTCAATCATTTCTCTACCCATTTTAATCTCCTAACAAGTCTACCGTTAGATACATTCCTGGTTTGATTTTAGAAGCATTATAAATTTTTATTTTTGTTTCAAAAACTAATTCTTGCTTACTTTCTTTAGTTGATACATTTTTTGGTGTAAATTCTGCTTTTTCAGATATATATGAAATAACACCATAAGCATCTTTTTCAATAAAATCATCTATAAATTTAACTTCCTGATTGAGTTGAATTTTTGAAATTTCTTTCTCTGGTACATAAATCACCAAATACATATTGCTTGGATCAATGATTTTTAAAAGTGGCTCTCCCATGGTTGCAAATTCTCCAATATTAACATAATTTTTCTGAATGATGCCATCAATTGGAGCTTTAATATTACTCTTAGTAAGCTCATAATTCATTTTGTCAATCTGATTATTAATTGATTGTACATTTTTGTTTGCTTTCTTAATGACTTGTTCCGTTGTACTATTTTGAATATTTTCTTTTGAATTTATAGCTACAACTCTTTTTTGATACAGTATATCTAGTTTATCAAGACTCTGATTATAAGCCAATTCAGAAGCATCCAGCTGTTCTTTCGAGATGCCTTGCGCATTATATAAAATCTTATTTTTTTCAAATTTTTCTTTATTGTGCTCAATTACCCTTTTTTGAGCTGCTATTTCCTTATTAATTACATTAATTTCACTTTCTTTTAAGAAAATATTTGTATCTGGTATCCCATCTAATAAATCGGATAGGGTAAGTTCTGCTATCTCCTTGTTTATTTCTAATGCTTTTAAATCATACTGTAAAGATTGATTTTCAATGAGGATTAATTGTTGGTCTATTTCTATTTTTTCACCTTCAGAAATATGATTCGCAATAATTTCACCACTCACTTGAGCTTTTACAATCACATCTTTTGCTTCGACAGAGCCTGTGTATAACATTGAATCCTCCGTATTGTTTAATGTGCAACTGGTTAGAAAAATCAATATTAAACTGTATAATACTAAAATATTAAGCTTTTTCATCACTTCCCTCCCTATTTTAATCCATTGATTAATTGCTCAATTACGATATCTACTTCTTCTTCGAATGTAAGGCCAGAACTCCATTGGTTTAAATAATAGTGATTAGACAACAACATTATAAATGATCCTAGCATGTTTCTAATGAAAATATAACTGTTTGTTTGATCTGTTATAACATTTTTCTTAATACCTATATTAATCAATTTATCGAAAATTGCCTTAACATCTTCTTCAAATTCATTTTTGAATAACTCCTGTATTTCAGAATGATTTTTATATTCAGTTAATAAAACGATTAAATAATGAGAGTAATCATCAGCTAATTTTTTTCTGTTCATGATTATTTTTTTTAGAATCTCATTGAAACTTAAATCATCACTTTTTTCGAGTATCTCCTCTAAACTTTTTATAAATAACTTATATCCAAAATTTGATAAGAATTTTAATATCCCGCTAATCATTAGATTTTTTTTAGATACATAATATTTAAAAACTGTTCCCTCTGAAACATCCGATGCTTCAGCAATTTCTTTAGTAGTTGTGCCATCATATCCTTTTTTTGAGAATATGCTCATTGCATTTTCTAATATTCTTTTTTTAGTTCTCTCAGATTTTTTCATATAACCTCCTAATAAGTGAGTGATTACTCACTTATTATATAATAATTCTTGAAACATATCAAAAAAAAAGAATAGTCATAAACTATTCTTAATCATAAGCTCTTTAATCTTTTAAATATATATCTATTAAATCCCAATAATAAGTTTCTTCATAGCCTTTTCTCCAACCAGCAATACCTGCTAAATCATATTCATTGATTAATTTAATTCTTTTTGTCATAGAATCTTTATCTTCTAACCAAATTTTTATTGTATTGCCTTCATGTTGGGTTTCAATATAATTCTGTTCTGATGCTTCATCATAAACTATTTTATAGTCAATATCTTCTAAATAACTATCGATGTTTTTCATTTCATAAGCCTTAGAATCAATAATTCTATTATTTACCTCAACCCAAATACGCATATAAAGGGGGACACCTAATACTAATTTTTCATTCGGTACAAATTCTAATGTTCCTTCAACTCCTTTTCTAACCCAAGGTAAAGATGCAACTGAGCCACTGGTTGGTGCACTACCCCAGTGTTCATCATAGGCCATTAAAATAAAATAATCAACTAAAGGTGCAATTCTTTCTCGATCTATAACCTTTGAATATTGATCAGAACCACCTGGCACGACTGCGTCAATCGATAAAACTAAATTTTGCTCTCTAGTCAACAATCTCACTTTTTCAACGTAATTTACTAAAGCAGCCTTATCTTTAAGATAGATATTTTCAAAATCAATATTAATCCCATCTAAATCATATAATGCAGAGTAAATTAGCATCTGGGCGATTGATTGATTGACATATGCCTCATTATTCAACATCTCATTCGTCCAATTAGGGTTAAAACTATTACTATATAGTCCCCAAACATCGTATCCAGCTTCATGAGCTAATTTTGTATAGGCCATGCTTGCATCATTAATAACGATGCCATTTACATTTAAAGAGAACCAGGTTGGCGAAATAACATTTAGACCATCCATTGAATCCATCTTATAATTTTTACTATCATTATAACTCGATATACTATCCCATATTAAATTTATACTTGAGTACTCTTTGGTCTTTCTTACTACATTGACTTGATTTGTTTTTTGTGTATCCTCAACTAGACTCATTTCACTTGTCTTAATGAGACCAATTTCTCCCTTTGGTGTGATAATTTCAGAATAATTTTCTTCACCAATTTTCTTTTCATCAATAAGAATAAAGGGTTCACCACTACTCATTTCATCAAAATCAATTAATAAGTCCGCTTCTAAATAAAATACTTTCTGATTTTGATTTGTTTCATAATAATCAACTGATCTTGTATTTGTCTTTAAATAGAGACTTTCACTGTCAGAATAATAATTATAATGCAGCGGATATATCTTTTCAAGTAGCTCTAGATTTAAATATCTTTTGCCATCAATAATCCTTAATGGGATGTTGATTCGATCTAAATTTTCATTAACAAATTTATCTAGTACCTCTGTCTCTAAAGAAAAATCCAACTGAGATAATAATACATAAACCCTTGCCCCACTATTTGACAACTCTAATGTTGGATCAATTTGATCTAAAACTAATTCAAAAGGGATATATACTCCAGCGTCTGTATTAATTTCGTAATCGTAGATATATACATCATTTACTATAAGATTACTTGTGGTTCGTTTACTTTTTAAGATTTCATATATTTCATTATATGATTCACTTTGATCTATATACATAAATCCTAAAACACTACTAACAACAAGTAATATAACTATAATCCCTATTAAAAAGACTCTCATTTAATCACCTCTAAAAAATAATTAATCCAATACCTGCTGACATAAATATTGCAAGTATGGGATGCAATTTTACTTTCATAACCATAAATACTACAAACAAAATAATAAGCACTTCATGATAACTATCTATAGTCTTTATACCCAACTTAATAACTACTGTAACAATAATACCAACGATTGAAGGTTTTAAACCAGTTAGTACCGCTTGAACAATTTTTGAATCTTTAAATTTCAGAAAATAATGGGCTACTATATTAACCAGTATAAATGATACGAGAATTACACCACTTGTTGCAGCGATTGATCCAGGAATCCCCATAATCTTAAAGCCAACAAAAGTTGCTGAGTTAATACCAACTGGACCAGGTGTTATTTGAGACAGGGCTAAAACATCTAGAAACTCTTCAACGCTTAACCACTGGGCATTATTAACAATTTCTCGCTCAATTAATGATAATGCTGTATAACCACCACCAAAACTAAATGCACCGATTTTTAAAAATCGCCAAAAGAGACTAATTAAAATGTCCATAAACACCTCCAATCATGCCTGAAAAAATTAATGCAATAATTGGATGGATGTTAAAAACTAAAATTGCTAGGATAGTTACTGTTATAATACATATAGAAAAAAAGTTCTTCTCAAGAGGTTTACCCAACTTATAAACAGAAAAAATCATAATACCAATAACTGCCGGCCGAATTCCAGAAAAACTCTTCACTATAAAAGTACTATCCCGATATAACATTAAAACATTCGCCAAACCAATAATAATTAAAAATGACGGTAGAACAACTGCTAGACAAATAATCAATGCTCCCAACAATCCATGTAATTTATAACCAATAAATGTTGAAACATTTACGGCAATGATACCTGGTATTGATTGTGCAACAGCTATATAATCTAAAAATTCATCTTCTGTAACAATTTTTTCTCGATCAACTAGTTCTTTATGAATGACAGGAATCATTGCATAGCCTCCGCCAATCGTTAAAGCACCAATCCTAAAGAATATAAAAAATATTTTCAATAATTCTTTCATAGTCACCAATTTCTTTCTATACATCATTAAAGGATAGATTAACTATCCTTCTCATAATTTTCAATATGTAACTCTATTCTTTTAATCCTTTTTACTCGATAGAATAACCAATTAGATTTTCATTCCCGAGTATTATAATAATTTCTTCTCCATGTATATCTATAAAAATAATATACTTAATAGACAAAACAAAATACCCTTTGAAATTATAATCAGCTACCAATTGATTCATAATCTTTCAGGGTTCTCTTGTTTTATGTCAATAGTTATTAAAAACTAAAATTATTAATGAAAGGTCTAACCGTCGAGTTTATATTATACTTTCATTCATCATTTATAAAGTCTTAAATATATTTAGATCTTTCAAATCAAACTTTAGATGAGTATTAATCATTAAAAAGTCCACCAACGATACCACCTAAATTATCAGGGTTACCGCCTTTATTAGTTCTTGCTGAAGCCAAAATTCTTTCAGATAACTTTGATATTGGTAAAGATTGCATATATACGATACCAGGACCAGTTAAACTTGCTAAAAATAACCCCTCTTTTCCAAAAAGAGCATTTTTAAAACCACCAATAAATTCAATATTATAATCAACTGTATCTTCAAAGCCAACAATACATCCTGTATCAACTTTAATTTTTTCGCCAGTTCTTAACTCTTTTTTTATAATTGCACCACCTGCATGAATAAAAGCTTTTCCAGTGCCTTGTAATCTTTGAAGAATAAATCCTTCTCCACCAAAAAAACCAGCGCCTAATTTCTTAGTAAATTCTACTTCGACATCGATACCATTTGCAGAACATAGATAAGCATCTCTTTGACATATAAACTTACCTCTATGATTTTCTAACTGTATTGGGATAATCCCGCCTGGATAAGGTGCAGCAAAGCCTACATGACTTATTTTATTACTTGTATTTAAAAAAGTCGTAATAAAAAAGCTTTCACCTGAAACCATTCGTTTAAATCCACCAAATAACCCTCCTGAAACGCCGGTTTGCATTACTATACCGTCTTCCATAAAAGTCATTGCACCAGCTTCAGCTCTTACCCCTTCACCCGGATCCAACTCAATTTCTACAAGTTGCATATCTTTTCCATGAATCTCATAATCAATTACATCAGACATATTTTCACTCCTTTACTCAATTATACTATGATAATTATATCATTAATTTCTTAAGTTTTGAATAGTTAATTATATACTTAGTATAATCATTTTATTTGAAGAATACTTTTTGTAATATCAATGAAAATAATGGGTATAAGATTTATAACTCATAATAATCAATATGATTAGAGAAATAAAGCTTTACTTTAAGTCATTTTATGATAATATATTAAATGATATTAAGGAGTTGATTATTATGCAAAAAACATTACTGACTAAGAGTGCTTTAGAAAAATTAGAAAGAAAATTAGATCAATTAGTTTTGGTCGAACGTAAGAATATTGCACAAGAGATAAAAAGAGCTCGAGAATTTGGGGATTTATCTGAGAATGCTGAGTACCATGCAGCAAGAGAAATGCAAGCAAAAAATGAAGCTGAAATAGCTAAGTTAAAAGAGTTATTAAGCAATTATGAATTGGTTCAAGAATCAAATGATACAGATAAAATTCATATTAACTCTCGTGTAAAAATCGAATATTTGGATTCACATGAAGTTGCTGAACTTATGATTGTTCCAAGTATTGAAGCTGAACCTTTTGAAGGAAAAATTTCAAATGTATCACCAGTAGGAAGTGCTTTACTTGGTCATACAAAAAACGAAATAATACCTGTAGAAATTCCAAAAGGTATTTTAAACATCAAAATTTTAGAAATTAATTAGTTTTAAATAAGGAGTGGCCATTATGAAGATTAAAATAATCTATAACCCCAGTGCTGGGAAAAATAGAGGACTTAGAGATATAAAAAGTTTAACAGATGAATTATTAAATAATGGTCACTTGGTTCAAAGAATTGCTACAAAAAAAGAAAGAGATACTTTTAATGAAACTGAAAAAGCTATTGCTGATACCTTTGATATCATTATTGCTGCTGGTGGTGATGGTACTATTAATGAAGCGGCTTCTGCTTTGGCTAAGAACAATTCTTCTATACCTTTAGGTATTTTTCAATTTGGTACTGTTAATGATTTTGCAACTTATTTGAATATTACTAATGATCCGTATGAGTTTGCAGAAATGATTGAAAAAATGGAAATGATACCTATTGATCTAGGTAAGACTAATGGCTCTTTTTTTATTAATGTAACAGCCGGCGGCTTACTCACAAACGTAGCACATGATACACCAAGAGAAATGAAAGCTGTTTTAGGAAAGAATGCTTATTATCTCAATGGGCTAAAAGACTTAACAGAAAAAGGTCTTTACACTTCAAACTTAACCATTATCACTGAAGATTTAGAATTAACAGATGATTTTTATTTATTTTTAGTAAGTAACTCTCCTTCTGTAGGTGGTTTTATTAATCTAGCACCAGAGGCTGAGATACAAGATGGTTTACTCGATTGTGTCTTTGTAAAAAAGGCAAGTTTTATTAATAATGTGGAAGTATTTATTAAAATATTAAATGGTAATCATATTAATAATGATAATGTTTTATATTTTAAAACCAATAAAATAGAAGTCATTAATAACTCAGAAAGAGTTGTTGAGTATGATCTTGATGGCGAATATGGTGGTATTTTACCAATAGCCATTGAAGTTGTTCCATCAGCAATAAATATTCTGATTTAAGTCCCTGTATGGGATTTTTTTATTTAGAAAATCATTTTATACAAAAATACGATACTAATAATAACCAAACGGCCCCTCACTACTAAAAAAGTGAGGGGCCGTTTGATTTTGTAAAGAAAGTACCACTTCTATAGTAAGTTAATTTCTCTAAGAAAGATTGCTAAAGCAATTATTAAAAGTATCTCTAATGATAAACCAATAATAATTGAATTAATAATATTTCAACCCGCTTTTACTAACTACTATAAACCTCTTGTGTAGATTATTTCATTTTTAATTAATTTTCTATTCATCCAAATATTCAATTGCTTTTCTTTACTCAAAAATACTTGAATAATCCTCATAGCCTTCATCTCTAAGGTCTTCTCTTGGAATAAATCTTAAAGCTGCACTATTGATACAGTATCTTAATCCAGTTAACTCTTCTGGCCCATCTTCAAAAACATGTCCTAAATGGGAATCAGCTTTCTTAGATCTTACTTCTGTTCGAGTTCTAAATAATTTATGATCTGCTTTAGTAACAACTGCATCCTCGTCTATTGGTTTAGAAAAACTTGGCCATCCACAGCTAGATTTGAATTTATCTTTAGAAGAAAAAAGTGCTTCACCTGATACAACATCAACATAAATCCCTTCTTCAAAATAATCATGGTATGGATTTTGAAAAGGTCTTTCAGTGCCGTCTTCTTGAGTTACATGGTATTGAATATCCGTTAACTGTTCTTTCAGTTTATTTTTGTCTACTTTGTTAGATTTCATCTAATCCTCCTCTTCTATTCTTATTATTATATACCCAATGAATGGTATTTAAATAATTTTTCGCAAATAAAAACCACCAACTAAGGTGGTTTTATCATTATTTTAAATAATTATAGATACTTTTAGATGCTTCTCTACCATCACTAATTGCTTTACATATTAAAGATGGTCCATTTTTAAGATCACCAGTGGCAAAAATTCCTTCTACATTAGTCATATGATTTTCAGTTATAATACTATTTTTTTCTCCAAAGGTTAAACCTAAAGTCTCATACATCTCATAATTTTTTGTATCAATGAACCCTGCTGCTACAATAACAAGATCAGAATCCATTTCATATTCACTATTTTCTTTAACAGTCATTTTCATTTGTCCATTAATAGATTCCCAACTTACTTGACTACAAACGACTGATTCAATACTCTCATTCCCTTTAAATCTTTGTGTAAGAGTATCCCAGCTTCGTTGGCCACCTTCTTCATGTGCAGTATTTTTTCGTAGCATATAAGGCCAATAGGGCCAAGGTGTCTTACTGGATCTTTCTTTCGGTGGTTCGGAAAGAATTTCAATCTGATGAATACTTTTTGCACCTTGTCTAATGGCAATACCAAGACAGTCTGCCCCTGTATCGCCACCACCAATGATCAATACATTTTTATCTTTAGCATTTATTAACTCATTTTCTAAAGGGATACCAGCATTTATTAAATTCTGCTGTTTTAAGTAATCTAGTGCAAAGTAAATACCTTTTAGTTGATTCCCAGGTGCATTTATTTCTCTTGGCACTGTAAAACCATTAGCTAAACATATCCCATCGTAATTTTCTTGCAGCTCTTCAATTGCTAGATCTACACCAATCTCTGTGTTACATATGAACTTAATACCTTCTTCTTTCAATAAATCAATTCGCCGATCAATAATGCTTTTTTCGATTTTATAATCTGGAATTCCCAGTCTTAACAAACCACCAGGTTCATAGTCTTTTTCATAAACTGTTACATTGACACCTTTTTTATTTAATTCTTGAGCAACAGCTAAACCAGATGGGCCAGAACCAATTACTGCTACTTTTTTATCAACTCTAAACTTAGGTTTTATGGGTTTTACGTAATTTTCTTTAAAACCTCTTTCGATAATAGATAACTCAATCTCTTTTGTCGTTACGGAACCATGGTCAATACTTAAAGAACATGATCCCTCACAAAGTGCTGGACATAATCTACCAGTAAATTCTGGAAAATTATTTGTTTCTAATAGAATTTCTAAAGCTTTCTCCCAATTATCTTCAACGATTAACTCATTGAGCTCTGGCAAAGAATTCCCTAATGGACAAGCATAATTGCAAAATGAAACACCACAATCCATGCAGCGACTAGCTTGTTTTTTTATTGCCTCATCACTTTGATATAAATAAAATTCATTGTGATTCTTGATTCGCTCTACAGGTGCTAATTTCTTTGCTATTTGTCTCTCAACATTTTTAAATAGTCCTTTATTATCCAATTCTATTCACCGCCTGTAAATTTACTAAATTTTCTAATCCTTTATTCTCTGCAATCGCATCATAGCCATCACTACTTACTTTCACAAATAGATTTGAATAATACATCCACTCATCCAAGATACTTTTGGCTTTTAAACTACCAGTCAATTCAATATGTTCTTCCAATAAACTTTTAAGAATCTCTTGATCAACTGAATTCAAATCTTTAACACTTACCGTATCTTTATTGACTTTTGATTCTGTTAATGGATTTTTATTAAGCACATATGCAATTCCACCTGTCATACCAGCCGCAAAGTTATCTCCTACATCTCCTAAAACTACAACTATACCATTCGTCATGTATTCACAACCATGGTTCCCTACGCCCTCCACAACACTAATCGCACCTGAGTTTCTAACTGCAAACCGTTCACCTGCTTGACCATTAATAAACAGTTTTCCTTTAATCGCACCATATAACGTTGTATTACCTACTAAAATATCTGTTTCAATCTTATTATCTGGATGTTTTACGATTATTGTTCCACCAGATAAACCCTTAGCTACATAATCATTGGCATCACCAAACATTTGGAAAACAATTGGTGCTGTTAAAAATGCGCCAAAACTCTGACCAGCAGTGCCTTTAAATTTATATACCTTTTCATTTTCAATCTTTAGTTTATTTTTAATAATATAACTGCTTAGTTTTGTACCAATAGATCTATTTGTATTGGTTATTGTTATTTCATCTTCTATGGTATTCTTATTAAGTATCGCTATTAACTGATCATCTAGAGTCGCTATATTTTCTAAGGCTTTTGCTTCAACATGTTTAGACCCAAAACTCTTTGGTAATTCTGGCTTAAATAAAATTTGTGATAAATCAATATTTTTTATCTTCCAGTGGTCAATTAAATCTTTTCTTTTTAGTAAATCAGATCGACCAACAAGTTGATCTAAAGATTCGTAACCTAAATTGGCTAGGTATTCTCTTATTTCTTTCGCAATAAATGTGAAGTAATTTACAACATGCTCCGGCTTACCTTTAAAGTATTTTCTCAATTCAGGATCTTGTGTTGCAACACCTACTGGACATTTATTCGTATGACACTTTCGCATCATGATACAACCACTAACAACTAAAGGTGCTGTAGCAAATCCGTATTCTTCAGCTCCTAAAAGGGTTGCTACTAAAACATCGCGACCAGTTCTCATTTGACCATCTACTTGCAATGAAACCTTCTTTCTTAAATTATTCATTAATAAAGTCTGATGTGTTTCGCTTAAACCTATTTCCCAGGGAACGCCAGCATTCTTTATAGATGTCATCGGTGCTGCTCCAGTACCACCATCATGCCCTGAAACTAAAATCATATCAGCATGACCTTTTACAACTCCTGCAGCAATTGTTCCAATACCAGCTCTAGAAACTAGTTTTACACTGATTCTAGCTTTAGGATTTGAAGCTTTTAAGTCATAGATCAATTGCTCTAAATCTTCAATTGAATAAATATCATGATGCGGTGGTGGAGATATTAATGGTAAATTTTCGATGGCATGTCTAATTTCTGCTACTTTTCCAACAACTTTTTTACCAGGTAAATGACCACCTTCACCAGGTTTTGCTCCTTGAGAAACTTTGATTTGTATTTCTTCAGCATCATTTAGATACTCAATTGATACACCAAATCTTCCAGCAGCAATTTGCTTAATTTTTGATTTCTTGTTCGTATAGTATCGATCTTTATCCTCGCCACCTTCTCCTGAGTTACTACTTGCACCGATTGAATTCATTGCTACAGCTAAATTCTCATGGGCTTCCTTACTCAATGATCCGAATGACATTGCTCCTGTAACAAACTTCTTGAGAATATTTTCAATTGGTTCTACACTATCAATGGGTATTGGTTGACGATCAGATTCAAAGGTTAATAAGCCTCTTAAAGTAATTAAAGACTTTTTAGAATCATTAACCATCTCTGAATACTCTTTGTATTCATTATAATTATTTGTGCGACAGGAGTTTTGCAATTTACCAATAACTTCTGGTGTAAATAAATGCTTAATACCATCTTTTTTATAGTGCAATTCACTTCCTTTTTTTATTTTTTCACCTTTAAAAAATGCATTTTCATGTCTAATGAATACTTCCTCGGCAATTATATCTAAATCAATGCCGGTTATTGTATGTGATGTCCCGTTAAAATATGATTCAACGATTTCACGATTTAGACCAATGATTTCAAAAAGCTGAGCACCGATATAACTATTCAATGTAGATATTCCCATTTTAGATAATATCTTCAATAAGCCTTTTTCTAAAGCTTTAATATAATTTTTCTTGGCTTCTATGGGTGTTAAATCTTTAATATATAAGTTCTCATTAACTAATGAATTAATTGTATCTAAAGCCAAATATGGATTAACTACTGTTGCACCATATCCAAATAGCAAGGCTATATGCATAGGATCTCTTGCCTCTCCAGTTTCGACAATTAAATCCACTTTCGTCTTAATTTTCTTCTTCAACAAATGTGTATTTACTGCAGCCAATGCTAATAAACTTGGTATAGGTGATCTAAACTTATCTATCATTTTGTCACTTAGAATTATAATATTGAAGTCATTTTCGATTGCCTTCTCAACTCTTTGACAGATTAACTCTAATCCTTTTTCTAATCCACTTCCAAGTAAATCAGAATCAAAAACCATTGGAATCTTTATACTTCTAAAGTCTGAGTTCATTAAATTTTGTATCCCATCTAATTCTTGATTGTTTACAATGGGATGCTCAAAAGTAAGAAATTTACTTTCTTCATCTTTTATTTTTCCATCAAGGAGACCTTTGAAATTTCCAATTGTTGTTCTTAAAGACATTACATTTTTTTCTCTTATTGGATCTATGGCTGGGTTTGTTACTTGTGCAAATAATTGCTTAAAGTAATCAAAAAGTAATTTAGGTTCTTCACTTAATACCGCAAGTGGCGTATCAGTACCCATTGAGAGAATCGGTTCTTTCCCATCTTTTGCCATTACTGCAATAACACGCTTTAATTCTTCTCTTGTATACCCAAAGGATACTTGCTTTTGATTAATTATTTCCGCATCTTCTATAACACTCTTTCCTATTTTAACTGTCAACTCGTTCTTTTTAATTAACTGTGTATATTCTGGTGTCACAAAAGTTTCTAAAATATCCTTTTGCAACATTAGTGAACCACTATCTAAGTCAACTGCTAAAAATTCGCCAGGTTTAATCTTTCCACGACTAATCACCTGATCATCCTTTATTCCTACAACGCCAGCTTCAGAAGCCATAATCACTTTATTTTTAGTTACGTAATAACGAGCGGGACGTAACCCATTTCTATCTAGTTTGGTACCAATATATTGATCATCAGAAAAAATTATAGTCGCTGGTCCATCCCATGGTTCAATTAGATTTGAATGATACTTATAAAAATCTACCACATTCTCATTTAAGTAATTCGCATTCTCCCATGGTTGAGGAATAAGCATTGCTAATGCGTGTAATATACTTCTACCACCAATTGTAAACAGTTCGACGATATTGTCAAGATTAGCAGAGTCAGAAACATCTTTCTCTATTAGATGCTCTATATCTACTAATGCATCTCCAAAAATCTTTGATTCTAAATTTTCTTTTTTGGATTCAAATTTTTGAATATTTCCTTTTATTGTATTTATTTCACCATTATGAGCAATATATTTAAATGGATGGGCTAACTTCCAACTAGGCGAAGTATTTGTACTGTATCTTTGATGAACTACTATATAAGCAGTCTTAAAGCTTGTACTTTGCAAATCTTTAAAAAAAGTTTTCATCTGATTGGCTAATAATAATCCTTTGTAGACTATACTATGAGAAGATAAAGAACAGATATAAAAATTTTCAATGTATTCGCTTTCAATGTTTAAAATTGCTGAATCAATATTTTTTCTTAAAATAAATAATTCCTTTTCAAAGTCATTTTTTGGTACTTCGTTGCGCTTTATAAATAATTGCTGGATTTCAGGCAAAGTGCTTCTCGCATAACTACCAGCTGCCGTTGTATTAATTGGAACATTTCTCCACTGTATAAATTCTAATTTCGAATTCGATATTATCCGTTCAATAGTCGCCATACATTCAAAGCGTATATCCGGCGCTAATGGAAGAAAAATCATACCAACAGCATAATCACCAGGACTAGGCAAATCATTGCCTAACGCCATTTTAAAAAAATCATGTGGTATTTGGAATTTAAGTCCAGCCCCATCTCCTGTTTGGTCATCATAGCCTACAGCACCCCGATGGGCCATATTGTTAAGCATATCTAAACCATCATCGATCATCTTATGGCTTTTTCTACCATTTGTGTCTACTATGAAACCTACACCACAATTATCACTTTCATATTCTGGTTTATAAGCTCCATGTTCAATAAATTGTTTTTTCATAGTCATCACCCCTAATTTTCTGAAAATTCTGTATTTTCATTATTATATAGGAGTATTTGCAATTGTCAATGGCAAAACTTGCAAAAAACCTTTTCCTAACCAAGGAAAACGTTACCAATATGAAATTTATTGCCTAGCGGCTTTCAAAAACAAAAAAATCATATTGCTATTAACAATATGATTTCTACTCTAATTTTTAAAACTATGAATAGGCGCTGGAATCCTACCCCCACTATTAATGAGATTTTTACAGTCATTTTTATTAACTGCCATGACTGGTGCTGTACCCAATAAACCTCCAAAATGGACAACGTCACCTTCTTTTCTATTATATGCAGGAATAACACGTACAGCAGTTGTTTTCTGATTAATCATCCCTATGGCCATTTCATCGGCAATCATCCCTGAAATAATAGATGCCGGTGTTTCTCCAGGAATAGCAATCATATCTAAGCCAACTGAACATACACATGTCATTGCTTCAAGTTTGTCAATACTCATGGCACCGGATTGTACAGCAGCAATCATCCCTTCATCTTCACTTACGGGTATAAAAGCACCACTTAACCCACCTACATGATTTGCAGCCATAACACCACCTTTTTTTACAGCATCATTCAAAAGAGCCAAAGCTGCTGTTGTTCCATGGGTACCAGATACTGAAACACCAATTTCCTCCAAGATTCTAGCCACACTATCACCAACAGCTGGTGTCGGTGCAAGTGATAAATCAACTATTCCTAATTTAACATCCATAATCTTAGAAATTTCCTTAGCAATCATCTGACCAGCTCTTGTTATTTTAAAGGTAGTCCGTTTAATCACTTCTGAAACGTCATCGAAACTTTCTCCCTTAACTTTTTCTAACGCTGATTTGACAACACCTGGTCCACTAATACCTACATTTATTACCGTTTCAGCTTCTTCTACGCCTAAAAAAGCACCCGCCATAAATGGATTATCACTCACAGCATTTGTAAATACAACTAATTTTGCACAGCCAATACTCTCTTTACTTTTAGTGCATTCCGCTGTTCTTTTAATAACCTCTCCCATTTTCTTTACAGCATCCATATTTATACCTGCTTTAGTTGAGCCAACATTGATGGATGCACATATACGATCTGTTTCAGCTAACGCTTGTGGTATTGATTCAATTAATATCCGATCCCCTTTAGTACATCCTTTCTCAACTAATGCTGAAAATCCACCAATAAAGTCAATATTTAATTCTTTTGCTGCCTTGTCTAGAACTTTAGCATACTTTGTATAGTTCTTAGCTTCTGATGCTTGAGCTATTATTGCTATAGGCGTTACAGATATCCGCTTATTTATGATAGGTATCCCATAAGCCCTGGAAACCTTGTCTGCAGTTGTTACTAAATTTTTAGCTTCCCTAGTGATTTTATTATAAATTTTCTCACAAGATTTGTCTGAATCACTATCAATACAATCCAGTAATGAAATCCCCATCGTTATTGTTCGAATATCTAATTTTTCTTTTTCAACCATATTTTGTGCTTCTAATACATTTTCAAAACTTATCATTTTTTCCTCCTATAGAGAATACATATTGTTAAACAAATCTTCATTATACATTTTGATATTTAATTTCAATGCAGAGGATTTTTCTCTAAATTTTTTCTCTAAATTATAGAAATCTTCTTCTGTATCAAACTCTATTTCCATCATCATTGTAAACTTGTCGTTCATTATAGTTTGCTCAACATTAACAATATTCGAATTATTCTCTGCAATTAAATTTGCTATTTGTGCAATTATTCCTACTCGATCTTTCCCCACTACAGTTAAAACAGCTTTCATATGTCCTCCTTACAAAAACAAAAAAACAACCAAAAATAGGTTGTTTTACTCTTATCTTCTGTCCTTTTACCTGAGAGCTTGATTATTTTTCAATAACTTTCCCCTTCGGTGTTCAATGCTGAATCTCTCCAGAAGTTTGTCCATTAACGGTCACCTAAATTTCCACTAACTTCATCCAATATTAAATTAGACTCAGTTTAGCATATTTCATATAAAAAGTAAAGTGAATCTTCTAAATGAACAATTGAGATTTAATTTTATAAGACCTCTTGAACAAAAATATCTACGATATTTGAATCAAACTGCTTGCCTGAGCAACTTATTAACTCTGTTATTGCGGCTTCCTTTGTCATTGCTTCTTGGTAAGGTCTTTCAGAAGTCATTGCTTCATAAGCATCTGCAACTGCAATAATTCTTGAACCTAAAGGAATTTCATCACCTTTAAGTCCTTCGGGATACCCTTTACCATCAATTCTCTCATGGTGGTATAAGACGTCTTCCGCAAAATCAAAATATTCTTCTACAGATTTCAATATTTGATAACTAGTTTCTGAATGCCTTTTAATGATATCAAATTCGTTTTTTGATAAAGTAGCGGATTTATTTAATAATTCAGGTGGTACAATTATTTTACCAATATCATGTAGAATACCAGCCATTTTAATTCTCTCTATTTCTTTTTTATGAAACCCCATAGCTTTTGCAATTGCTTCACAATACTTAGAAACGCGTGCAGTATGGACTTCTTCTTGCTCATATTTTTTTTGTATTTTTTCGATAACTGTTTCAATTGTTTTGCTTCTCATAATTTTTCCATACTTTAACTTATCTTTATACATATTGTTGTCAGCTACTTTTAATACTTCATTGATTATTTCACTTTCCGCATTCTTAGCAGCAAAACCAATAGCAAGAGAAACAATTACTGAATCAAATTTCTCTGTCTTAGTTTTTTCTACAATTCTCTTTTTTATTCTGCGTGCTTCTTCTTCAGAGGTTTTAGGTAATAGAATTATAAATTCATCACCACCCATTCTTCCAACTATGTCTTCATCTCTACAAACTTCTTTTAATAATTCGGCTACATGTATTAATAACTGGTCTCCAACTTCATGACCAAAAGCATCATTGGTTAGTTTTAATCCATTAACATCTATTGCCATTAAAGAAAATGGTAAACTTCTTTTAGTATCTAATCTTTTAATAGCATCTGAAATATAGCGTCGGTTGTAAAGTCCTGTTAAATGATCATGAAAACTTAAGTATTCAATTTCTTCTAAGCGTTCTTTTTTATCAGAAAAATCTCTAAAGACTATTACAACGCCAGTGACATACCCTTTATTATCTTTAATAGGAGCCGCGCTATCTTCTATAGGAATTTCTGTTCCATCTTTTCGAATCAATATTGTGTGATTATTCAGTTCGATGGTATCATTCTTTTCTAATACTCGATGTACAGGATTTTCACATTTATCTCTTGTTGTTTCATTAATAATATGAAAAACATCTTCTATATATTGGCCTTGTGCTTCATTTTGCTCCCAACCAGTCAACGCTTCTGCCACTGGATTCATCACTTCGACTTTCCCATGACTATCTGTAGAGATCACGGCATCACCAACGGATAATAATGTTGTTCGAAATTGTTCTTTTTCATTATAGACCATTTGCTCCATTTTTTTTCGCTCAGTAAAATCAAGAAAAGTTAATACTAAACCCATTAACTTACCATTAACTATTTGAGGATGTGTGTAATATTGTACATCAAAAGACTTAGAATCTTTCTTCCAAAAAACCTCATCATTAACATGAATACTTTTACCAGTCTTCAATGCCTGATAAATTTTACATTCATTAATAGGCATTGTACGACCATCGTTAAAACTGTGATGAAAAACATCATGAATCTTAGCACCAATAAGTTTCTTAGGATTATTATAACCTAACATTTCAACAGCGCTTTTATTTATGAAAGTACAAATACCATCTTGATTAATTCCACAAATACCTTCTACTGTTGAATCAAGTATTAACTGTAACTGTTCCTTGTTCTTTCTAATTTCATTATTTCTTTCACTAATTTTCACAGTTCTTTTTTTAACTTCTTGTTCCAAATTATTGACTAATTGATCAACTGTATCTGCCATTTTATTAAAACCTTTACTAAGGACTTTTATCTCTTTTATTTCACCTTTAAAAGATGCTCTTTCCTTTAAGTTGCCCGATGCAAATCGCTCTTGCATAGCTACTAAATCATTTACAGGTTTTAACATATAATAAGTAATAAAGAAATATAACAGACTGAATATTAAAATAGCAAATAGACTTAAGAGTAACGCTGTTTTTATATTATTCGCTATTTCAAGTGATAAGAAACTTTCAGGAATCACAGAAATAACCAACCAATCTAATCCATCCAATTGAAATTTTGAAATATTACTATGATAATCCTTATTATCCACTGTAATATCAATATTATTTTTCGGTTCAATTTCATATTCTCGATAAGCTTCTAATAATATATTATTTTCTATTTCACTAATATTTAATCGGTCATAGTTTGCATCAGCAGTTGCTTTATAATTATCAATACCTAAAGAGTTAGCTATTAGATGTCCAGATTCTCTTTCAATTATAATCGTATAGGCATTTTTCTCATTTGCTAATGTCTTTAAGTAATCATTAATACGAGATAAGGTTGTATGCGCCCCTAAGACACCAACTAGATTTTCTGATTCATTATAGATAGGTACTGCAGCTGAAACGGTTAGATCATCCATTACGAAATGTTTATAGATAGGCGAGAAAATATGAGAGCCTTCTTTTTTTGCAGCTATATACCAAGCTCTTGTTCTAGGATCAAACTCTCCTGCAACAACCGCTAACTCATCTGCTGTACTATCATCTGAAACAGAATAATACCATGAAACGCCAGATGTTTCAGCATTGTTTCGCATAATCTCAATAGCATTAGACTTATTTTTTCGAGCACCATAATACTCACCAGTCGCCATACCAATACTAAAACTATAAACTTCTTCATCACCATGGCTTAGCATAGAATTAACAAAGAATTTTTCTCGTTCTTCAGTATTTTGAAGGTCTACTATGTCATTTTCTATCAACCTTTTATTCACTTCGTTCATGTGTTTCGGTACATGCATATATCTAGTTACTTCATTAATCATTTCTTTATTCAAATCATTTGCTATAACGGAAACTGTGTGTTCTGCTTCACTCATCCAATTATCGAACACAATAAATCCAACCGTAAGTATTACTATTAGCAAACTAAAAACAAAAGCTGCAATAATAATTGTACGTATAGAAATATTCTTTAACTTAAATTTTGAAAGATTCACAGCTTAGCTCCTCTCATTATTGAATAAAACAGTATACATATATTTATTTACCCATTTTAATGTTATTCTAATCATATTTAACTATTGAAAAATAGAAAAGCTATTCATATAAGTATAATAACCTTCACTCTAGTGAATTATATTTATTAATTTTTATTTCTTGATTCACTAATTTCTTAATTATTTTTTTTAATCTTTCGTATTTTCTGGATAATCAACTTCTCAACTTCAACAAATATAAATATTCCTAAACCACATAAGACTGGAAAAATCCACTGGTTTAGAGAAGTAGATTTTGATCCAAACCAGACTTGCATAAAAGGGAAGTAATTAAAAGCAAGTTGAAAAATAATTAATGCGCCAGATGAAATAAACACTGCTTTATTTTTAAAAAACCCATGGGTTACTGTTGTTTCATGGACTTTACGACTGTTAAAAAGATAAAAGAGTTCTC
The DNA here is from genome assembly GCA_035269305.1 of Clostridia bacterium. Taxonomy (GTDB): domain Bacteria; phylum Bacillota; class Clostridia; order Peptostreptococcales; family Acidaminobacteraceae; genus DATFJG01. The sequence continues at coordinate 88,519 of DATFJG010000123.1, forward strand.
CTATAACCAAAGTATTTACAGCTATTGTTCTTGCAAGTGCTGTTGATCCATCCCCATTATTATAAAAATTGAACACATAAACAGTAATACCACCAATAATCCCTGCAACATAAAGAATTCTAAATAGAAAATATCCACCAATAATAGATGTATTTGGATCTCTTGGCGGCATCTCCATTGTATTTTCTTCCATGGGTTCAAAGGCAAGAGAAATTGCAAGGGTTATAGCAGTAACCATATTGATCCACAAGATCTGTACTGGTGTAACTGGTAGAGTCATTCCAAAAATAATTGCTGATACAATAACAATCGCCTCAGCTCCATTTGTTGGCAGAATAAACATCAAAGTTTTTCGTAAATTATCATAAATAGTTCGGCCTTCTTCAACTGCCGACACAATAGAAGAAAAATTATCATCCGTCAGCACCATAGATGCTGCTTCTTTAGTTACTTCTGTACCTTTAATGCCCATAGCTATTCCAATATCTGCTTTTTTTAACGCTGGTGCATCATTTACCCCATCGCCTGTCATAGCGCAAATCTGTTCATTTGCTTGTAGAGCTTTAATCAATCGTAGTTTATGTTCAGGAGAAGTTCTTGCAAAAACATCACAATCCATGACTGCCGCTTTTACTTCATCGTCACTCATTTTTTCCAAGTCATCACCAGCTAAAACTGTTTCTCCGTCACCGATTCCCATTTGCTTCCCAATGGAAGTTGCAGTTAAAACATGATCACCAGTGATCATCTTTACTTTAATACCAGCAGTTTTACACTCTTTAATTGCATCAACTATTTCCTTACGTGGTGGATCAATAATTCCAGCAAGGCCCAGAAAAATTAGACCTTCTTCTAAATCATCATGTGTCAAACGCTCCTTTGAAGAATCTACTTCAGCATATGCGCAGGCAATCATACGATACCCTTCTCTCGCACCTTCTTCAATCTTATGCTCCCAATAACTTAAATCAATTGTCTCTTTTTCACTAGAGACTAATTGGTAATTACAAAGACGCAATAATTCGTCTGGCGCTCCTTTAAAATAGATTCTTCGACCTTCTTCAACATCATTTAATGTAGCCATATACTTATGATCTGAATCAAAAGGAATCGAATCAATACGTGTTGTATCAATAGCCTGCTTTCCTTTTATTGAAACAACTTTCATCGCACCTTCTGTTGGACTGCCATTCACTTCATATGAACCATCATTTTTTACAATTTCTGAATCATTGCAAATTGAAGCTGTTTGTAAAAATAGTTTTAAGGAATTTTTCTTTTCTAAATCTACTACTTTCTCTTGATAAAGTATACTGCCTTCTAAATCATAGCCAGATCCCTCTACTTTATATTGTCTATCAGCAGTATAGATCTTTTTTACAGTCATTTCTCCCTTAGTCAAGGTACCCGTTTTATCTGAACAAATCACAGTAACTGAACCTAAGGTCTCAACAGAAGGGAGTTGTCTAATAATTGCATGACGTTCAGCCATTTTCTTTACACCGATAGCTAAAGTGATGGTAAGAATTGCTGGTAATCCTTCTGGAATTGCAGCGATTGCAATGCCAATAACAGCAAGTGTAATATCCATTAAAGGAAATCCAGCTATAAAATATCCATATAAAAAAACTAATCCTATAAATACTAAAATCGCCATGGAAAGTTTTTTCCCAAAGTCATTTATTTTTTGAATGAGTGGCGTCGTAATCTCTTCGGTCTCTGAAAGCATTTTATTAATCTTACCTATTTCTGTACTACTTCCTGTTGCAATAACAACTCCTTTTGCATTCCCAGATACTACAGAAGTACCCATATAAGCCATATTATATCTTTCCGCCAATACCGATTCTTCCTCTATTATTTCAGAATATTTATCTACAGCTTCAGATTCACCTGTAAGGGATGCTTCAACTGTTTGAAAGCTATTTGTTTCAATAAGTCGTACATCAGCCGGAATTTTATCACCAGCCGAAAGTATAACTATATCTCCTGGAACGAGTTCATTTGCATCTAACTTCTTCTTATTGCCAGAGCGTATAGTATTTGATTCTAAAGAAAGCATCTTTTTAATATTTTCAAGTGCTTTTTGAGCTTTACCTTCTTGGATAAATCCAATGAGGGCATTAATGATTACAACCCCAAGAATCACTGACATATCAATATATTCTCCCAATGCAGCTGTAAGTACCGAGGCACCAAGTAAAATGTAAATTAATGTATTATTGAATTGCTTGAGAAACCTTTTCAGAGGACTGTCTTTTTTTTCTTTAGGAAGTTTATTATCTCCAAAAGTCTTTAGACGGTTTTCCGCCTCCTCATTAGAAAGATACACTCTCAGAACAAACCAAGAGCTTGAATTCTAACATCTCTTTAAATTGATTTATTTTTATCCTCCGATAATTGAATTGGAGGTTTTTTATTTTTATAATACTTTGTGTATATTTATTCTCGAATTTAATCATTATTTTCAAAAAAAGCTTGACTTTTTGGT
>DATFJG010000124.1:0-28712 GCA_035269305.1 Clostridia bacterium
GAGTTTTCTCTTAATAGATATTATGGTACGTGGGAGTTTAGTCAAGATTAAGGGGTTTTTATGTATAGGAAAATTGATGAAAGAGATACAATATTAGCAAGAATTCATTATAAAAAAGGTACAGTTATGTATGATGATTACTACAAGGAACATCCTGAATATTTAGATACAGATGAGAAACTTAGAAGTTTAGGTGGAGTTTTTGATCCTGGAAGTAAGCAATATAACCCTGTAGATACAAAAATTGCAGCGGCAAACTTTGATTATCTTGAAGAAATGCAAAAGTACTGTAATGGGCCTATGGCACCGGATAAAATAATTTTAGATTCTAAACTTGCTACAAGAAAAATAAAAGCTTTAGCAAAACACTATGGTGGTAATCTCGTCGGGATAGCGAAGTTAGAAGATAATCATTTTTATTCGAAACGTGGCAGAAGAGCTACCTCTTATAATGATGAAGTGAATACAAATTATAAGTATGGGATAGTGATTGCAGTTAAAATGGACCGAAAATTAATGCAAGCCGCCCCTCAAATTTCTGAAGCAGTAGAGACATCTAACATCTATGTGAAAGTTGGTACCATTGGTATGCAATTGTCTTATTTTATAAGAAATTTAGGTTATGAAGCACGTAACAACATGGATGGTAATTACATTATTAATACGCCAGCAGTTGCAGTAGATGCAGGATTAGGTGAACTTGGACGAATGGGTATTTTAGTTTCAAAAGAGTATGGTCCTAGGGTTCGGTTGGCAGTTGTTACGACAAATTTACCCTTAATAGCTGATAGTAAAGAAAGTTTTGGATTAAAGAATTTTTGTATGATTTGTCGACAATGTGCGAAAGCTTGCCCTGGCTATGCAATACCTCTAAAAAAATACCAGAGTATAAATGGAGTAAAGGGTTGGCAAATTAATCAAGAAAAGTGTTTTGAGCAATGGGTTATTCAAGGAACAGATTGTGGTGTTTGTCTTAATGCATGTCCTTTTTTTCATAATGATTGTTACAAAATGACAGAAGTATTAGCCCAGCCACTAAAAAAACAAGTAGAATTTATAGCTTCACATGAGAATAAAATAAAAAAAGGCAGCTTTGTAAAAGACATGCCTTCATGGTTTAATGAATAATCAACTTTTTTTGTGAGTAAATGAATGAAAAAATATTGCTAGCCAAAGAAGGTGGACCAACAATGCAATTGTTAATATATAAAGCGTGTTGAATTGTATGGCTTCTGTTATCCAATATGTTGGTATCATTAGAGCCAATAGATTAATAAAATTGTTTTTAATCAGTTTTGTAAATGCAAAAATTATAACAATGTTTAGGCCTTTTGCATAAGTTAAGCCTCTTACTTGGTCTTCTGCTAAGTGAAATAAAGCTATAGAAAACATTGCACTTTGAGTGAAACACATAATTACAAGAAAAACACTTTGAATTGATGACAACGGATGAATAGAATTAATAAATATTAATGTGTATACAATTGCCAGAATACCTGGGATTAATAATCGATTCAATAAATACCCTTTACTACCTAGCGGGGTAATTTGCATGAGTTCATATATTTTACCATCTTTATCATCAATCATCATAAAACCTGTTGCAATACCGAGTAAACTATTTGTTAGATTTAAAGTGCCTGATAAAATATATGAAGTGTAATCTAGTAGATTAAAGTATTCATTCATTAGTGGTGGTAAATAATGCAAACCAAAAAGAATAAAAATTAGTAGCAGGAATGGTGCAGAATATAAAATAAATATAACTGGTTCACGTTTTATTTGTTTTAAATCACTTTTCAAATGTTTATAATTGATAATCATAATTAACCTCCAACTGTCATGATTTCTTCAAATTTCTTAGATACCAGAGCTATTAGCTCTAGATTTAGAATTAGTAGATAAGTTGTTAACAGGAGATATCTTTCAATTGAGATGCCATGAAAAGCACCGATGATTAATTGAAGACTTGCCACACTTGGAACAGCACTTAAAAATATATTAGGTGGTTGTTTAATTAAAGCTAAGCATGGAAGTGATAATAGGATCATCCAAGGTATTATTTTTATAAAATACTCATTCAAACTAGAGCAATTGATTGCTATAAGTATACCAACCATAGTAAAAAAGTTAGCTGCAAAAAAAGTGCTAGTCATTAATGCAAAATAGTTTACAGGTTCTTTTAATGAAGAAAAATAAGTAATGACTAAACTTACAATTACTGCCAGAGCTGAAAGTGTGATAACTTTTGAGTAGATATATTCTTTAACTAAAAGAGGGGTGACCATTAGATAGTTAATAATCCCTTGCCTTCTTTCAAGCATGATTATACCACCAATAAAGAATAGACCTAGACCAGCAGGATCAGAGTAAATAATTCCGGGCAGCACGATTGGCAAGCTTTCTGATGGGAGTACTGATAAGATAACAAAATATATAATACATATTGCTAAATAAATAAAAAAGAAACCTTCTCTATATTGAAATTTGAAATCACTCTTTAAAGCATTCAATAAGTTCTTCATAGTTTTCTCCCTGTTAATTTGATAAAAACATCTTCTAATGTCGCTTCTTCACTATGCATTGTTTTAATCTCATAAGAATTGATAACTTTCATAAACTCTTGATTGGCATGTAATTTATTTAAGGAAAATTTATTACTGATGAGATTATTCTCTTTTAAATATTCTATCTTGACTTCTGGTTCTCCATGATTAATCATAAGATTCTTAGGTGTATCAATGACAATGATTTCTCCATTATCTATGAGTGCGATGCGGTCGCATAATTCCTGGGCTACATTCATATCATGGGTTGTTAAAAATATAGTTTTATTCTTATTTTTCAAATCAAGAATCATATTTTTTACAATTTTCCCATTGACAGGATCTAATCCTGAGGTCGGTTCGTCTAAGAACAATAAATCGGGATTATGCAATATTGAACGAACAAAATTCAAACGCATTTTCATGCCTTTTGAAAATTCAGAGACTTTTCGGTTTTTATCTTTTAACAAGCCAACTTTTTCTAAATAATAATCAATATCTCCTTGAGTATTTTGATAGTAAGATTGAATTAGAGTCAGATTTTCTTTAGCAGTTAGCTTTAAGTACATATTAGGAAATTCAAATGCCACACCAATTTTTTCATAGAAATTACTATCCCAATCTTTTCTTTCTTTATTTAGAATATTAATCTCACCATTATAGTTTTTTAGGAGTCCTATTAATAGTTTTTGAGTAGTAGTTTTACCGGCACCACTAGGGCCAAGAAATCCAAAAATTTCCCCTTTTCCAATTTCAAAATTTATGTCTTCAATGGCGTTGATTTTGGAACCTTTATAGTTGAATGATAAGTTATTGACAATAATCATTGTGACCTCCTCTAATAAAAAACAACTGTTTTTTTTTGATGTAAAAAAATATTAAAAATCTCCAATCATACCCATGGTACCGATCATATAGAATAATAAATGGTCAACTAAGAGCTTATTCCTTGTTTTTTGATCATCATAGTCAAGAAATATTTTTGTGAAACCATCAACAAATTGACTAGCCATAATTGAGCCATACCCAATTAGATCTTTATTTTCGCCAAATCTATTAACATGATCTACAAAATGTTCTTCTATTGATTTAATTAAAACTTCTCTCGTGTTTTCATATGGTGTACCTTTGCTAGATTGAATCAATAGAACGAAACCATTGCCAAATTCTGGTATGAACTGAACTATAAACTCAGATAATACTTCTCGCCAAATTTTTGGATTAGAAAGGTCCCATAAATGATCAGGGCGTTCAACAGTCTCATGTTCTGATAGTAGCTTCATAAACATTTCATAATCATGTGCTACTAAAGTATTAAATAGTTCTTCTTTACTATTAAAGTAATTATAAAAGTTACCAATAGATGTATTGGCATTTGTAACAATATTTCTCAAAGAAGCACCTTCGAAGCCGTGCTTTAAAAATGCTTCTTCAGAACTTTTTAAAATTGATTCTCTTACTTCACTCTTTTTAAATTGCATAAAAAATCACCTGTTCTTTTTTAATTATTTTACATTGGAAAAGTTGATTTGTCAAATTTTAATGCTCTATGGAGAAAAATCAGTTAAAGTATATAGAGGAAAAAACAAATTGGAAAAATGAGAATTGTTAGTGGCTTCAATTATTTTTATAGTCTTGGCATTTTGTAAAGTCAAATGCTTCAGGGGCATCTAATAGAAATATTAAAAGTTGTGTTTTTAAAATAATTTATAATACTAGGGGATTCTTTATTTCATAAAAAATGATAATAGATACTCAAATATAATTTTAATTTATTAAAAACTATTATCTCTCAGGAGAACTAAAGTATCGTATTTTAACAATCCCCATTTGATGCGGGTTTGTTAATAATTAAATTAGTTTAACTTAGGGAAATATATTCGGTAGAGACGTTTTTATTGGTATAATGTTTATATATATGAAAAAAGAAAAAGATTTATTCTAAGGAATGGAAATTATATTAGAGAGACGATTAATTATATCTATAGGGGAGGTTATAATGAACTGTCAATGTGGAAATGCTGAAGGGAATCTTCAGAGATATCTTCAACCATTAAAAGATATTTTCGAGAATTTTGAAAAAGAAGAAAAGGATTTAATACCTATACTTCAAAGGGCTCAGGAAGTCTACGGTTATTTACCAAAAGAAGTTTTAATAGAAGTAGGAAAGCAATTAGGTTTATCCTTTGTTGAAGTTTATGGTGTTGTAACTTTTTATTCTCAATTTCATTTAAAACCAAGAGGGGAAAACGTTATCAAGGTCTGTATGGGCACCGCTTGTCATGTCCGTGGTGGCGATAGGATCTTAGAAAAAATTAAGTCACAACTGAAAATTAAAGATGGTGAAACAACTGAAGATTTAATGTTTACCCTTGAAACTGTTGCTTGCATTGGTGCTTGTGGGTTAGCGCCAGTCATAATGATCAATGATGATACCCATGGGAGATTAGGACCTGAGGATATTCCCAGTATTTTAGAAGGCTATAAAAAAGAAAAAGCTTCAATTGGTTCATTCGAACAAGTTAATTGAAATAATAAATTATTCTATGAAAGGTGGCAGCATGAAATCTTTAGATGAATTAAAAGAACTAAGAGAAAAATCATTAAAAAGCATACAAACCCGTTCTACAGATAATAAACCACGTATTATTATTGGCATGGGAACCTGTGGAATTGCAGCAGGCGCTCGAAAAGTTATGAATGCAATTTTAGAAGAAGTGAAAGATAAAGAATTAGATATAGTCATCACACAGACTGGCTGTATCGGTATGTGCGAGAAAGAACCTTTAATTGACGTAGAAATGCCAAATAAACCTAGGATTACTTATGGTCATGTAACTCCGGACAATGTCAAAGAAATAATTAGAGAACATATAATTAATGGTAACATTGTCGAATCATTAGCTATTGCTAAATTAGAATCTTAGAACAAATTATAGACAAAGGAGGATGTATCATGGAGCGCTCTATTTATAGATCACATATTCTTATATGCGGTGGAACTGGTTGCGTATCATCAGGTTGTAAGACTGTTAAAGTAGCCCTAGAAAAAAGTTTAAAGAAATTTAATCTTAATCATGAAATAAAAATCATAGAAACAGGGTGTCATGGTTTTTGTGAGAAGGGACCTATATTAGTATTTTATCCTGAAGGTGTTTTTTATTGTGAAGTCACACCTGAGGCTGTAGATAATTTAGTAGAGGAACATATTTTGAAAGGTCGTATAGTTGAAGAATTATTATTTACCGAACCAATAACAAATAAAAATATTCCATCTTATACAGAAATTGATTTTTATAAGAAACAGAAAAGAAATATTTTGGATAATTGTGGAAAGATAGATCCAGAAAGTATTGAAGAATATGTTGCGACAGGTGGTTATGAATCCATAGGTCAAGTACTAACGTATATGTCTCCTGAAGAAGTAATTGACGAAATAAAGCAATCAGGTTTAAGGGGCCGTGGCGGTGGTGGTTTTCCTACAGGACTCAAATGGCAATTTGCAAGAAAAAGTGAAAGTGATAAGAAATATATTATTTGCAATGCTGATGAAGGTGACCCAGGAGCATTTATGGACAGATCTTTGTTAGAAGGCGACCCTCATAGAATTATTGAAGGGATGATTATTGCAGGCTATGCAATAGGAGCTAATGAAGGTTATATATATGTGAGAGCAGAGTATCCTTTAGCAATAAACCGTTTACAGATTGCTCTGAACCAAGCGAATGACTATGGGTTATTAGGAGAAAATTTATTTAGCAGTGGTTTTAATTTTAAGTTACAAATCAAAGCTGGTGCTGGTGCATTTGTTTGTGGCGAAGAAACTGCTCTCATGAATTCCATAGAAGGGAAAAGAGGTATGCCTAGACCAAGACCACCTTTTCCAGCAGAAAATGGCTTGTGGGGGTATTCAACAAATATTAACAATGTAGAAACCTTTGCAAATGTGCCCTATATTATGAGTATTGGCGCAGATGAATATTCAAAAGTTGGTACAGAAAATTCAACTGGCACAAAAGTTTTTGCATTAACTGGTAAAATTAATAATACTGGTCTTGCAGAAGTACCAATGGGTATCACTATGCGTGAAATAATTTATGATATAGGTGGTGGTATTCATGAGAATAAAAAATTTAAAGCGGTTCAAATTGGCGGTCCTTCTGGGGGTTGTTTGCCTGAGGAACTTCTTGATTTAAAAGTAGATTATGATTCTTTGATAAAAGCTGGGGCAATGATGGGTTCTGGCGGTTTAGTAGTTATGGATGAAGATACATGTATGGTAGATGTTGCTCGGTTTTTCTTGAATTTTACCCAAAGTGAATCCTGTGGTAAATGTACGCCTTGTCGTGAAGGAACGAAACGAATGCTCAATATTTTAAAAAGAATCACGAGTGGTGAAGGTAAAACTGGCGATATAGAACTATTAGAACGACTCGCTAAAATGATTAAAAAAACTTCTTTATGTGGTTTAGGGCAAACAGCACCAAATCCTGTCTTAAGTACTTTAAAATACTTTAGACATGAATATGAATCACATATTAATGAACATTTATGTCCGGCAGGTGAATGTAAAGATTTAATGAATGGTTATATAATTGATGATGAAGATTGTATTGGTTGTACTGCCTGTTCCAGTGTATGCCCTACTGATGCTATTAATGGCGAAAGAAAAGAAGTACACACAATTAATAAGCAATTATGTATTTCCTGTGGTGCTTGCGTAACTAAATGCCCAGTAGATGCAATAGACCAGGCCTAAAATATTATATGAGGAGTGAAAATAATGAGTAATATTACTTTAACAATAGATAATCAAAAAGTTGAAGTGAAAAGCGATGCAACTTTATTAGAAGCTATTCAAAGCATTGGTATTAATGTGCCAACATTATGTCATCATCCATCTTTAAAACCTGATGGTTCCTGTAGAATTTGTGTTGTTGAAGATATGGATAACGGTCGATTGCTAGCATCTTGTTCAACACCAGTATCACAAGGACTAAAGATTAAAACCCATAGTGATGAAGTAGTAGAGGCAAGAAAATTGAATCTTGAATTACTCCTTGCAAATCATCCCAATGATTGTATGATTTGTGAATCAGATGGTAATTGTAAACTGCAAGATTTGGTTTATACCTATGATATTAAAGAACCAACTTTTGGAACCCTAATGGAGAGAACAAAGAAAAAAGAAAATAGAAATCCCTTTATTGAGTTTGATCAAGACAAATGCATACTTTGTGGCCGATGTGTTAGGACATGTAAAGAGCTTCAAGTATCCAATGCTATAGAGTTTACAGAACGTGGTAGTCAAGCCCAAATTCTAAACTTATATGGTAAAGATATGAAAGACATTTCAACTTGTGTTCATTGTGGTCAATGTGTTGAAATGTGTCCAACGGGAGCATTAACCTATATTCCGTCGAAAAATAAAGGAAGAAGTTATAGCGTTGATAGGAAAGTAGAAACGGTTTGTTCATATTGTGGCGTCGGCTGTAAACTAGAACTTAAAGTTAAGAATAATGAAGTCATTGGTGTTGGTTCAGTTTACAGAGATGGCACACCAAATCCAGACGGAGAAACCTGCGTAAAGGGAAGATTTGCTTATGAATTTATTAATCATCCTGACCGATTGAGAAAACCATTAATTAAGAAAAACAATAAGTTTGAAGAAGTCTCATGGGATGAAGCTTTTGATTTTGTTGCAGATAGAATTAAAACCTTAGTTAGTAAAAATGGACCAAACACTATTGGCGGCTTGACTTCAGCAAGGTGTACGAATGAAGAAAACTATTTGTTTCAAAAATTTATGCGAGCTGGTGTAGGAACCAATAATGTTGACCATTGTGCCCGACTCTGACACTCCTCTACAGTAGCCGGTCTGGCTGCAAGTTTTGGTAGTGGTGCAATGACAAATTCCATTGCAGAGATTAAAGGATCTGATACAATATTCATCATAGGTTCTAATACAACAGAAGCCCATCCTGTCATTGGTAGTCAAATTAAGAGAGCAGTAAAAAATGGTGCAAATTTAATTGTAGCAGATCCTAGAAGAATAGGGGTATCGGAAATTGCTGATATTGCAATTCAACAAAGACCCGGATCAGATATTCCATTAATTAATGGTCTAATGCATGTAATCATCAAAGAAGATCTACATGATAAAAAGTTTATTAATGAAAAAACTGAAAATTTCGAAGAAGTGAAAGCAATTGTAGCAGACTATACCCCTGAAAGAGTTGAAAAAATCACAGGGGTTGATAAAAACAAAATAATTGAAATGGCAAGATTATATGCTTCTGTCGATAGGGCAGCAATATTTTATGCTATGGGTATTACTCAACATGTTTCAGGCACAGCTAATGTACTATCTGTTGCTAATCTGGCAATGTTAACAGGTAACGTGGGACGCGAAAGTACTGGTGTAAATCCTTTAAGAGGGCAGAATAATGTACAAGGTGCATGTGATCTAGGAGGGTTACCTAACGTTTATCCTGGGTATCAAAAAGTTATTGATGAAAATGTTTATGAAAAATTTAAAGAAGCATGGCAAGTGGATTATCTATCAAAAGAAAATGGTTTAACAGTAGTAGAAATGATTAACGCTGCAGAAAATGGTGGGGTTACTGGACTATATATTATGGGAGAAAATCCGATGATTTCTGATCCTGATCAAAACCATGTAAGAAAAGTTTTAGAAAACATAGAATTTCTAGTTGTTCAAGATATATTCTTAACTGAAACAGCAGAGATGGCAGATGTTGTATTACCAGCAGCTTGTTTTGCTGAAAAAAATGGTTCCTTTACAAATACTGAAAGAAGAGTACAAAGAGTGAACAAAGCCGTTAATCCACCAGGTGAAGCGAAAGCTGATTGGGAGATTATTAAAGGGATTTCAAAACGCATAGGTTACCCTATGGAATACCATTCTGTTGAAGAGATTTTTGAAGAAATTTCAAAAGTGACGCCAATTTATGCCGGTATTAAACATGAACGATTAGGAGAGTTAGGACTTCAATGGCCATGTACAGACGAGAACCATCTAGGGACCCCATACCTTCATAAAGGTAGATTTGCTAGAGGTAAGGGTAAGTTTCATCCAATTGATTACATTCCTCCTATTGAATCTGTTGATAAAAAGTATAATTTTATTATGATGACAGGTAGAATACTATATCAATTCCATACAGGTACAATGACAAGAAATTCAAATGCAATTGATAATTATCAACCAGATGCTTATGTAGAGATGAATCCTCAAGATGCTATCCGTCTAGGGCTTAAGACAAAGGATCGAGTAAAGATTGCTTCCCGTAGAGGAGAAATTGAAACATATGTTAAAGTAGATAGTCGAATCAGTCGAGGCGAAATATTTATGCCTTTTCATTATAGAGAGAGTCCTGCCAATCGTTTAACAAATGATGCCTTAGATCCTAAGGCCAAAATACCAGAATTAAAGGTAACGGCAGTATCTTTACAGAAAGTAAAATAATGAATGCCATTTTATTAGCAGGTGGAAAAAGTAGACGATTTAAAGAAAATAAAGCCATTGCTAAATATAATGGTGAACGTTTAATTGAAGGCATAGCCAATTTGTTAAATAAGCATTTTCATCAAGTATACTTAGTTGTTGATTCTAAGGAAAAATATACTTTTGTGGAAAATTGTATAATCATTGAAGATGTGATTCCTAATAAAGGTCCTGTAGGAGGCATATATACTGGACTACTTGCATCAGAAGAAAAATACAATTATATAATGGCTTGCGACATGCCTTTAATGAGTGGTAGATTTCTAGAATATATTAAAAATTGGGAGCAAAATTTTGATGTTTTGCTTCCAAAATATAATGGTTATATTGAACCATTAGCAGGTATTTACAGTAAAAATTGTTTGCCTATAATAGAAAAAAATCTAGGGGATAATAAGTTAAGCATCAGAGATTTCTTAAAAGAAGTAAAAATGCAATTAATTGATGAGTCTTTAATTAATAGAAATTTTCCGAACAAAAATATTTTTTACAATATTAATTATCAAAAAGACTTAGAAGCATTGCAGTTAGTTAATGGAGGATAAAATGTCTTTAATTGAGGAAAAAGAAATTATCAGAGTTATTGATAATCAACCAGAGCATTTAATTGATCAAGTGATTAAAGAAGTGCCTTATGTTTTAAAAATTAATGAGAAAACAGTAGTAAGTTTTGTTTGTACTCCAGAGTTTATTGAAGACTTATCCATAGGGTATATTTTTTCTCAAGGAATAATCGATAGGATTAATCAAGTGAATAAAATAGAGATAAGAGAAGAAAATATTATAAACATAAATATTGAAAACTATGAACGAAAAAAATTTACTAATAATATTATGACCAGTGGTGAAAGAAGTCTAAACTCATTAGATGAAATCATAGAAAGTTTGAGATGTCATGAAGGGATGGGAAGGATTAACCCAGATACCATATATGGATTAACCAATAAACTATTTGAAGCTTCCACTTTACATGCAGCAACTGGTGGAGTACATAATGCGGCTTTAACCAGTTTTGCTGAAGATTTTTTTGAGTTTAGAAAAGATATTGGTCGACACAATGCCGTTGATAAACTAATAGGTTATTGTTTAACTAAGGAAATTTCATTAGAAAACAAAATTTTAGTTTTTAGTGGTAGAGTTTCTAGTGAAATAATTAAAAAAGTAGCTAGAGCTAAAATTCCAATAATCATTTCGGTTTCTGCACCAACAAATTTAGCAATAGAGATAGCAAAGAAAGTTAATATCACTTTAATTGGATTTGTTCGTGGTAAAAAAATGAATATATATAATGATTGTGGTCGGGTTGCCATTCATTGGTAAATAAGATACAAGAAAGTGAATACTGGAAAGAAAAATTAAGAAATTAAATTTTATAGTCATTAGTGTAATCATTATTTTAATTTTGACAGAATGAAGAAGGCTTGTATCAAAACTTGCAAGAAAATCGACTAAAAGAAAATATACGTCCTAAAGAAACAGATTTACTTTCTTTGATTAATCTAGGGGAGTTGGATTATATTTTTATCTATAAGTCTGTTGCTAGTCAACATGTTTATCCGTACCTAGAATTACCTGATGAAATAAATTTAAAATCAAATCAGTACAGTGACTTATTTAAAAAAGCTTCTTATGATGTCAAAGGTAAAGCACCTGGTGAGAAAATTACGAAAATAGGTTTACCAATGGTCTATGGTTTAACAATACCCAATAATGCTGAAAATCCAGAAGGGGCTGAATTATGGATTGATTTTTTACTAAGTGAAAAAGGCAGAGAAATTATGAGTAAGAATGGTCAACCATCAATTACTCCAGTTGAAACAAATGACCAAGAAGGGATTCCCGAGACGCTTAAAAAATACTTATAAGATAATGCTAGTTTTCAAAAGATTATTAAATAATAGAGTAAGGGGTTGGAAGAAGTGATCAATGAATTATTAAGAAGCAGAAGAAGTATTCGAAAGTATAAAGAACAATCACTACCAGTTGAAAAGATTAAATTATTAAAAGAAGTATGTTTATTATCGCCAACATCTAAGAATAAAAAACCATGTGAGTTTATTTTTGTTGAAAATAAAGAAAGCCTGAAGATTTTGTCACAGGTAAAACCCAAAGGCGGACAGATGATAGCCTCTTCAGCATTAAGTATTATCGTGACAGCAGATCCGGGTATAAGCGATGTTTGGATTGAAGATGCTTCTATTGTATCAGCATATTTACATTTGGCATGTCATGATTTAGGTCTTGGTTCCTGTTGGGTGCAAATAAGAAAGCGAATGAATAATTATGAAGAAAATATAACTTCTGAATCAATTATAAAAAAAACCTTTCATATACCAGATAATTACAAGGTTTTATCAATTATTGCAGTAGGCTATCCAGATGAATCAAAAGAGGGACATCAGATGGAATCACTCACTAACGAGAGTATACACCAAGAATTTTATAAATAATAATTTGAAAAATCATGCTTTTTCTTAGTACTTCAGGTATTTTTATTACAGCTGGTTGTAGTCATTTTAGTTATTTCAATAGCCTATGTAGGTATTACAATGATAACTGAAAAAAGTATCAATCAATATGAAAAGGATCTTTATAATAATTATGATCAACAAGTAAAGAATCAGGTGATGATTGTTAATTCAGCACTAGAAAATTATCTAAATGAAAGTCCTTTGAGTGAAAAAGCGGTAAGAGAAGAATCAGCTATATTCATCAGTCAAATGAGTTATGAAGAGAACGGAAATTTCATTGATGAAATGAAAACAGATGTTATAGCCTATGAGAAGGGTTTACAAGAAACAAAAAACGAATTGATCTTATTCGTTCAAATAGTTTAATTGTAAAAAAGAAAATGAACTCAATTAATCAAATGCTAGACCAACAAATAATTGATAATGATGAAATAAAGTCAGCGACAAATTCTATTTTAGAAGCAATGACGAATCAAGTGGATATTATAAATAAAGCAAGTGCTGAAATACAAGAATTATCTGCTTCTATTGATATAACAGTTGATTATGCTGAGAATTTGTCTGATTTATCAAAAGATATGGCTCAAGAGAAAGAAAATGGCACTTTAGTACTTGAAACTTTAGAGGAAAAAGCTAATCAAACTGGTAGGAGTTTTAAGGTGGTTGAAGAAACAGTAACAGAAATTAAGGATACCGCCATGAAGATTTCTTCTATTGTAAAAATGATTGAAGAGATCTTAAGTCAAACAAGTTTGCTTGCGCTAAAGGATTCAATTGAAGTTTCTAGGGCAGGAGAAGCTGGCCGAGGTTTTAGTGTGGTAGCAGATGAAATCAGAAAATTAGCAGAGGATTCAGCAAAAGCAACAGTGAGTATAACTAAAAGTATAGAAGCAATTCAAAATGTATCGAATAAAGCTGTTAAAACCATTGAAAACAATGGCACCACAGTTGAAGAAATCATAGATTCTGTAAATCAAACCTGGAATGTTTATTATGCGTTATCAAACCAAATTACTGAGTTAAATCAATTAAATTCCAAAATTATTAACAGTATGGATGCAATGAAAGTAAATAAAGATGTAATTATTGATCAAATAGAGAATGTTGTGACAGTTAGTTCATCAAGTTCTGAAAATGTTCAGAGCATTGATTACCGTATGAGTGGTCAAATAAGTAAAGTTTATGCAATTAAAGATTATTCAAAAGAGTTAAAAGATGAGTTTAAAGATTTAGAGAACAAATTGGAGAGATTTAAGACAAATTAATGTCAAAAGGGACTAGATGAAATGATTCTGGTCCTTTTTTATTAAATTGATTAATATCTTTATAAAAGGATATCTATAGACTAGAGAGATAAGAACTTTATAAAATATAGGAGGTATTCAATGAAGAAAGGTAAAATAGTTGCGTGGCTTTGTTTAATTGCGATGACAGTAGGATTGTTTAATGGGTTCATTAATGGTGATTTCTTTGTTGATGGTGGTAAACTGCTATCTAATCCCTGGGGTATTATGTCATTAATTGATTTATATGTAGGTTTTATAATTTTTGCTATGTGGATAGTTTTTAGAGAAAAGAATGTATTTGCAGCAACCGTTTGGATTTTATTTTTAATGGTTTTAGGGTTTTTCACTGCTAGCCTATACTTGATTAAAGCATTTAAGCAGAGTAATGGTAGTTGGTTAGACTTTTTCTTAGGTGAAAGAAAACAGGAAGTACTTGAGACAGAGGATTCAGTATGAAATTAATCAAAGAGATTATTGAAGAGTTGAGAAGTGTTATCTCAGGAAAAACATTTGATGCAATCCTACCACCAACAATATATGTTATTTCAAACAACATATTTGGTTTATTAACAGGTATCATCTTAGCTGTTCTTGTGGCATTACTTCTATCATTTTATCGGTTTAGAAAAAATGAAACTTGGCAGTATGCTTTTGGTGGTTTCATTGGCGTGATCATTGCTTCGAGTTTTGCATATTTCGCTGGCAGTGCCGAGAATTATTTTTTACCTGATGCAATTACTAGTGGTTTTATTTTGTTGCTAGTGATTGGTAGTTTGATTATGAAAAAACCTTTAGCTGCTTGGGTAAGTCATATTACTAGAGGCTGGCAACTTGAATGGTTTTGGAGAAAAGACGTTAAACCTGCTTATACAGAGGTAACAATATTTTGGGGTGTCTTTTTTGCTTTTAGATTGGCTGTTGAAGTATATTTACTAATAGAAGGTAACATTACACAACTTTTTTGGTCCAAAACACTTTTAGGCTTACCTGCTATCGTTATTGTACTCATCATTACTTATGTTTTTGGTATTTGGCGATTACATCAACTGGGTGGCCCAGGAATTGATGAGTTCGAAAAGAATAAAAAACCACCCTGGAAAGGTCAAAAAAGAGGATTTTAAGGTTAACAGAGACTAAGTAAAATAAGAAAGGGATGATTTATGAATGAACTTAAGATCATTGAAGAGTGTTGAAATATATCTAAAGAATCTACTAGTTTAGTAGATGAGGTTAAATGTCCTGTTTGCCAAAAGGTAGGGTTAAGTGTTAAAGCAAAAACTGTAAAAAACTTATTGGCTGGTAGGAGAAAGATGGATTTAAAAGAAGATAAGTATTTTTTGTGTATGAATAAATCATGTAATGTTGCATATTATAAACACTCATGTGATCAGATATATTTACAAGAAGATTTAGAAGTTCCCATATGGTTCAAAGAAGGGGCGCGTCCAAAATATATTTGTTATTGTAATGAAGTAACAGAGAAAGAAATCATTGAAGCAATTGTTAATAAGAATGTAACCACAATAAAAGAGTTAATAGATATTACTGGTGCTATGAAAAATTGCAATTGTGAGTTAAACCACCCCACCGGAAGATGTTGTAGTACACAATTGAAAGAAGTTTTAGAAAAATATAAATAGTAGAAAACTTAGAAAGGGTGAAAGCTATGACAGTAAAAATTGAATGTATAAAAGGAGATATTGCTAAGCAAGAAGATATGATGGCAATTGTAAATGCTGCAAATGCTCAGTTAAAACCAGGTGGTGGCGTAGCAGGTGCTATTCATGAAGAGGCAGGTCCTGAATTAGAAGAAGCTTGTCGTTCAATGGCTCCAATAGAGACAGGAGAAGCCATAATAACATATGCTTATGATTTACCTAATGAATATGTAATACATTGCTTAGGGCCCGTTTATGGGGTGGATGAACCTGGTGATGAGTTGCTAAAAAAATGCTATGTTAATGCTTTAAGGATAGCAGAAGCTCATGATGTAGATTCTATTGCTTTTCCAGCAATATCTATCGGCGCCTTTCGCTTCCCTGTAGAACAAGCAACAGAAATTGCTATTAATACTGTAAAAGAAATGATTAGTGAGTTATCAGTGATTAAAACCATAAGGTTTGTTTTATATAGTGACAAAGTTTTAAAAGTATATGAATCTTTTTTTAAAAAAGATGAATAAAACATTAAGGAGTTTAAAATTATGGATTATGAAGGTTCGATTTATCGACCGCCTAGTGAAGGTAGAAGTTTAATTCTACAAATTACAGTCGGTTGTTCCCACAATAAATGTACATTTTGTTCCATGTATAAAGATAAGTGTTTTAGAGTAAAGTCTTTAGATAGAGTCTTAAATGACTTAGAATCGGCAAGAAATAAATACCATTCTATAAGAAGAATATTCTTAGCAGATGGAGATGCGCTTATTTTAAAATCCGAGTTATTGTTTCAAATTTTAGAGAAAATCTCTGTCCTATTTCCAGAGTGTGAACGGGTTTCTGCTTATGCAACACCTAAAGCAATTTTACTTAAAACACCTGAAGTGTTAGAAGAACTCTATAACAAAGGATTAAAACTCTTATATATGGGCATTGAGTCAGGGAGTAATGAAGTTTTAAAAAAGGTCAAAAAAGGTAGTGATGCAAAAGAAATAGTTGAAGCCGGCAAGAAAATAATGGGAACAAATTTGAAACTTTCAGTAACACTCATTTCTGGATTAGGTGGTACAGAGTTATGGCGTAAGCATGCGATTTCTTCAGCTAAAGTAGTCTCATTAATCAATCCTGATTATCTAAGTTTACTTACATTAATGGTAGACCCAGATACAGAAATTTGGCAACAAATTCAAAAAAATGAAATGACTGTTATGGCGCCTGAAGAAATACTTTTAGAAACTTATGAGTTTATAAAGAAGTTAGAATTAAAAAGTTGTATTTTTAGAAGTAACCATGCTTCTAATTATATTGGATTAAAAGGTACGCTAAATCAAGATAAAGATAAACTCTTAAAAGAACTAAAAACATATTTAGATGACCATTCTCTAATTGATCCAAACAAGTATAGATCCCTTTAATAATTCTATTAAGTGATTGAAAATATCTTATCTGATGATATAATAGCTAATACACGATAGATTAAAGAATAAAGGAATGGTGATTATGATTTTATATATATCAGATTTAGATGGCACTTTACTAAATAGTGAAGGAAAATTGAGTGATTACACTGTTGAAAAAATAAATGAAATGATTGATAAGGGACTTGATTTTACAATTGCTACAGCTAGAGGTTTTGACTCTGTTAAGAGTATACTTGAACCATTAAACTTGAAATACCCTGTAATATTGAATAATGGTTTATTTATTTATGATTTGAAAAAAAGCGAGGTCATTAAAGAGTATTCTATAGATATCTCTGTAGCAAATAATTTATTAGAAGATTTAAGTAGTTATGGTATTTATCCAATGGTAAGTACTAAAGCTAAAGAAGTATATAAAGTATATTATAGTGGTATTCAAAACCACGGCGAAAAGGAGTTTATTAAGTTTCATGGGCAATCTTCAGCATTGAAATTTATTGAAGTTGAATCGGTAGATCTTAAAAATGAGAAAGTTCTAAGTATGTTCTCAATTGGAACCAAAGAAGAATTACAGGAAGTGACTGATTATTTAAGTCATAAATATAATTTAGAGATTAATCTTTTTTATGATATTTATAGTAAATACTATTGGTTAGAGATTAATCCTTTAAATGCGAGTAAAGGTGATGCAGCACTATATTTAAAAGAAGAATATGGGTTCAAGCAGTTGATTACCTTTGGTGATAATCTAAATGATGTTTCAATGTTTAAAATAAGTGATGAATCCTATGCCATGGCTAGCGGCAACTCAGTAGTGAAGCCAGAAGCAACTGCTGTCATCGGAACGAATGATGAACATAGTGTAGCAAAATATATTAGAAATAGAAGAATGAAAAAGTATAAACATAAAGAAGTGATTAGTTAAAATAACGAAATTATGGAAGTGATATAATTAATCAAGGAAGTTTGCAGAAAAAATGGAAAATAATGTTAGAACAAGGTAAAAGAAAGTTTATATGGTTTGAAAGAATCATTAAAGTATTCTTACCTCTCGGAGTAGTATTAAGTCTTATTAGTCTTTATTTTACAAAGAATTTAATCGATCTAGAAGTTTTATTAATTTATTTGATAAAAATTTTATTGATTCTTCTGGTAGGGTATCTAGAAGGAAAATTAGAATGGGCGTTCTTTCAGAAAATATTTGGACCAGATATCAATACTGAATCTGATTTGAGCAGAAGATATGTTATTAATAAGGGCGTTTTGACTTTTGGATTGCCCTTAGGGATTGTTAACTTTAGGGTGCTTAATGAGAGTTTTATTTTAGAATATGTAAGACTATCTATTTGGCTAGTCATTGGTGTTTTTTTTGGAGCAATCCTATGGAAGAAAAACAAGAATAAAATTAAAGATATTATTGATCACTAGTTTAAGCATAATCGGTACAATTGGAGATAAAATATGGATGTAATAAACTACTTAAAAAAAATGCTACCCTTACTATTCTGGTTATTGGTTTGGTTTATAATATCAAGAATAATTAATCAAGTATTATATTTTCCCTCACCTATTGTAACGATAAAAGCTTTAGTTGAGCTATTAGGTAATAAAAACTTTTTCCTATCGATTATTAGTACTGTATCAAGAGTTTTTATTGGTTTAGTCATAGCCAATATTTTAGGTATTCTTCTTGGATTACTTTGTGGTTTTAAAAAATGGATTTTTGATCTAATGCGACCGATGATGACTTTTGTTCGATCCACACCAGTAATGAGCTTAATAATAATTGCATTAATCTGGTTTCAATCAAATCATGTGCCTATTTTTATTTCATTCTTGATGTGTTTTCCAATTATTTGGACGAATATTGTAGAAGGCTTTAAAAAAGTGGACCAGGATTTAATTGAGATGGGTAAAATTTATCAGATTTCAAAAATTAAGTTAGTAAAAGAGATATATATACCGTCACTATTACCATTTTATATTGCAGGTTTTAATACGGCTTTGGGTATAGCTTGGAAAGTAACAGTAGCAGCGGAGGTTCTAAGCCATCCTCGATTTGCCATAGGAACAAACTTATATGATTCTAAAGTTTACTTAGATACACCAAGTTTATTTGCATGGACCTTAGTCATTGTGATTCTAAGTTATTTTTTTGAAATTGTTATTACTAATTATTTGAATAAAAGATTAAAAAAATATTATTAATAGTAAAAAAGCGGCAAGGTGATTATAAATAATCCCTTGTCGCTTTTTCTTTTAAGTACCACAGTAAGTTTCCCTTACTTCTTCTTTTGGTCCAGGAGGTTTTGTAAATTTGACTTTGTTTTCATTGTCGTTATAAGGATGCATTAAAGCTTCTAGAAATGAATTAAAGGGTTCGAAATCATTCTTTTCTGCCGCATCCAATACACTTTCTACTTGATAATTTCTAGGAATGATATAAGGGTTATGATATTTCATAACAAGTTTAACATCAGTCCAAGTCTCACTTTGTTGTTGACGTCTTTTATACCATTTTTTAAACCATGGTTGTAATACTTCAATAGAGCAACTTTTTTCATTACTTGATAGTTCGTAAAAA
Organism: Clostridia bacterium; assembly: GCA_035269305.1. Lineage (GTDB taxonomy): Bacteria > Bacillota > Clostridia > Peptostreptococcales > Acidaminobacteraceae > DATFJG01. The sequence continues at coordinate 19,495 of DATFJG010000124.1, forward strand.
GTATTCGTGTAATCAAGTTTATTCTTCTTCATGAGTTCTAACAAATCTTTGACTAATTTCATATCTTTAGGATTTTTGTTAAATAATCCAAGTTTTTGTCGCATGACTCTTTGCCAGGCTTCATTGTAAAATGTATCGTAAGTAGCTAATGCTTCCTCAGCTAGTTTTATACTTTCTTCCTTATCAGAATGGAAAAGTGGTAGTAGAGCTTCAGCGAATCTTGCAAGATTCCATTTGATGATTTTGGGTTGGTTTTCATAGGCATATCTACCAAATCGGTCGATAGAACTGAAAACTGTTTTAGGATCATAAGCATTCATAAAAGCACAAGGGCCATAGTCAATTGTTTCACCAACAATTGCTATATTATCAGTATTCAATACACCATGTATAAATCCTATGGATTGCCATTGAGCCACAAGAAAGCTTTCCCTTTTTATAACAATTTTAAAAAAATCTAAATACTTATTCTTTTTTTCATTTATTTCTGGATAAAAACGATCTATTGCATAATCTGCTAGTTTTTTTAAAATCTCTTTACTTAGGCCAGAAGCGTATTGAAAAGTTCCAATACGAATATGTCCTTTGGATACACGAGTTAATATACCGCCTTTTACACTTTTTTCTCTTCTGATATATTCTCCAGTACTTATAACTGAGAGACTTCTTGTTGTAGGGATGCCAAGTGCATTCATATATTCGCTTACAAGATATTCTCTTAACATAGAAGTTAAGGTCCCCCGCCCATCTCCACTTCTTGAATAAGGTGTAGGTCCTGCACCTTTTAACTGAATATCATATCTTTTTTTATTAGATGTTACGTGTTCTCCAAGAAGAATCGCGCGCCCATCTCCTAGCATGGTAAAATTACCATATTGATGACCAGCATAACCTTGGGCAATTGGTTGACTACCTTCTGGCAACTCGTTTCCAGATAAGTAGTTAGTCCATTTTTTATAAGAAGATTTCTCATGATCCAGTTCTAGTTTTTTAGCTAAAGAAGTATTGAAAATAACCATACTTGGCGAGGTTACTTTAGTAGGAGGTTGAAAATTATATAATTTATCCGGCAAATTTAAGTAACTATTATCAAAATTGAAATGATTTTTCATTTTTATTAATCCTTTCCTATCAACTATACTATACTTATATCCAAAGAATTAAAGGATACTCATAAAATAAAATATATTTTTCATAGAATTAACATGATGATAATAAAAAGTACATTGTTTAGTGATAGAATAAAAATAAATTAAGAAGGAGGGGTTAAGATGACGAGCTTGTATATATCAGACTTAGATGGTACATTATTAAGTTCAGAGGGAAAACTTAGTCAATACACAATTAAAACAATTAACAACTTAATAGCTGACGGATTACAATTTACTATTGCTACTGCCCGAGGGATTGATTCAGTAGAGAAAATATTAGAACCATTAGACATAGAACTGCCTATTATCTTAAATAATGGTCTTTTTATTTATGATTCTAAAAACAAAAAAGTGTTAGGAAGTCATTGTATAGAAAAAGGTATGGCATTAGAAATATATGGTATATTAATAGATTATGGCATTGAACCAATCCTTCGTACAAAAGTAGGTAATAGTTTTAAGCTATGCTATAACAAACTACAAAATAATACTATTGAAGAGTTTATTAATGATAAAAAAAAGTCAAAAGGTATAGAGTGCATTGAATCTAAAAAAATTAAGTATGATGATTCAAAAATTTTAAGTATTTTTACCTTAGGAAGCAAAGAAAAGCTTAAAGATGCAGCTAAGTTTTTAATTTCTAAGTATAACTTGGGTATCGATTTTTACAAAGATAGTTATAATGATTCTTATTGGTTAGAAATCAATCCTCTGAAAGCCACAAAAGGAGAAGCGGCTTTGATTTTAAAAGAGGAGTTTAGCTTCAATAAAATCATATGTTTTGGAGATAACTTAAATGATTTATCAATGTTTCGTGTAAGTGATTGGTCGTATGGCATGATCAACGGAAATTTAAATATTCGAGAACATGTTTCAAAAATTATAGGTACAAATGATGAAAATAGTGTTGTAAAAGAAATAGAGTTTATATTCTTAGAAGAAAAAAATCTATACAGACAAATTAGTTAACTCTATATATGAGCCCAATTATAGGCTCTTTTTTTGTTTAAAAGACCTTTGATATGTTATAATTAAAATTGTCATAGAATCAAGGAGGGAAAATGATTGAGATAAACAATGTATATAAAAAATTTGATGAGAATATTATATTTAAAAACTTCTCTTTGAAAATAAATGATAATGAAATTACTACAATTTTAGGTCCTTCAGGTTGTGGTAAGACAACCTTGTTAAAAATGATTTCAGGAATAGACAATAATTTTACGGGAAATATAAATGGAATGGATCCAACAAAGATCTCATTTATATTTCAAGAGCCAAGATTATTGAATTGGAAAAGCGTTTATGATAATATTGCCTTTGTAACAGATAATGAAAAAGTTATTAATGAAGCATTACGTCTTGTTGATCTAGAAGTTGAAAAGAACCTATATCCTAAGAGCTTAAGTGGTGGTATGAAACAGCGTGTTGCTATCGCAAGGGCTTTTGCTTATTCTTCAAAACTACTCTTAATGGATGAAGGGTTTACTGGATTAGATTTAAAAATAAAGTTAGAACTTATTGACTATTTTATTAAAATTTGGGAGAAAGATCAAAAAACAGTTATACATATTACCCACGATATTGACGAAGCTTTATTATTATCTGACCGTGTGATTCAATTTTCAAACAACCCAATCAAAGTTTTAAATGACATAAGAATTAGCATTGAACACGGAAAACGCCATAGAAGTAAGAAGATTGATGAGGTAAAAGAACAATTAATCCAAAAAATAATTTAATAAAGAAATGGAGCGTTTATGAAAGATATTATAAAGAAAATACAAAGTATCGTTAATGACAATAGAGTTTATGAGAATGAACTTTTAAAAGAGCATACGTATTTTAAAATTGGTGGACCAGCAAAGATCTTAGTAAAAGTAAAAAGTATTGATGAAATAAAAAAAGTTATTCAAATATGTAAAGACGAAGATGTTAAGTATTATGTTATTGGTAATGGAACAAATATTTTAGTGCCTGACGAAGGGTTAGATGCGGTAATAATAAAAATTGCTGAAACCTTTAATGATTATAGAATTCACGGCAATAAGGTATATGTTCAAGCAGGAATGCTACTTTCAACATTATCAAAGAAAATTGCTAAAGCATCACTCACCGGATTTGAATTTGCTTCTGGTATTCCTGGTACTGTTGGTGGTGCAATTTATATGAATGCAGGTGCCTATGGTGGCGAGATGAAAGATATTGTTGAATATGCTAAAGTATTAGATAGTGATGGAAAAGTACAAAAGATTTTGAATAAGGATTTAGAATTAGGGTATAGAAAGAGTATCGTTAGTAAAAAGAATTATGTTGTTCTAAGTGTTTGTTTTGTTTTAAAAGAAGGTAACATTGACCAGATAAAAAAAGAAGTTCAAGTATTAGATGAAAAGCGTATTTCAAAACAACCACTAGACTTACCTTCAGCAGGGTCCACTTTTAAAAGACCTGAAGGTTACTATGCCGGCAAGCTAATTGATGATGCGGGTTTAAGAGGTTTTCGTTTTAGAGATGCTCAAGTGAGTGATAAACATTGTGGTTTTGTTGTCAACAGAGGTAATGCAACTTGCAAAGATGTTTTACAACTAATTGACATGGTAAAAAAAGTAGTTTTTGATCAATTCAATGTAACATTAGAAAGGGAAGTACGAATTTTAGGACGTGATTAAATGAATATAAAATATGATCTTCATATGCATACCCATTATAGCGATGGTAAAAGTACAATGGAAGAGAATGTAAAAGCAGCCATTGCTAAAGGTTTAGATATGATTGCTATTACAGATCATGGACCAGAACATTATTTTTTTGGTATTAAAGAAGCTGATATTATTAAGCTTAGAGAACAAGTAAACGCAATGAATGAAAAGTATCCGGAAATTGAAGTATTATTAGGTATTGAAGCAAATATTTTAGGTGTAGATGGTACAATTGATGCAACAGATATGATTAAAGAAAATATTGATGTCTTGTTAGCAGGCTATCATTTTGGTTCAAAACCTGTAAGATTCTGGAGAGATATTAAAATTCACATTTATAATTTGTTAGGAAAGAAAATTCCATATTTCAGAAAAAAAATAAAGAACTTTAATACTTTGTCTTTAGTGAATGCTATGAGGAAATATGATATTGATATTTTAACTCACCCTGGCGATAAAGGCGATGTTGATATGGATAAAGTAGCAAGAGTTGCTGCAGAAACTGGAACAAAACTTGAAATTAATGAACGTCATACACATTTAACTGTTGATGAAATTAAAATTGCAATGACACATGATGTAGAATTCATTGTTTCATCTGATGCACATTTAGCAGAGCACATAGGCGTATATGATGATGTTATGGCCCGTATTGAAAGTGCTGGATTAGATAAAAATAGAATTGTTAACTATAGAGGAGACTAAAAATGGATTTTGTAATCATAACTGGACTTTCAGGGGCGGGAAAAACACAAGCGAAAAAAGTATTTGAAGACAATGCATATTATTGTATAGATAATTTGCCACCAGCTTTAATATCGGATTTTATTCATTTGTGTGACCATAATATTGAACATATTGATAAAGTAGCTTTGGTTAGTGACGTAAGAAATAAGCAGTTTTTCAATGAGTTAGTTGAAAACCTAGAGAAGTTAAAACAAAAGGGATATGATTATAGTGTGTTGTTTTTAGAAGCCGATACACAGACTCTAATTAATCGGTATAAAGAAACTAGAAGAACTCATCCTTTAAAACCAAATGGTAGCATAGAAGAAGCAATTAAAGAAGAACGTGAGATTCTGTCTGAGCTTAAATCAAAGGCAGATTACATTTTAAAGACTGATGATTTTAATCTAACGACATTAAAGAATGAAATTAACAAGCTTTATGATAATAATAAAGAAAAAAAGGAAATGAATCTTGTGCTTAAGTCTTTCGGATTTAAACGAGGCATTCCTTTAGATGCAGATACTGTTTTTGATGTTAGATTTTTACCTAATCCATATTATATGGAAAATCTAAGACATAAAACTGGTAATGATGAAGAAGTAAGAGAATATGTTATGGGTTTTGAAGATGCTAAGGAGATTTACAAACGCATTTTGAGTACAGTACGTTATACAGCAGAGGTTTGTAGAAGAAATGAAAGGAAACAATTGATTATTGCTGTTGGTTGTACTGGTGGGCATCATCGGTCTGTAACCTTCATTAATAATTTGTACGAAGAATTATCTAAAGAGTACTCAAATATAGTGAAAATTCATCGAGACATAGAAAAGTAGGGGTATCATGAAAAGTGAGTTAAATGTTGTAGTTATAGGTGGTGGCACTGGCTTATCTATTTTACTACGTGGTTTAAAACATAAATATAAGAATATCACAGCCATTGTCACCGTTGCAGATGATGGTGGTGGCTCAGGGATCTTAAGAGAAGACTTAGGTATGTTACCCCCTGGTGATATTAGAAGTTGTATCATTGCTTTAGCCAATACAGAACCAACGATGGAAAAACTTTTACAATATAGATTTGAAGAAGGTCGTTTAAAAGGGCAAAGCTTTGGCAATTTATTCATTGCTGCTATGGATGGCATTAGTAAGAACTTTGAATATGCTATAAAGAAGATAAGTGATATCTTAGCTGTGACTGGTAAAGTATTACCGGTATCAAATGAGGATGTTCATTTAGTTGCTTACTTAGAAAATGGCGATCAAATAAATGGTGAGTCAAATATTCCTATGCGTGTTAAAGAAGCAAGATCACGCATCAAAAGAATTGGTTATAATAAAGAGGATGTACGTTCTGTTACTGAAGTGCCTATTGCTATAATGGACGCAGATATCATTTTAATTGGTCCGGGAAGTTTATATACTAGTATTATTCCTAGTTTGATTATTTCGGATGTTAATAAGGCTTTGAAAAATACAAATGCTAAAATTGCCTTTGTAACAAATCTTATGACCCAACCAGGAGAAACTGATGGCTACTCAATTGCCGAACACGTTCAAGCAGCAATTGAGCATATAGGTGAGAATGTATTTGATTACGTTATAGCTAATAAAGGAAATATAGATCAAGAATCTTTGGAACGCTATAGCAAAGATGGCTCTAAGTTTTTAAAAATGAATCGAAAAGATTTAGAATATTTTTCAGATAAAAGAATAAAAAGAATTGAAGGCAATTTTATTGAAGTGGTGAAAGGCTATGTACGTCATAATTCACTGGTCATAGCTGATGTCATTGAAAAATTAGTAGATATTAAAATATATAGGTAGAACTATATATTTTTTTATTAAAAATTTATTTTAATAATCCGACTAGGTCTCCCAGCATTTGAAATCATCTTTTTTCCAATAACTTCAGCATAACCATTTTCTTCAAGCTTGTTAAGAATTCTATTAACACTTCTAGGTGTTATATCTAAATGACCTGATAACTCCTTTGAAGTAAATGTATCTTTTTGTGTTTCATCAATAATACAATGGAGTTTGAATATAGTATTAATACTAACGGTAACATCATTTGCAATTTTATTGTATTGTTCATCAAGGTGTTTTGCATGTTTATTTTCACTGCTATGATATTCGGAAGCGATTGGACCAATCGTTTCATCATTATAAACAATATAAGCACGATTGCCTTTTGCGTTTTGTGAATTTTTCATCCCTTCCTGAGCATTCAACTTAGCTTCTCTTACAGTAATGCCATAACCAATACCCATACTAATCGTGCTAGAAGTATCATTTGATACATCCGTAAGAATATCCAGTTTCTTGAAATCATTGGTTTCAGTTTCTAGAATACTTTTTGTACAAAATAAGAAGTATTGGTCTATACCAACTTCTACAACGGAAGCTTGTATTTTTTGAGCAAAGAGGTAAATCTTCTGGGTAACTTTAGTTTTTTCTAATAGTATCTGATATTCATTTTCGTTTATTAAAGAATATTCATTAATAGGGTCAATTTTTATTGCAATAACAACCGTTTGACTTTTATCATCTTTTTTTGATTGAATTTTCAGTGCTAAATGATTGATCGCGTCTTTTATACGTTCGTTTGTCGCTTTTAAATGAACACATGGGATGTTGTTTTTTTCAAGTTGATTATATACTTGAACAAGACTCGTAATGCAAGTCGTATTTATATTCGAATGGTATTGCTCTTGGTGGAAATCTACTAAGTATTGGATAAAATTTTGATTAAATATATCATAATCGGCAACTGCTACTTGGTTGTAATAGTCTAATCCAATACGATTAAAGATCTTATCAATTGTTTTTTGATCATAGGTATCAATGCTAAGAGCTTTAATATCTTTATTCTTTATAACAGATAGATTTAAAAGTGTTGTTAATAATAAATTTTCGTTCATTTTAATATAAACCCAGGGGATAGAGGAAATCATAGAGGAATTTACTAGTTCAAATGAAATTTTATCAGTAAAGAGTAAAGCATCTAGATTTTTTTCTCGTTTTTTTACATTACTAATTAATGTGTCTTTATCATTAAAATCATTAAAATAAATCTTAGTTGGTTTTATTTTATTATCCATATGTGATAATAATTTGGTAATGTTGTTGATTTCCTCTTCGTGTCCTACAACGCCTAAAGCAAGCATAAAAATCTCCTTTCAATAAATAACTGCTTATATTATACATTAGAAAAGAAAATAATTAAAGACAAATTAAAGACGTTTTATAGTCGTGTCTTTAACTTATATAATATTTACAAGAAAACGATTTCAATGACTAGACGAGGAGGACTAATGAAAAAATATGTAGCGGAACCTTTTAAGATTAAAATGGTTGAACCTTTAAAGATGACGACAAGAGAGGAAAGAGAAGAAAAGATTGAAAAAGCAAATTTCAATGTCTTTGGTTTGGATTCTGACGATGTATATATAGACTTTTTAACAGATAGTGGTACAGGTGCTATGAGTGATTCACAGTGGGCTGGTATGATGTCAGGCGATGAATCCTATGCAGGTGCAAGAGGTTATAGAAGATTAATGAAAGCCGTTAAGGATATTTTTGCTTATGAGTATGCACAACCAGTTCATCAAGGGCGAGCTGCCGAACAAGTGCTTTTGCCGAGTTTTTTAACTAAAGGGAAAGTATGTATTTCTAATATGCATTTTGATACAACTAGAGGGCATGTCGGTTTACTAGGAGCAAAGGCTGTTGATAATGTTGTTGCCATTGCTAGAGATACTAAAACATATGGTGACTTTAAAGGAAATATGGATTTAGCAGGACTTGAAGAAAAGATTGAGAAATATGGTAAAGAAAATGTTGGATTAATCATCATGACTATTACGAACAATTCAGCTGGTGGACAACCTGTTTCAATGGAAAACTTAAGAGAAACGAAGAAAATTGCTGATAAATATGGTATTACAATGATTATTGATGCGGCTAGATATGCTGAAAATGCATATTTTATTAAAACTAGAGAAGCTGCTTATAAAAATAGTACAATCAAAGAGATCGTTCAAGAAATGTTTAGTTATGCAGATGCTTTTACAATGAGTGCTAAAAAAGATGCCATTGTTAATATGGGTGGATTAATTGGGGTTAAAGACAGTGAAGACTTATATAAAAAAGTTAAGAGTTTAACTATTCCTTATGAAGGATTCGTAACGTATGGTGGTTTAGCAGGAAGAGATTTAGAAGCTTTATCTATTGGATTATATGAGGGAATTGAAGAAGATTTTTTAAAGTATAGGATTGGTCAGATAGAATATTTAGGTGCCCGTCTAAAAGAAGAAGGTATTCCTTTTCAGTATCCAGTGGGGGGACATGCAGTATTCTTAGATGCTAAAGCATTATTACCACATATTCCTTACTACGAGTTTCCTGGACAAGCGCTTGCCATTGAATTATATAAAGAGGCAGGTATTCGTTCATGTGATATTGGTTCTTATTTATTAGATCTTGATCCAGAAACAGGAGAACAACTTGAATCTGAAATGGAGTTCACAAGGTTAGCAATTCCAAGAAGAGTTTACACTCAAGCACATTTTGATGTAGTTGTTGAAGCCTTAATTAACATTAAAAAACGTGCATCTGAAATTAGAGGTTACAAGATTAC